>SKQC01000494.1 GCA_007119175.1 Myxococcales bacterium | reverse complement strand
CGGCGAGGACGCGCTTGCGGTTCTCCGAGGCCACCTCTTGTTCACGCTGGCTTTCGATCTGGCGAATCTTGACCTCTTCCTGGGCTTCGATCTCCGCCTTTTGAGCGCGGGCGATCTCTTTTGCTCGCACCTCTTCGGCCTCCGCTTTTTGCTGGGCCTCCACCACTGCAATCTCTCGGCGCTGCGTGGCCTCCGCGTCGGCCTCCTGCCGATCGTATTCCAGCAGTGCTTTCTTCGTCTCCAGATCGTCGAGGCCGATATCCTTTTTGGCTTTATTTTCGAATTCGTTTTTATGAAAGCGCTTCGCCGCCGTGATCTCGGTGATTTTTTCCAGACCGCGAGCATCGAGCACATTATCGGGATCGAGCTGACCGACCGGCGTCTGTTCCAGATAGTCGATGGCGGCGTCTTCCAGGATATAGCCGTTTAGATCCTGGCCGATAATTTCGATGATATTATCGCGAAATTGGACTCGTTCTTCGTAGAGTTGCTCGAATTCGAGCTGCTTACCCACCGTCTTGAGGGCTTCCGAGAATTTGGCCGTAAATAGCTCTTCGAGCCGATCTTGATCGGAAGCCCGCTCACAGCCGACGGCCTGAGCGACCTGCTTGACGTCTTTTTCCGTATTGTTGACGCGCACAAAGAATGTGACCGTGATATCGGCGCGGATATTGTCGTGGCAGATAAGCCCGTCGTGCCCACTTCGCGCGATCTGGATGGTCTTGACCGACACATCCATGATCTCCACGCGGTCCAGCACGGGGAGGACAAACGCACCCTCGAAGGCGACCCTCAATCCGAGAGGACGACCGTTGATGATCAACGCCTCACCCTGGCTGACCTTCCGGTAGCCGATGGCAAAGGTCATGACCAACAAAAGAGCCGCCGCCCCGACGACGATAGCTATGCCGATCGCCAGCCCCCCATCCATAAACGAACCGTTCGTGGCCAGTTGAGCACCACTCATCACTGCCTGTCCCAGATTGCCCACCATGACATTCGCCTCCTCAGTCGGTTAACTGCACTTTTTTGTCTTCTTGTTCTTCGCTGACCGCCTCTTCGACTTGAGCCGGCCCATCGGCTCCCTCGAGGACAACGGCCTCGTTGATCTCTTTCAACTTCGATGCTCTCAGAAGCTGGTCCATGGGCTCGACGAGATATACGTTTTCCTCTTCGTCGTAATCGATGATCAACGCCTGATCACGCCGTCCGAGCTCGTTTTCTTGTTCGCAGCGCACAGATATGACCAGTTCTGCTCCCTCCGTGTCAAATCGCGCCTGCCCGAAACCTTCGTCGACCCGCCCGCTCATCACCTGACAGACACCGCCGATGATATCTTCGCGTGAGTCGTATCCCGACGAGACCTCGAATAACATCGCCAGCGGAGATACGCCCAGGCGAGTAAGTGGTAACGCCACCATTGTCACCACCGCCAGAACCGCAAGCTCTAGCAGCAGTCCAAGGGCCACGACATCCTGAACAAAATAGATAATCAACAGCGACATCGCCCAGCCACAAAACGAAAAGATCGTCCCCCACATACTCAGCGGGACCTTTCCGATGCCGATAAAGGACAAGAATTGCAGAACTGAAGCTCCGCCCGCGTCGGCATCGACATCAGCGTCGACATCGGCGTCGACATCAGCGTCGAAATCGGCGTCGAAATCGGCGTCGAAATCAGCGTCGAAATCAGCGTCGAAATCAGCGTCCAGATCCATGGAGTCGAATCCGATTCCGCTCATCATGGAGAGAATCCAGAACAGAACGGCCAGCGTCAAAAGCGCCGTGAAGACGACCGTGGGAAAGGCAAGGGAGATGGCGATCAATTCGCTCATAAGCCGACAATCCCGAAACTGACGGGAAATTAAACCGGGGTCAATAAGATTCGGAAATTAGACTGTTAGCGCATCATTTTCGCCCGCGCAATAGCAGAGCACCGAAGACGACCAGCAGCAACGTCAATCCGGTCCCGCCGCTTCCAGTTGAGCTGCACCCATCGTCGTCATCGACGAGTTCCAGATCATCGTCCTCGTCTTCTTTCTCTTCCTCGTCTTCCTCATCTTCTTCGTCTTCTTCATCTTCGTCGGGACAGGCAAGGATCACCACCTCGGACTCGCTCAACCACTGCCGATCGGTACCCGGGATCCAGGCGTTGATTTCGATATTGACCCAGCGCTCGAGCACCTCGGCATGGGGCTGTGGAAGCGGTGCCGTGTCGCCGCAGGGAGCATAGACCTGTTCTTCGCCCCACCCCCATCGACTCGCCCCGGCAGGGACGGTCTCGCCGATTCCAAATTGTGGCTCCCAGATAGTGGTATTGACGTAGGTCTCAAAGGCGATCGCCTCACTCCAGACGCTCCCCTCGGCATCGGGCTCAAACTCCAGCTCGATATACACCGCCTCGCCCGAGGTCGTACATTCCTCCTCATTTTCCGGGACGTAGCGCACATCGCCGACCACCGGGCTCGTCGGCAGCCACACGCCTATATCGTCGGGCAACTCCGCCGGCGACGTCGTATCGAACGACCAGGTCATCGCCTCCATCCCGTCGACGGTGGGACATTCCGGATCGGCCGTAAATTCGTAGGTCCTATCTTCGGCGAGTTCTTCATCAAAGACCACCTCGTAGAGTCCGTGGCGGCCCTGTTCATAACTGATCGACACCTCGTGGTCCGTACCGACTTCGCGCAGCGAAAATTCGGGATCCGTATCGGGGACGACGCTGTCGCAATTTCTGTACATCGCCCCGGCTACCGAGCTCGGAACAGACACCCCATCGAGCTGAAACGTCGCCATCGGTCCGGTACAGGTCGATGCCCAGACAGGCCCGGCCCACAACAAAAGCACGGCCGCCGAAAATAACGCTACTAAAATCCCACTGATTCGCTTCATCAAAAGCTCCGTCCGGTCGCCCACAAAACTGCCACAATGTTATGACAGACGGCGCTGTGATTCTCAATTCCGACGCTGCTCCCCCAGGACTGTCCCTCAGTCCTCTTCACCATAGGGGTCAACTGTCGACAAAAAGATGGCGCCGATCGAATCGAGACGAATATGGGGTTCGCGAATGCCCGCCTCAAGCGCCGAGATCAACGCCTCTTCCAGCTCAAGCTGGGCGACCTGCCCGCCCTGTGCGGCGTCACCAAAGCGATCGAGTCGGGTCTGGAGACGGTCGATATTCTGTTGTGCCCGCCGTCGGGCTCGCTCCGCATAGCGCGCACAGCGCTCGTCGAGCCCCACCTCCTCGGCCAATACCTCCGAGGCTTGCTCGCGAATCTCGTAGCATCGATCTGCCCACCACTGGCGCTCACACATCTCCTCGATCGTTTCCCAGCGCTCGGCATTGAGATTGTAGTCGCGGCCGTAGCGATTGGTCCCGTCCGACTCGTAGGGCATCTCGAGTAAGTCCCGGGTCTCTTCGTCGACCCGCTCGCCGTCCAGACCCAGCCAGACGGTCTGGATCAGCGGCGGGAACAACCCGTCGGCCCGCAGCCTTACCGCCTCTTCAGTGGCCTGGGGCATGCCCGCAAGCGCCTCCTCGGCGCCGGTGGTGTCGGCCTCGACGATAAAATCGAAGCGGAAGTAGACCTCGGGATCTCGCTTTAATTCCGCCCTCGGAACATGGCGCCACATCGCAAAACTGGTGCCGCGGTCGTCCCAGCGGATATAGTGCTGCACGGCCGTGATAAAGGGCTCGCCGATACGGGCCACGCGCACCGACTGAGAGCAGGCCGTGCCGCGATGAAAAGACATGGGATAGGAGAAAAAGCCGGCCACCTCCGGGTCGACGGCCACGGCGAACCGACCCAGCAATTCGCGAATCGGCAATAGCGTCGGATGTTTCGCTGTGCGCTCCGTTCGGTATTCGTAGCGAAAAATGCGCTCGTGTCCGTGATCTGTCTCCACACGGTGAAATTGCAGGCGGTTTCGGATCCACTCGTGGGCCACCTGCTCGAGGCGATCGGCGTCGAAATCGACGTCCCACAACCGGTCGTAGAACTCGTCGTCACTTTTTTGCGATGCCTCCAGGGCGTCGAGTTCGTCCTGTGCCCGCACCCGCTCCAGCTCCTTTGCCACCTCTCCGTCATCGCCGCCCAATGCCTCGGTGGCATCGGCAATCGCCGGCAGCCCCTCGCTAAGTACCCGGGGCCATAATTCGCCGAGTTTTTTTTCGACCAGATAGGGCAGCGGCGAGATCGTCCGCTCGAAGACGCCGAATCCACTGTCGTGAAGATCGACGAGCGACATCATATAAGACGACTGTTTCGAGATGAATAAGCAGGACTCCACGGGCTGACCGGTGCCGTAGCGGTCGAGCCGTCCGATGCGCTGCTCGACGCGATTCGGCGATACGGGCAGATCGAAGTGCACCAACTGGGCCTGACTTCCCTGCAAATTCAGACCCTCTTCGGCCCGCCGATCGCAGACCAATACAGCTCCGTGCTCTTCATCAAAAAACACCTTCCACTCAGCCTCGCGCAAATGGCGGGCCACCTCGTGGCGTACAACATTTACATCGAGGTGTGTCTCAAGGTGCTCAAAGACGCGATCAGCGTCTTCTTCTTCGGTGACAAAGACCACCGCTTTTCCATCCTCGGTCACCGACGCCAGATATTCGACCAATCGCTGCATCCGATTGCCGGCATCGCGCGCCTCATTTAGAGCTGAGGACAACCCGTCGAGCAACTCCTCTTCGCCGTCAAAGCTCACAGGCTCTGCCGTGGCACCATCGGCGATGGCGGCGCGCCGCTCGTCGACGGTCCGAGCAAAGGTGTCAAAAAGCCCGCATCGCGCCTCGAAAAAACGACGAAATAATGCCGTATACGCCTCGGCATTGCCGTCGCCGTCGTCGACCACCTCCGCAGCCCCCTGTCGCCAATCATCGAGCGCCTCGTCGATGGCCTCCGAGGCGCCCTCGTCGAATTCGACGGTTTGTACCGGCGCCCGCCCGGGCAAAAGCCACTGGGTCTCCTCGGTGTGCTGAGTTCGCAACACCCGTCGGTGCAGCCGGTACGTCTCGCTTATATGGGTGCGAAGTGCCTCGACATTTTTTTCGCGCTCTTCGTCATCGTCGAGATGTTCCATCAGATCGCCGGCGAGCGATTCCAGGCGTTCATCATCCTCAAATTGCTCTATCAACTCCCGGGCCGCCTCCTGCAATTGAGAGGCATCGGCATCGGGCGCAAAACGGTGAAAGAGCTCGGCGGTCTGTTGTCTATCTCGAACGGTCTTTCGAAATCCGTCGACGTCATCGAGGGCGTATAATTGTGGGTCCAAAAGATGCAGCATCGCCAGATAACCGGCCTCGTTGTGCAAGACGGGCGTCGCCGACAGCAATAATAATTTGTCGGTCACCTCGGTGACGCTCTGGATCGACTCGTAGATCCCGCGCTCTTCGTCGTCCTCGGAATGGGCATATTGGGCGATCTGGTGGGCTTCGTCGACGACCACCATGCCCACCTGCATGCCCAGGGCCAGAATCTCTCCTGTGGCCTCAAAGGGAACCACATGAACCCGCTCACCCAATTCCTGGTCGAATAAAAACCGCTGTGCCAACTCCTCTTCCCACTGCTCGCACAGATGAGGCGGCACGACGACCAGAATCCCGTAATCTCGCGGTCGATCCAGGGCGTATTGGCGCATGATGGCCCCGGCCTCAATCGTCTTACCAAGCCCCACTTCATCGGCCAGTAAATAGCGCTGCACCGGATCTTCTAGTACGCGGCGCACCACCTCTATTTGATGTTCCTCGAGCTCGATGACCGACGAGAAAAGCCCGGTCATTCCCGCACAACCGGCCCGCTGTTCGACCAGCGAGGCCCGAAACGGCGCCCGGCCCTCGTGAAAATAGGGCGTCTCGTTGACTCGATTTGCCAGATGATCCGTGGGATCGTCGATGGGCCGATCCCAGCGCACGAAAAGCGAACTCTCCGGCAACTCCCCGACCTTGCGATTCGGAAATTGTACTCGATAGGCATCGCCGGTCTTTAAAAGCGCTCGCCCCACAAACCAGGCTTGAGTGGCGGGATGCTTAAAATATACGCGGGTTTCCTGATGAAGCTCCGTGGCTTCCACCATAGAACTCGGCAATGATCGGGTGGGCCGCTCTCCGTCGGTCGGCGAGTCGAAATACTCCACGGTAACCCGATCACCTTCGACGGCAGCCACCTTGCCTATCCCCAGATCATTTTGCATGGATCGCACGAATTGGCCGGCACGGAGCGTGGTCATCAGTGGGTTCCCTCGTAAAAAATCAGCTTGAATTATTTACGTGCCGCCACAGGCGGATCATAAATCATCCAGATTAGCCCGCCCCCGTGTAACTCTGTACTCCACTGGCGACAAGCGCGCGCGTTCAACCCGGGTCAATCAATCCCGATATATTTGTGGGTCTGAAGACTCAACCGCCATCGGGGGTTTTCCATACAATAGTCGACGGCCAGCCGGGTGTTTTTTTCGCGCTCCGGGCCGTCCATCGGTTGCAGAAAAAAGTGCACAAAATCGAGGTTTTCAACCGCCTCGGGCCGCAACTCTTTTTGAGGAAAGACAAGCTTGAGTTCATCGCCTGTTTTCAACACCAATTCGGCACCGGCTTTGGGACTCATGCAGATCCAATCCAATCCCTTCGGCGCCGGCTGGGTTCCGTTGGTCTCCACGGCCACCTCAAAGCCCCGCTCGTGAAACGCCTGTATCAAGGGCTCGTCGACCTGCAACAGGGGCTCTCCTCCGGTACACACAACCAGGGGCTGTCCCGGAGCCTCGTCACCATCTTTTGGCCACCGCTCGCCAATCGTATCCGCCAATTCGTCGGCCGAGGCAAAACGCCCGCCGCCAGGTCCGTCGACTCCCACAAAATCGGTATCGCAAAACGAGCATACCGCCTCGTGGCGGTCTTCCTCGCGACCGGACCACAGATTGCATCCGGCAAACCGGCAAAATACAGCCGGTCGGCCCGCATTGGCTCCCTCCCCTTGAAGGGTGTAGTAGATCTCTTTGACGGAATAGGTCATCTCTGGCGAACCACCGGGCTCACCACCGAAGCATCACATCGACTCCCGGACGAGTCAGCGACGGCGACACGGCCATCTGAGAGCCCTCGCTGTCGGGGCTGCTCATCAACTCCCAGACCACCAGACCGGTTCCCACGGCGGCCAATCCGGCCCCCGAAAAAAGCAGGACCTTGCCGATCGACTGCTGGCTTTCAAGCGAGTCCTTTTCCTCGTTGAAGGCCGTGGTCGTGTCATCCCAATTTTCCAGCGATTCTTTGCCGCTGACCACGTTGCGATCGATGAGGGCCGCTCCGGTCAGAGCTCCCGCACCGAGAACAAAAGCGCCAACGCCACCCCAGCCGAGTGCACCGAAGCTGGAAGGATCGTCGACGCCCTCGGGCGGCTCGTCGACGGCTACCGGCTCGTCATCGTCATCGATCGTATCGGCGGCAATGGCCTCCGCAACTTCCTCGCCGGTCTCAAGGCTCTGAAGACTGACGATCAATCCGTGATTGGTGGCATCCGCCCGATCTGGGAGTCTCTCTGCATCATCGGTGGCTTGCTGCGACAGCTCACGTGCCTCAAGGGCGGCGTCCAGCGTTCGATTGGTTCGTCCCAACTGGTGGTTTGCCAGGGCCATATTATGGGCAAAGATCGGATGGGGATATAGCTCGTTGGCCCGCCGAAACTCCACCATCGCCCGGCCGTACTCACCTTCGTAATACAGCGATGCCCCCTCATTGAACGCGTCCTGAGCCCGCTGGATATCCTCCTCGTCGATCTCCTCAAGGGCCTCTTCAGACAATTCGTCGCCATCGTCGGCAAACGCCCCGGTGGCGAGAAGTGAAGTCAGAAAAAAAGCGAGTGTAAATACAGCATATTTGCTCATGGCGTTCCACCGTACGAAGTGTGTGAATCTGGCAATCCGTGAATAATTCGTGTCGGCCATCATGACACGATTAGTCCACCGTGAAAATATCCAATCTCGGTCGGTCGTCGTCATCGTCGTCATCGTCGGGCTCTGCCGAAGGCGTTGGCTGCGGTTGCGGCTGCGGTTGCGGCTGCGGCTGCGGCCTTGGTTCTGGCTCCGGCGCCGCCGGCGTCGGACTGGGCGTCGGCTCGGCAGGCTCGGGCTCTGCATCCTCTGGCTCTTCCTCGATCTCTTCCTCATCTTCATCTTCCTGCCCCTCATCGGCTTCTTCGTCCTCCTCGGCAGGCTCTTCTTCGGGCTCCTCGGCGACCTCCGGCTGTTCTTCGACGGGATCATCTATCGCTGCCAGCGCCTCGTCTGCTTCTTGTTGTTCGGCCTGCGCGGCGGGATCGTCGACGACATCATCTTCGTCGCCGGAGAATACCAACGCCAGCGCCAATCCGGCCACCACCAATGCGGCCACGGTCAACGCCGCCGCCGGAAGCAATAATTTTTTATATCGGTCACCGCTCGGCGCCACAGCGATGCCCGTCATATCGGTCATCTTCGAGTCTTGTTGTGCCGCGTCCAGTCGCTGCTGCACCATTTCACCGGTGGGCTGCTGAACCGCCCCGCTCTGCTGTTGGGGAGCCGCCGACATCTCTGATGAGGGAGCCATGGTGTCGGCAAACCCGTCGGCGGGAGCAAGTGTCTCACCTGTGGCCTGCCCCATATTCTCGTCGGTCTGATGCGACGACATGGGTGCATTGGTGCCGCGGTCGACCACGGCCCCACCGGCGCCCGCCGAGATATCGAGGGGAGCGTCCATCCAGGGGGCAAACATCTCTTGCGACGACGCCCCTACCTTTACTCGCACCCGGGGATGGTCGAATTGACGCTGGATACTCTCGAGCCGATCGCGAACCTCCAGCACACTTGCCGGCCGCGCTGCCGTATCTTTGCGCATCATCGCCAGGATCAACTCCGAGAGCGCGTCGATATCGTCGCCGCCGGGATGAATATGCGATAAGACCGGTGGCTCGCCCTGCACATGAGCCATCAAAAGTTGCATCGCCGTATCGCCGTCAAATGGCACCGATCCGGTCAGCAACTCGAATAAAATACATCCCAGGGCATAGACGTCGGTATGAGATCCGACCTCATTTCCCTGCGCCTGCTCCGGCGCCATATAATGAGCGGTGCCGAAGACCGAACCGGTCTGGGTCAACTTCGTTTGATGCTGAATGGCGTGGGCGATTCCGAAATCGACCACTTTTGCCTGCACCCTTCCATCGGAGCGCGGCAAAAGCATCAGGTTTTCCGGCTTCAGATCCCGGTGAACCACCCCCAGCTCGTGGGGCTCAGACAGGGCCTCACAGGTCTGAATCATAATATCGACGGCCAGCGCCGGTGCCAGCCGTTGATGGGCCACCAGATCGCTGAGTTCAGTGCCGTCGATAAACTCCATCGCCAGATACAAAATATCGCGCTCGACGTCCTGTCCGAAGTCGACGAGGCTGACGATATTGGGGTGGGAGAATTGAGAGATCACCTGGGCTTCGCGAAAAAATCGCTTTACGATCTTTTCGTCGTTGGCCAACTCCGAGCGAAGCACCTTGATGGCCACCTCGCGGTTGACCGACAATTGCTTGCCTCCGTAGACCTTACCCATGCCCCCTTCGCCCAGGACCCGCTCCACGGAAAAACGCCCGTCGATATCGGCGCCGAGCAATTCATCTTCTTCCTCGCCGCCGGTGCGAATGCTGAACGCACGCAGGCGCGTGCCGTCGTCAGGACAAAATTGCAGATCCTGCTCGTAATCCTCTCCACATTCCGGACAGATCCGCTGATTGGTTCTCTCTTGGGTCATCGACTGACAATTCCCGTTGGGCGTTTGAGTATCGATACAACTCTCGCATCTTGGCCCTTTTTGGCACGCGATGCAAGATTGGGTGATAACTAGGTCACCGTCGCCATCTTTTCCACCTCCGAACTAATCACGTTTTACGGCCTGTGAACCCTGAACTCTGAGCGCTCGCCCCACTGCCAATGACTTTCGTCGCGATAGTAGGGATAAGCAACCGAAGCCGGCACCTCGAAACGGCCGGGCACAGCCGCCGTGGCCGAAAATCGCAGTGAATGCTCCTCGTTGGCGTCCATATCCTCGAAATACAGGATCACGTCGCGGCCCGTCGTCTCGTATGAATCGACAGCACTGCGCTCCACCAGAGCGTCGAGCTCTCGATCGCCGACCTCCACACCGGCCGGCAAGGCCACTCTCGCAATAACCATGCCCAGACGATCGTCGTCGAGGTTTGCCACGTCGAGCTCAATGCCGACCTCATCGCCCATTTGAGCGTCGTGACCATCGCCGAGGCGAAAGTCGACGGCCAATGGTCCCCCGTCGTCGGTGTCGAATTGCTCGACCCGCCAGTCGAGTTCGATATCGTATTCCACGCCGAGTTCGGAGCGAACGGCGATCTCCTCGGTGCCGTCGGTGAGATACCCGCCCCAGTCCGATAGCCGCACCGGCTCCAGATCGCCGGATTCCACAAATATTTCCTCGACGGTCTCGCCGTCGACGACCAACGCCACATTTCCTTCCGTAATGTCGAGCCCCTCGCGTTCGTAGGCGATGCGGGCCTCCAGGGCCATCACCGTGGCCTGAGTTGAGCCCCACCAGCCGCGGGCCGTTTTGCGATCGCCCAACCAGTCGACGGCCTCGCCGATCGCCGCGCTCGGGCCTCCGCCTTCGACGAGGGCCAACGTGGCCAGACCGGTGGTTTCTACATCGAAACTATTTCCATAACCCCAGGTCCAGCTTCGACCGCTCTGTGGCGACCATCCGCCGTCGGAATCCTGCCGCTCCAATAGCCGACTCATTCCGGCATCCACGGCGTCAGAGTCGTAATTCGCCGACGCCAACGCCGCCGTCGCCAGTGCTATCTCGTAGAGATCTTCGCTCTCGGTAGCCACGTTCGCGGCATCCTCGAGTTGTTTTTCAAAGCCCTCAGTCTCACCAACTCTGGCCAGCCCGAAGATCACGAGCAGCTCCGCCGGAGTTCGATTATTCGGCGAGATCCGCTGCCAGGCCCCACTATTGCCGCTATCCCAGGAGCCGTCGTCTGCCTGCAACGAGCGCAAAAACTCCACGGTCCGATCGAGGATAGCGTCGTCGAAATCGTCGACGATCTCCTTCATCGCCGTAAATTGCACCAACCCCCACGACGACAGCGCGGCCTGCGCCGGCGGCCTTCCGAACCACTCAAATCCCCCGTCGCTGATCTCATAGCCCTTCAGAAGCTGATAGCCGGCGTCAATATTGCGCTCTAGCTGCTCCACAGAGGAGGCGTCGAGCTGTCCGTTGGCCTCGAGATATTTCCATACCAGGACATTGGGGTGATTGCTCCCGCTGGCCTGTTCAAAACACCCCGTGGGCCGCCGGCTCATACTCTCGATCCCCTCCAACGCCTCGGCAGCCGGACTGGGATAAATTACCAGGTCACCGACGGCGCCGGATTCGGTCATCCCGCGCAGCGGCGAGTTGTGGCGGTCGTGGCCGGGAAGTTGCCCCGAAAACAACGCCGATCGATCATAACCCTTGGGCTCGATCTCGAATGTGCGCTCCGCCCCGTCTGTAAAACCGCCGCCCTGAACCTGAACGCGCAGGGTGCCCTCGCCGCGGGCGTCGTCGACCATCACCGGTACAAAATGAGTGGCCGTCGATGCCGGCGGCACCGAGATCTCGGCAGTGGCGTCTCGATCGGCGACCGAGACCGGCCCCTCCGTGGTGATCTCCAATTCGGTATCCAGGATGGACCCCGTCGTATTCCGCACGGTGAGGGGAAGCATCAAGCCGTCATCTCCGCTCATGATCTCCGGCATGCGCAGCGCGACGCTTAAGGGGACCTCGATGCGAACCACATCGCTGTCTGCTCCCGCAAGACCTCCACCAATCCCGTCGACGGAGACCCGGTAGGCGCCGATGGCCTCCGGCAATTCAAAGCGGTGAGTGACCCGTCCGTCGCTTCCGGTGGTCAATTTAGGCTCCCAGGCCGCAAAGGCAGCGGCGTCATCGTCACGAGCCCACCAGGGCTGGGCGGCGCCGGCATCACCGGCCGATTCTTCGGACTCCGCCGCTTCTAAGTCCTCCACCGGTGCGGGTTCAGCCGGGGCCGGTTCAGCCGGGGCCGGTTCAGCCTCGGCAGCACCGAATGCGCCGCTGCGCTGGGGTGCCGCCGCTCCATCGCCCAACATCTCGATCTCCCCTCCGCCACCTCCTCCCCTGCCAGCCCCTGCCAGGCCAAGTCCGCCCACTCCGGCCGCCTCTGGTCGTGGTCGAGGTGCCGGAGGTCTGCGCATTACGCGCTCTCTTCTATGCCGCACAATCAACTCCTCGATCTTCTCGTCGGCACCGTCGACATAAAACCCGTCGCGCTGGTCTCCATCTCGCCAACCGCGCACGCCCATCAATAAGTCGAGCCCGGCCGCCGCGTGAGCCTCGTAGAGATCGAAATACTCGTCGGCCTCGTCGATATCTCCCCAGAAATGAAGATCGTCGGATTTGAGCAATAATTGGCTCAGAATCGACGGCACTTCGTGGTGTGCTCGAGCGTGAACTCGATCGTCGACCACGGCCATCGCCAGATCGGCCATCACCGGCTCTCCATCGGGACCGGTGACCCGAAATTCCAGATCCACTTCCTCGCCCGGATGATACACATCTCGCTCGAGACCGACCTCCAGATTCAGCCGCGCCCGACGTCCCCGAAAGCTGACCCGCTCGGCAACCGGGTCGAATTGATCATCTTCGCGAAAGACGCTCACCCTTACGGTTCCCGCTGGACGGGGCCATTTTTCCTCCGGCTTTAGATAGGCCACGGCCGGCTCGTCGGGTCCGGCGGTCATCGTCGCCACATCGAAGATCTCATCTCCCATGGCGCCGACGATACCCACCAATCGACCTTCCGTGCACCACACGCCGGCGCGCACGGCATCGGCCTGACCGTCGTAGTCGTCATAAAGCCGCAATACACATCCCTCCGAAATTGCCTCAGGCAGGCTGTATCGCTCCTCCACCTCTTCGGGACTGCTCAACGCGACCTCATAGCTCTCCCCTTGCTCGGGGGTCATTTCAAATCGGCCTCGCCCGCGATGCTCTGACTCCAATTCCGCCACGATTTCCCCTCCGGAATCGACGACGACCCCCTCCACCTCGACGGGATCACCGGACAGATCCGTGGCCTCGAAATACACCCGCGAGCTCAATCCCTCGACGAGTTCACCGCCCTCGGGCTGAAAGGCCATCTTCACGTCTTCCAGCGCCAGCGAAACCGGATAAATTTCGGTCTCCGTCATCCCGCCCTCTTCAATGGTGAGCGCCAATATGGCGTTATCCTCGCGGATTCGGGACGGAAGTTCAGCGGTGATAGTCGCCCTTCCAAGACCATCTAAGGTCTCCGAAACGTCGGCGACGTGACGTCCGGCAACCTGCAGATAACCCTCGACCTCAAAGCCCCGCATCGGCTCGCCGGTATCGCGCAGAATCTCCACCTCTGCCTGTACCTGTTCACCGGGGCGATAGGCGCGTTGAGAAAAATCGAGCTCCTGTCGAAAACGCGGCGGCTCAAAATGGGAGACCAATACCGGCCGCTCATACTCCTCGTCGCCGTGGGACATGCGCAGAGTCCAACTTCCTCCCCGGGCTTCGTCGTCGAAATCAAAGGCCCCGCTGACCATTCCGCCCTGAATCTCCAACTCCTCTTCGTCAACTACGTCGTCGCGGGGACTGACGAGTTCCACGGTCACCTCTTCTCCCTCGGCATTGTCGCCGGTAAAACTACCGGCCGCCAGATGCCAGCTTCGCCAGTTCAACGTCTGTCCCGGCCGATACATGGGCCGATCGATGGTCATATGCAGCATTCGGCGCTGATTTTCCTCGTAATGAGCCTCAAAAAGATCCACGAACTCATCGAAGCGACCGGATTCGATTCGCGTCCCCTCCTCGGGAGCCTCTTCTTTTGCCACCGGATCGACCTGAACGCGCTCTTCGCCCTCCTCCCATTCCCGCTGAATGGAGTCGACCTCGGGTTCCCCGGCGCGCTCCATCACCTCATCCGGCTCCCCGTCGTCTACCACCGGATCATCGGCGTCCATACCGGGACCAAGTCCAAACTGCCCTGTAAAAAAGAAAAAGACGATGGCCACCAGAACCAGGCTGGGAAGTACCATGCTCTTCACAAACTCATCGCTCTCATTCATGACAATCTCCAAAACTTGGATTAATCCGACGATTATTCGCCGCGCCACACGACGCTCACATGGCCTATCAACGCATCGAGTTGTCCAATGGATCTAAATTAGTTTGAGCCAATTTGTTGCGATTGTCATCCACCATCGTTTTTTGACAGAGAAAACAAACGATAAAAAAGCAAACGGCCAGGCCAGGGATGGCCTGGGGACCAACGTATTCGATTTGGTCCACAGGGCACCCCTGCCCTGGCTGGCTTTTGATGTTATTGGTCCACAGGGCATCCCTGCCCTGGCTGTATATAGAAGCTATTGGTCCACAGGGCATCCCTGCCCTGGCTGGCTTTTGATGTTATTGGTCCACAGGGCATCCCTGCCCTGGCTGTATATAGAAGCTATT
>SKQC01000304.1 GCA_007119175.1 Myxococcales bacterium | reverse complement strand
TCAGGGCGATCAGGGCCAAAAAGGCCAGCGAGCGGCCGGCGACGAGGATCGCCTTTCGAGCCGTGAGCGTAAGCCACCGCGAGATGTCGAAGTGAGTGTGGGCTTGAACTCGGTGTGCGAAATGGACGGCCTGGCGATCGATGAGCAGAAAGAACACCAGAAATAAGGCGATGATGACCAATATGATTGTGCCGTCGACGAGAGGGCTTAAATCGTGAGCTGCCGGATCTTCGGCGAGCTCGCTGGTCGCCGCATATAAGTTCAGGGCGTCGGTGAGGAGTAATTCGAAGAGTGTGGTGTCGAATCCCAGCTCTTCGCGATCCAGAAAATAACTGAAATTTTCCTCGAGCAGAGCCGTCGCTTCGTCGAGGCCGGGCTCGATATCGCCGACGCCGATGACCGGCTGCTCCTCTAACGCCTCCTCGTCGACCAGGGTAAATAACTCCTCGCCCGGTTCGGTGGTCTGTCCGGCGGTCTCTTGCTCGTCGGACTCCGCAGCGGCGACCGCCGGGAGGAGGACGACGACGGCGCAGACGGCGAGGACAAGGCTTATAATGCGGGTCAGTGAGACCTGTGGCATAATTCGACTGCGATGGGATAACGGTTGGTGCGATGCATCTCGACTCGGCAGTGTACGAGCTTCACTTCTCTACGTCATCTTCACAAGGTTTGCCTCCCGTTGAGGACACCGAAAGCCATCATTTCATTGTCACCGGCGATCAAGGCTGATATAACACTTGCGCCGTCGGCGGGTTGCGCATAATCTTCACGCCACGGTAAATGCAAATATTGGGTCGCGGCTCAACGACCGGGCCCGGCAGTCAGTCTGAGAACAACCGGAATCCCGTAACGAAGCCAGTCCCCGTTCGACACACTTAGATGGTGAGGAGACGCCTTATGAAAACCGTTCGATTTTTGGTCTTCCTGCTCGTGACGCTCTCATTTTCAGCCGTAGCGATCGCGCAGGAGGCCGGGCCGGTTGAAGACGAAGAGTTCGGCGTAACGATCGCTGTTCCCGACGCCTGGGAGGTCGCCGCCGATGACGACAAAGCTGTCGCCAGCTTCAAGCATCCCGGCTCGCAGAGCCAGATTCAGGTCATCGGTACCAAATTGATGAATGAAGAGGTGGCCGATGTCTTCTTCGATACCTTTCATACGACGTTGACAGAGTCGAATTTCGAGAAGGTCTCGGAAGAAGAAGCGACGATCGGCGATTTTACGGGTAATTCGGTCAGCTACGAATTCACCCACTCCGGGGTGACCCTGGAGGTCAAAGTCTTTGAGTTTTTGCGCGATCAGACCGCCTGGTTGGCCATCGGCTATATGCAGGACGAAGAGCGCGAGAATTATGAAGAAGACTATCTGTCGGTCATCGAGCAGCTTCGATTCTCCGATGACGGTTGATTTGTTTTTATTTGAAACTCATTCCCGTGGCGACGCCTGGTTTAGCTTGCGAGCCGACGCGCCGTAATCGGGATTGAGACAAGCACCAAGCGAATATCGGCGAGGCCCGCACGTTATTTTAAATGTGCGGGCTTTGGTGTGTCTGCAATATCTAATTCGTTGCCATCTGGCGACGATTTCACGCGGGTGAGAGTAGATGCGCAAAAAATTCATATTGTGGGCGTCAGTGCTCGTGCTGAGCGTATTGGCGGCAGCGCCAGTGGCCGTCGCCGACGACGAGCAGGACTGGGAGGATGATGAGGCGCCGATCTACGAGCCGCGCGCCGACTCGGTCAGTCTCCTCGACGGGGCGGTGGTCATTCCCAGACCTACTGGATGGAATGTTGCCGAGGTTGGCAAAGGGGCGGTGGCCGTATTTCGCTCGGCCACCGACGAGCGGGCCCGCATTGAAGTTCGGATGAGCACAGGTATCTCTGAGCGGCGCTGGGAGCGCTACTGGCGCTCCTTTGATACCGAGCTTCGCCAGGCCGGGTTTGACGCCTACCAGGGGCGCACGAGCCGGCGGTTCGGCTCCAGGCAGGGCTTGATCTATGAATACGAACTATCGAGGTCGGAAAGCGAAAATTATCGTCTCGTAGTCTGGCATACGCACGAATCGGATCGGGCCTGGGTCTTTACGATTTTCTTCGCGGAAAACCGCCGCGACGCCTATCTCCCCACCTTTCACGAGATGCTCAATGAGGTGACCTGGCCTTAGCCCGGCCCTTATTTTTCGACAGGCATGGGGTCGTCGCTCTCAATTGAGATCGACGCATCGCTGCGCAATTTTTCCAAAAGCTCGCCGCGGCGCTCGGCAAGTTGGCTGCGCTGGGCCCGGTCGCGCAACAGGTCTTCGACTTCGTCGAAGCCGCGGATGCCGGCCTCACGCCGTTCGTGAATCCAGTAGACCCGAAAGCCGTCGCGCGTCTCGACAATGGGAGCCGACGGTGGAGAGTCGTATTCCTTAGAAAAGAGCATGCGCGCTGTAGCTGGGCGGAGCTGATGGGGGTGAAGCCACCTGGGTTTTCCGGGGTCGATGGTCGCACTCAGGTCGAGATCTTCGAGGAGGCGGCGATCGAAATCGTCGAGGACATCGGGCTGATCTGCGTCGTCGAGCTGTCCTATTAGAAGCTCGCGGGCTCGGTCGCGCAGTACGTCGTCGGCCTCGTCGCGAAGATCGACGGTGATCGTCGAGACCTGCACTCGGGCACCGGCGGGCCGGCGGTTGGCGATTCGATCGTAGTGTTTTCGCAGTTGTTCGTCGTCGATCACCTCGTCACCGTTTTCGGCGGCGATGGCCTTCTTCAGGGCGGCCTCCTCCCATACTCGCCGTCGAAAATCGCCGACGCTCATCTGCTGGGCGTCGAGAAATCGGTGGAATCCCTCCGTGGAGCCAAATTGGGTGTCGATCCGCTGCTCGAGTTTGCGGTCGACGGTCGCGGAGGCGACATCGATGTCGCGGGCGTCGAGGTACTCGCGCAACAATTCGCGGTCGATAAGCCGCTGCAGTACTTTTTCCCTTTTGTCGGCGCGGACCGCGTCGTCGAAAGGGCGCTGGGAGTGTCGGTATAATTCACCGAGTTGATCGAGGCGCCGATCGACTTCGCCGTGGGTGATCTCGCGATCGTTGACCACGGCGGCGACTTCCGGTTGTTCATCGGGGGCTTCGATGGCAGCGAGTGTCACTTCTTCTGGCTGCTGCTCGACTCCGTCGAGGGCGTCACATCCCAGCAAGCAGCAATATAGGACCATCACTCCCAGCGCCGCATATGGGCATTGGAGGCGGGGCTTGCCTGGAGGGGGCGTGGGCGGAGCGGATAGCGGCGCTGATGAAAGAGGGCTTGCCATTGCAGTCGGTACTCTATTTATCGAGATCTCAACGAAGTACAACGCGAGCAAACTGTCGCATACGAGAATAGTCGATCACCGTGATTCCATTCCCGCGACAGTCTTCAAGATCGAGGCTGACAGACAAATTACAAAATAATTTAGATCTTTTTCAAAGACCGCTCGTTGGAAGCTGATGTGGCTCATTGAGGAGTCTCGTCCGGAGATGCTTACCAATAGGAGGTCAGAAAATGAGAACATTTGCCGCTTTTGCAGTTGTCACCATCGCCCTGGTCGGACTCGCCGTTATGCTCGGCGAGGGAGAATCGCAGGCTGTGCCCACTGCGCCGACGACGCCACAACCGCCAAACCACCCACTGCCCGACATCAATGATGATGGACCGGATCGGCCGGAGATTCCATTTGCCGAGCTGGAGACTGCCGAGGGAACGGCCCTCGATATCGAGGCCCGTCTGTCTCATGCAATGGTGCCGACGACGCGCTTCGACGAGGTTTACGCCCAGGTCGAGATTCAGGCCACCGAGGAACTTCCCGAGGCGAGGGCGCCGCTGAATGTTTCGCTCGTCATCGATCGATCGGGCTCGATGCGCGGCGATGCTATGGCTCAGGCCCGTGATGCAGCGCGAACCTTTGTCGACGCTCTAGATAGCCAGGATCGAGTCGCGCTGGTGAGCTTCGATAATCGCTCCATCGTCGAAGTCGAGTCGACGCGGGTCGATGAGATGGGGCGCCAGCGCCTTCATCGGGCCATCGATGCAATCAACGCCGGTGGGACGACGAATATTAGCGGAGGGCTTCGCGACGGTTACCAGCAAGTTCAGAAGAATAACGACCCGGAGATGCTCAATCGCGTCGTATTGATGACCGATGGAATCCCCAATGTGGGAATTACCACTGAGGACGGATTGGCGGCGAAGACTGCCGAGATTCGGCGCAACGGAGTGACCGTCACCGCTTTAGGCTTTGGTACGCAATACGACGCCGATCTGATGGCAGCCATGGCCACCGAAGGGGCGGGCAATTTCCGTCATATCGGTGACGCCGCCGATCTGGAGTTGGCATTTGCTGACGAGATCTCTGATTTGCAAAAGACGGTGGCCTCCGGCGTGACGTTGGAGCTCGAGCCTGCCGAGGGCGTCGAGATTGAGCGCGTCTATGGATTTAGTAGCGATGAAATCGAGGGCGGCCATCGGCTGAGTATCGGCGAATTGCAGAGTGAGGCTCGCCGCAGCGCGGTGGTGAAATTGAGTATTGATGAGGGGCGAGCCGACGAAGAGCGACAACTTCTCGATGTGCGTGCACGCTATGTCGATCGCTTAATCGGAGAGTCTGTCGGCCATCAGTTGTCGACCAGCGCAGATGTCGTGGCCTCTGCCGCGGAGGCTCGCCGGTCGCTGGATTCCGGCGTGATGAGTCGTGTCGAAGAGCTCCGCACTCAGGAGTCGATCCGCGAGGTCATCGATCTCTACGCCAGCGGTGACCGACAACAGGCCGAGCGACGCCTGGAGAGAGAGCAGGAGCGCATCCAGAGACGGCGTCGTCACTACGCTATACCGGACGACGACAAGTCAGCCGGACGAGTCGACGATGCGGTACAGCGGATCGGGTCGACGGTGCGCAACTTCGATCCCTTCTCCGAGGCTGCTCGGGACTCCATCGCCGTGGAAGCCGAGGAGGCGATGATTTCTACGCAGGGACGCAGCAAATGATCGGCAGGGCCGTTTTGGGGGGACGGTGCGCTGCTCTGTGGGTGGCTATTTTGAAAACCAACTAAGGAGGTATCTAATGAGTGGCACAAATTCTCAAGAGCGAATAAGCGATCCCTGGGCCTTTGTTCTGGGCGGCGTATTGGCGGTCCTGGTGACACCGCATCTGGTGGAGATCGCCGCCGGAGCGCAATACTTCTTTTTGGCCGCTGCCTTCGGGTCCCTCGTCGGGGCCTGTGATGCATCGCGAGCGGGCGATGATATGGAGGCGGCGCTTCGCGCGGCCGGTGGGATCGCCATTGGTCTTATTATGGGGGCGACGATCTTATTTTCTCCGGCTGTGGCCGGTATCGTATTTGGCGCCGCCGTCGTCGCCAGCCGGTGGGCCTGGATTGCGCCGGAGCGACGAAGTGCGGGATGGGCTCTGGCGGGGGCTGCCGTGGCCGCCGGCGGAGTGTGGCTGGTGCCGCCGGATATCGTATTTCCATTCGGAGGAGAGCTCGCCGAATATCTGCCGGCACTCTTCTGGGGGTTGTGCGGTGGTCTGGGGGCGATGACCCTGGAGATGCCCGGACTTCAGAGCGATGAGGCAGAGATCTGTGAAGCAGATAAACCGGAGGCTCATAAGCCGGAGGGCCTGCCAAATGAGGTCGACGGAACAGTGGGCGGCAATATCCGACAATTTCCGCAGGGGCAGCGTTGCAATGGGGATGCTTGACCTGAGCGGCGGCACTGAGAACACTGGCAGCCTGTTGCGCAACAGGCTGCCAGGTCCTCGACATTGCCACAGTTTTTGGGAGATCGCCGATGAACGATGCCACTACGCTTGAGGTTCACACTCACACGACGGCCAGTGACGGGGAGTATACCCCGACGAAGCTCGCCGAGTTGATGCTCGAACGCGGTGTCGACCTGTGGGCACTGACCGACCACGATACCGTGGCGGGCTGCAAAGAGGCGTTGAGCGCCGTCGAGGACAGTGAGCTGGTTTTCGTGCCGGGAATCGAGGTCAGCGCCCAACTCGACGAGGAATCCATCCACGTTCTGGGCTATGGATTCGATATGGAGGCGCCCAGGCTGCGCGCCTATGGCGAGGAGTTAGTGGGGGCGCGCCGAGATAGAATGGAGCAGATGGTGGAGCGAATGGTGGAACTCGGCAGGCAGGTGACGATCGAGGATGTGCTCGAGGTCGCCGGCGGGGGAAATTTATGCCGACCCCATCTGGCAAAAGCATTGCTCAAACAGGGCCATGTTGATTCGATTCAAAAAGCCTTCGACCGCTGGTTGTCGGATAACGGGCCGGCCTACGTGCCCATGGTGCGGCCGTCCGTGGAAGAGGCGATCGAGATGATCATCGATGTCGGTGGAATGGTGGTCCTCGCCCATCCCGGGCGCTACAGCGATCTATCCGAGCATTTTGAGCGCTGGAGTGAATTGGGATTGTGGGGACTTGAAGTGCGCCATCCCTCGCATAATTCGCGCGAGGAGGACCGGCTGATTCAACTCGCCGATAGAGCAGGCCTGGGCAAGACGGCGAGTAACGACTGGCACGGTCATAAGCCGGGAGAGCGGGAGCGGCTGGGAAATGTGACGTTTCCCGAGCAGTGGCGTCAGCCGTTTTTGGCGCGTCTTAAAGAGACGACGTATTTTCGCTCAGCGAAATAGGTCGAGCTGCACCGGTTGATTTCGGCCATCGGCGTCGAGACGAATGCCGAGCCCCAGCAGGCGCACGGGGCGATCGTGACGGGCGACGGCTTCTCTCATTAGCTTTTCATAGGTCTTAAGGCGGGGCTGTTGGAATTGGGAGCGCTCCAACGTGGTCTGCCGAAAATCATTGAATTTCACTTTGACGAAGAGGGCTCTAATCGGCGGCGGATCGTCTCGACGCTCGAAGCGGTCGACGAGCTCGTCGAGTAATTCCGGAATCTTGGCCACGCAGGCGTCGGCGCCGCAGAGATCTTCGACATAGGTCGTTTCCACACTCAAACTCTTGGGGATACGCTCCACGCGCACCGGGCGCTCGTCGATGCCGCGGCATAAGTCGTAGAGGCGGCGGCCCCGTTTTCCGAAGCGGCGCCACATCTGCTTGAGCGTCAGCTCCTGGAGATCGCCGCAGGTCTGAAAGCCCAGGCGGTGCAATTTGCGGCTCGTGACATCACCGACGCCGGGGATGGCCTCCACCGGAAGCGGTCGCATAAATTCATCGATCTGATCGGGGGTGATGACCGTGAGCCCGTCTGGCTTTTCGCGCTCGCTCGCCACCTTGGCCAGAAATTTATTGGGGGCCACTCCAGCGGAGGCGGTCAGGCCGGTTTCGTCGGCGATGCGTCGTCGGATCTCCCGGGCGATGAGCGTGGCGCTGCCGTGACAGTACTCGGCATCGGTCACATCGAGATAGGCTTCGTCGAGCGACAGGGGTTCGATCTGGTCGGAAAACTCGGCAAAGATGTCGCGGATCAGATCGCTTTCGCGTCGATACTTGCTCATTTTGGTGGGGACGATGATCAGGTCCGGACACAGGCGCACAGCGCGGGAGGAGGCCATCGCAGAGTGGACGCCAAAGCGACGGGCTCGGTAGTTGGCGGTCGCGATCACTCCACGGCGCTCGGGGTGGCCACCGACGGCCACGGGCTCGCCGCGAAGCGAGGGATCGTCGCGCATCTCGATCGCTGCGTAAAAACAGTCCATATCGATGTGGATGATTTTGCGCATCTGGGGCGGGTGTAGGAACGGGAAATGGTAGTCTCTGGAAAGCCCCCTGCATTTCAGTGAAAATTCGCTTAGCGGGTAAAGCTAAAGCGGTGCTCGGCGTTGCGGGTGAGCTGAAAATCGTCGGGGGCCAGGCGGGGCTGGCCGGAGTCGTGGTCGATCAGTTGAAGCTCGTCGCCGGCGTAGACGACGGTGCGGGTGGGGATAAAGGAGCGGTCCTGGGTTCGCACGATGAAGGTGCGTCGCTCGTCGTCGTCGAGCTCGTCGAGTTCGTAGCGGACGAAGGCGGCGGCCATCAGGCGGCCTTCCTGTTCGTCGAGACGCAACTCCGGCTCGCCGGTGCGCGGTGCTTCGCCCTCGACCTCAAATTCCAGCCCGTCGAGCATGCGCGGCAAAAAGGCACGGCCGGCGAGATTGTCGAAAAACTCTTTCGCCTCCGCATTTCCGGCAGGGGCACCGACCCCGAATTTTGCGCTGAAGAGGTCGCTGCGCACGCCCGGCGCCTCGGTGTACATAATCATGATGTCGACGTGCTCCGAAAAGACCTGGACCAGAAGCTGGCGCTCCGGATCGAAGTCGTGGGCGTCGGCAGAAGCGGGCCAGGTGATGGCCAGCAAAAGTAGCAGAATTGGGATCAATCTGGTGATCATAAAAAGCCTCGACCCGAACTCAATGCAGGTGCCAGTGGTCGAAGATCGCTCGCACGTCGCGAAGTTCTCCCTGGTCGCGCTTAATCAGTGAATGATGGTCGTGGCCCAGGGGAATATTCTGAGCGTCGAGCCGCTGCTCACCGAAGTGGACGTGATCGCCGTGGTCGTGGATCAATTGCGTACGGTGAGCGGCGCCGTCCTCGCAGCTTCGATGTGGCGGCTCCGGGGGCTCGAATTCGTCGCGATCGTCGCCGTCGACGACCCAGATGGGATTGGTAAATGCCAGCGGATAAACGTCGGTGGTCTCGTCGGGGACCAGTCCCTCCACGGTATCTCCGAAGCCGAAGGGCTCGGCAATGGCGCCAAGCGCTTCGTCAAAGGGCACTGGCGGGATGGCGGCGGGTTGGACGACGGGAAAGAGGTTGTTGTCGCCCTCGACTTCGAGGACAAACCAGGTGTCGCGCTCACCGCCTTCGGCGTGGTGGACATCGGGCAGATCGTCGAGGTCGATGGTGATGGAGTCCGACCATTGACCGTCGTCGAGTTCGATTGTGGAGCCGACATCGTCGGCGTCGAGGCGCTCACCGTTGGCGACGATGGTGTATTCCAGGGAGCCATCACCGACGATCCAGTCGGCGACCTGAACCTCCAGATCGAGGGTGACCGTATCGCCGTCGGCGCTGACTGTGCTTCCCACCGGTTGGCCGTCGACGCTCATATTAATAAAGGGGCCGTTGGTCACGATATTGTGGTGGTTTTGCAATGCTTCTGACAGCGCCTGAGGGGTTAGCCGATGAGGGTCGTTATGACCGGCATAAAAATAATTTCTGGGGAATCCGGGTTCCGTATCACTCGGTGATCCGTAGTGATGGCTGTCGGAGTTTCCGGTCGCCGTATAGCGGCGATATTCGCCGTCCGGGCTTCGGTAGTTCAAAAAGTTGTACCAGTCGTCGAGACCACCGGGGAACGCCACTTCGTCGTCGTCGCATAAGATGACGCCCTCGGCGGGCAATTCGTCGATGCCCTCCTCGGCAAAGTGATCGAGGGCCTCCTGGCTCAGTTCGTCGTGGGGCGGCATGCGAAAATGGTGCAATAGATGCATTCGCTTGCCGTTGTAGATCTCGATGGCGTCGAAATCATAGCTAAATGCCGAGAGATACTCGGTTTCTCCGTCTTCTTCGATAGTCTCCACAAAGGCCGGGCCGTTGGGACTCAGGGCGGCGGCGAATGCCTGGTCGACGAGGCCGGAGCCGGCGGTGTTGACCGGCAGATCGGCTACGCCTGTAAGGGCGTCGACGTAGTGCTGATTGAAATAGCCGAGGATGGAGTCCCGGGGGTGGTTGACCTGAATGATCGTGTCTTCGGGGCTCACTGAGCCCATCTCGCGCAGATTGTCGAAGATCTCCTGGGGCGGAATATTTTGCCAGGCCACGGAGCCCCGATTCGGTGAGGCGATATCCTGTCTTAAGGGAAAGGCGTTGAAGTGGCCGGCTTCCATGGTCGTGAGCTCCAATCCGATAATAGAGCGCAAAAAGGGCTGGAGATTATTGCGCAAAATATAGGGTGTATAATCGGAGATATAGTTGTGGTCGGTGGCCACGGCGACTTCGACGCCCTCGCCGGCGACGCTGATGACCCGGTCGTTGTAGTCGAGGCCGCTGTCGATGGAGCCGGCTGCGTGGAGGTGATAATCGGCGCTTAGATAGCCGTCGGGATTGATCTGGCGGGTCAATTGTGCGTTGAGGTTGGCGATTTGACCGGGCCCAACGGAGATTGATTTGGAGACCAGGTCGTATTCCGAACCGCGGCTGAAGTACACGGTATAATCGCCGGGTTCGACATCGACGGCGGCGCGGCCGTCGGCACTGGAAAATTCGATATTTTCGATGAATCGCCGAGGGGAGTCGTCCTCGGGATCGAAGTCGACGGACTCGCTGGTTCGCCAGCGCTCGCCGACGCTCAGATCGTAGAGATAATGCCGCGGCTCGAGATCGTAGAGGTCGGTCTCGGGATTGAGCCGTGGTTCGTACTCGCCGACGACGGTCATCTTGGCGGGTACGGGATTTCCGGTCTGGTCGACGATCATCGCCTCTACGCGAGCGGCCGACGGAGCATTGACGGTCAGGTTGACCGTTTCGTCGTCGACCTCAAACTCGCTAAACCCGCTGGTGCTGCCGCCGTCGCGGGAGCGAAAGCAGTAATCGCCGGGGGGAAGTTGCAACTCGAAGTAGCCATCGCGGTTGGTGAAGGTCTGGTTGACCATCTCCGCTCCGAACGACTCGTGGCAGTGTTCACCCGGTTTTTCGTAGAAGAAAATATTGGCGTGTCGCCCGGCCGCTTCTCCGGTGGTTTCATCGTAGACGCGCCCGGTGACGGTCGTCGTCTCCTGGTCGTGCAGTCGGTAGACCTCGTCGCGGATGCTGGCCACGTCGCCGGAACCGACGACAAAGTAGTTGACCGCCGTAAATGTCTCCTCCGGCTCGAGTTCTTCGGGAAGTCCGTGGGTAAATGCCCCTCCGTAGCCGGCAGCCTCGAATAAAAAGAGCATATCGTGAGGGTCGACATCGCCGTAATGGTCGGAGAGGGTGGATACGAAATTATTATCCGGATCGGGAGCACTGGCGAAGCCATAGCTGACCCCGTCGGTGCTGGATGTGGCCAGAACGTCGGTGACCTGACCGGGGATGGCCGGTAATTCCAGATCGGAGGTGGCATAGAGATCTTCGAGGCCGAATCGGATGTCGTAGCCGATGCCCGGCACGAAGAGATCGTTCATGGCGCCGAAGCCCAGCGCGGAGCCGGTGGGGACCACCAGATCGCCGAGGCTGACGCCGAGCACGGGGGCCAGGGAGACGATATCGGGATGGGGAAATTCGAGAAGCTCGTCGTGCTGGTTGGCCATCTCCGTTTCCAGGCGAATATGGCTGGCGCCGGGCTCCAGGATATAGCGCGCCGTAAATTGAACCAGCGGTTCGCCGTCGGAGTCCGGCAGCTCGGGATCGCTTAAGAGCCCGCCGACATCGACGTCGTAGGCGTTGACCATAGCCTGGTTGAAAAAGCGCAGCATGGTGACGAATTCGCCGCCCCGTCCGCGTACTTCCAGGACGGCGGAGTCGTCGTCGATATCCGGATTGTCTAAGTCGGCGGCGTCGACGATGACGATCTCTTCGGGGTCGATGACCTCCAAAAAGAAGGCCGGAAATGCCTCGCCGAAGCTGTCGCGGCCGTTTCCACCGAAGGGATCGCCCTCGCCATCCTGGCGGACCACGTCGGCGTCGATCAGAGAGCCACCGAAGAGGCCCGTGCCGCGGTTAAAAGAGATGTCCTGGATGACGACGCGGATCTCGTCATTTTCGATGACCCAGTCGCCGATCTCGCCGAGCGCACCGGGACCGCCGATGAGCTGAGTGCGGTGGGTCGCCTGATAGGCACGGGCGAAGGATTCCTCTTCGACGTCCTGGCAGGCCGACAAGGTGACGGCGAAGGCCGTCATCATCGCCGCGGCGAGCAGGACGACGGGAATCCAGGGAAGGGAACGAATTCGAGCGGTGACGTCATATACCATGATTCGACTCGTCGGTTACCACTGGAGTTGAAGCAGAATGTCGGCGCGATTGTTGTCGAGCTGGGGCGCTCCCTCTTCCTCGAGGGCGAGGGTGTAATTGGCCATCAAGCGCACCGGATAATCGGGGGCATTATAGTTGAGTCCGATCGTATGATAGGTCAACGCGTCGTGCTCGAAGATTTCGTCTTCGCCCTCGCCGCCGTGCCGGAAGGTCGGATCGTAGTAGGCAAAGCGGTAGGCGGGCTGAAAGCCGAAGAACGGTTCCTCATAGGCGATCTGAGCCTGATAGCTCAGGCCCGTGGTCTCCGGATCTTGTTCGATGTCGGGCACCTCGCGGGTCTCACTGACAACGTTGGCGAGCAGCGATACCCCCTCGAAGTGGGCGCGTACGTCGGCGGTCCAGCCCCAGGTCTGACGGTCGACGCGGTCCGGTTGGTCGCCGAAGGTGCGGTCGTTGTGAAAGGCGGCGCTTCCCACGGAGATGAGATCGCCCCAGTACAGATCGAGTCGGCCATAGTAGGCGAGGCGATCGTTTTCGTTCATCGAGACGTTGGGGCCATTTCCGTTGGCCACGGCGATGGCATAGCCGACGCCCGGTCCGTCCTCGTCGTCGAGGATGTCGTAGGTGCCGTGGACCCGCATGCCGACCTGGCGGTCCTGGCTCATGCCGGCGACGTTAAACCCCTCCACGTCTTGTACGCCGCGATTGCCCACGGCGCGATTGATGAATAGGAGGTCGGCCGTCGAGATCAGATCTTCGACATCGAAGGGGGCTTTGAATTGGCCCAGGTTGAGTTCCAGATAGTCGAGCGGTGAGTAGTAGACGTAGGCGTCGGTCATTCGCACGCTCAACTCTTCGACCGGCGAGTCCGGCGAGGTGCGAATCAGGCGGCTGCCGGCATCGAGTGACACGATGGCGCCCAGGCCGTTATCCATCTCGGCGCGAGTAATCAGCCGGGCATCGTGGAGGCGAAAGCCGTCGTTTTGTCCGAATACGTCAAAATTGGGGTCGTCCTCGATATGGGTATAACCGGCGCGGATATAGCCGCCGATATCCAAAAACCACCGATCCTCGTCGTCGTCGACGTTTCCGCGGACGCGAAACGTGGGATCGGGAGCTCCTCGGGCGGGCGCAATCGCCGCGCCTTCGGCCGGGTCTTCGAGTTCGTCGACCTCTTGTTCCTCGTCTACCTCATCGACCTCATCGACCTCATCGACCTCGGCAGGTTCGTCGATCTCGTCGATCTCGTCCGGCGGGTCGACCTCGGCAGGTTCGTCGATCTCGGCCGGCTCTTCTTCAGGGGCCTCGTCCTCGTCGCCTTCGACGGGTTCATCGAGAACGTCTTCATCGGGCTCGACGACCTCCTCTTCATCGGGCTCCGGGCTCTCTTCTGCTTCCTGAGCGACGACCGGAGAAGCGACAAAGATAAATAGGACGAATGGGACAAACCACAGGGTACTTCGAAACACCATATCTGCCTCGGCATACAACGGACGGATCGACGGGGGACTCGTTGCCGATTCTCAAATCATCCAATCATTTATAAACGCTCGCGATTCACTGTGGTTGGGTTTACAACATCGTCGGTTGGTCGTCTACACGCGCAGGAGGTTATCGAGGGATTGGTGACTCCGCTCCCCCGGCTCCCTGCGGTCGGCGGGGGCAACGTTCTAGCCCCCGGAGCGTCGAGGTATGCGAGGTTAGCGTGGGAGGTGTTCGAGGGTTCGAAGACACCCGAGCCACGTCGACCAAAAACGAATGCCCCCGGACGGTCGAGAGCCAAAACGAATGCCCCCGGCCCATCGAGAGCCGAAACGTAGCCCCCGCCGACCGGAGCGGAGCGGAGGGAGCCGGGGGTTCGAAGACGCCCGAGCCACATCGACCAAAAACGAATGCCCTCGGCCCATCGAGAGCCGAAACGTAGCCCCCGCCGACCGGAGCGTAGCGAAGGGAGCCGGGGGTTCGAAGGCACCCGAGCCACGTCGACCTGTTCACGACAACCCGTAGCGGTTCATCTTATTTAAAAGCCCCTGGCGGGACAGCCCCAGGGCCTCGGCGGTCTTCGTGCGGTTTCCGTGGAGTCGGTCCAGAGCTTTTTCGATCTCGCGGCGCTCCAATGCCTGCACTTTTTCTTTGAGCGGTGCGTCGTCGTCGACGGCATGCACGGTGCCCGAGGAGTCGGTAAAGGCGAAGTCGTCGGGCTGGAGTACCGGATCGGTGCACATCACGGTGACGCGCTGCATTTCGTGGCGCAGCTCGCGTAGATTTCCCGGCCAGGAGTGATTCGTCAGGGCCTCGGTGGCCTCCTCGGAGAGCCGCCGGGCTTTTCCGTCCGGACATAGCGGGGCCGATTTATTCAGAAAGTGGGTCGCCAGAAGGGGAATATCCCCGACGCGCTCGCGCAGCGGTGGGAGATGAATCTGGGCGCCCTTGATGCGCCAATATAGGTCTTCTCTAAAATCGCCGGTTTCCTGAAGACTCTCGAGGTCGCGATTTGTGGCGCTGATGATCCGCACATCGACCTGCGTTGGTCGGTCGGCGCCGACGGGGAGAATATCGCCGGTCTCCAGGGTGCGCAGCAATTTGACCTGAAGGTGAGGCGGCATATCGCCGACCTCGTCGAGCAAAAG
>SKQC01000264.1 GCA_007119175.1 Myxococcales bacterium | reverse complement strand
CGTCCTTTGCGGTTCCCCCGTCCTTTGTGGTTTCCGGCCGTTGTTTTACTCGGCGAAGACCTGCCAGAATTGCCAGACATCGTCGAAGGTATTGTACAGCGGCACCGGGGCGAGGCGGATGACGTCGGGGCGGCGGTAGTCGCAGACCACGCCTATTTTTTGCAGGCGCTCGTGGAGTTGTTCAGCTCCGTCGGGGACCAGAATCGAGATCTGACAGCCCCGGGCATCCGGTTCTTCAGGTGTGATGATCTCGAATTGCCGCTCTGGAAGCTGGTTCATCAGCTCCAGAAGGTAGCCGCTTAATTTTCGGCTCTTTTCGCATAATGCGTCCATGGTGGCCTCACTGAAGATCTCCAGGGAGGCCCGCAGGGCGGCCATCGACAATACGGGGGCATTGCTCAACTGCCAGCCGGCGGCGCCGGGCTGTGGCTTAAAGGTGGGACCCATCTCGAATCGAGTCTCCGGATCGGTGCCCCACCAGCCGGCGAAACGAGGTATATCGCCATCTGTACCGTGGCGTTCGTGGACAAAGAGCCCCGCCACGGCGCCCGGTCCGGCGTTTAGATATTTATAGGAACACCAGGCGGCAAAGTCGGGGCCCCAGTCGTGGAGGTTAAGGGCGACGTTGCCAGCGGCATGAGCCAGATCGAAGCCCACCTTTGCGCCCACTTTGTGGCCGGCAGCGGTGATGGTCTCCATATCGAAGAGTTGTCCGGTGTAGTAATTGACCCCGCCGAATAAAACGAGGGCCAACTGATCGCCCTCCTCTTCGATGGCGGCCACGATATCTTCGGTTCTAAGCTGGTCTTCACCGGGGCGCGGGGTGACTTCGACGATGGCCTCTTGCGGCGAAAATCCGTGGACTCTGGCCTGGCTTTGGACAGCGTAGCGATCGGAGGGAAACGCCCCGCCCTCGATGATGATCTTAAAGCGCTCAGACGTGGGCCGATAAAAAGAGACCATCAATAGGTGGAGGTTGGTGGTCAGCGAATTCATGGCCACCACTTCCAGCGGTTTTGCGCCGACGACCTCGCTCAGCGGTTGGCTCAGCAGCTCATGGTAGGAATACCAGGGATCGCTGTCGGCGAAATGACCATCCACGCCCTTTTCGGCCCACTTTTGCAGCTCCGCTTCCAGGTATTCGCCGGTGCTCTTAGGCTGTAATCCCAGCGAGTTTCCGCAAAAATACAGCGTCTCCTCGCCGTCATCGGTGCGCGGAACAAAAAAGCGGTCGCGATAGTCGGCGAGTTTATCTTCGCGATCCATCTGACGGGCGAATTCGCGATCGGTAATCGGCATCGGTGACTCTCGGGGGGAAAAAATAAAAGGGCTGAGCGCAGGGGGCGAAAATTTCTGGGGTCACGTGGCGCGCTCGAGCGGGTAGATTATGGGCCTGGAGGGGGCGGCGTCGAGTTCGAATCGAGGAAAGCGAAGCGAGAGAACGTAGGGACCGTCCGGCGTTTTGGGGGGAACGGCGATCATCTCGGTGATGGTGCGTCGGCGGCTTTTAGGATCTGCCGGCTGGCCTCGCCTAACATCGAAAAATAGGTGATGGTTCGGAAGGGTTCCGCCGTCGGATTCGCGGTCGACTGACGGGAGCTCAACCAGCAGATGATGGCAGCGGCGTTCGCGGAGCCAGCGGGCGGCCTCAGTGGTCAGATAGGGAGGATTTTTACCGGAGTAATCGTTGAGTCGAGCAGTGGGAAGCTCTACGCGAATAATAAGTGCTCGGTAAAACTCGGCATCTAAATCGATCTTCTTTCGCGCCTCTTCTAAGTCGGCGCGGCAGATGACCTGGTCGTCGGCGGCAGACTGGCCCGCGTAGGACTCGCCGGTCTGGTCGAGACGCCGAATCGGTGCGCTGATAAGCGCTGCCGGAATAAGCGGCTGTGGAGCAGCATCGCCGACGGCGATTCGCTCCTCGGTGAGATGCCCGACCCCCTCGGTATGAGTGCCATTTCCGTGGGGCGTAAGCTCCACGGTCTCGCAATTGGCGCTTCCGCCCCGTCGGGTATCGCCGACAAAATCGCCGGCCTCCACCGCATAGGCCCGGGCCCGTGGTAGACCGAATGCGCGGGGCTGATCGCCGGAAAAATCAAGGGCGATGGCCAATTCTACCGGCGTCGAGGGATCGACATGCCAGCTCTGTGAGGCGATCTCGACGGCGATCTTCATGGCTTCGTTCCCGGGTTAAGACTCAGCCTCTTGAGGCGCCGATGGAGTGGCTGTGGCTCAGGCTTGCGTCGGTCTCAAATCGCTTTCGATCAATGCCGAGCCAGTCCAGCGCAGTGCCGGAGAGCATGCGCTCTTTGGTATCGCCGTCGAAATCCATGGACTCGATGAGTTTTCCCGGCTCGTGTTCGCCTAAAACAAAGGGATAATCCGTGCCCAGCGCCAGGCGTTCGGCGCCGATCTGGTCGACGAGAAATTCAAGCATCGCCGGATCGTGGACCAGGGTGTCAAAATATAATTTGTCGACCAGATCGCGGGGCCGCGTCGTGGTGCGGGTCTGGCATAGGTCGGGGCGGACCTGAAATCCCCAGTCGATGCGACCAAGGGTGGCCGGAAAGGACCCGCCGCCGTGAGCGAAGGCAAATTTGAGATCGGGATATTTATCGAGCACACCACCCATCAGCAGCGAGCAGATCGCCCGCGAGGTCTCGGCAGGCATGCTCACCAACCAGGGAAGCCAGTAGTCCGAGAGCTGATCCATGCCCATCATATCCCAGGGATGGACGAAAATCGCCGCGTCCAGCTCCTCGGCAGCCTCCCACAGGGCGTCGAATCGCTGATCGTCGAGGTTGATTTCATTGACGTGAGTGCCGATCTCGACGCCGGCCAGGCCCAGATCGTTGACGCAGCGCTCCAACTCTTGAATCGACCGATCTGTATCCTGCATCGGCAATGTGCCGAGTCCGGCGAATCGCTTCGGCTGATCGTCGACGATGCCGGCGATATGGTCATTTAAGATCTTGGCCAGATCGTGAGTATCCTCCGGCTCCGCCCAGTAGCTGAACATGACGGGCACCGTCGACAAGACCTGCACATCGACATGGTCCTCGTCGCAGTCCTCTATGCGCGCTTTTGGATCCCAGACGTTGGGATCGACGTCGCGAAAAAACTCATCGCCCTTCATCATCCGCGCCGAACAGCCCGGACAATCGTGATCGAGCCGTATAAAGCCGCCGTAGCCGTAGCGCTCGTGTAAATCGGGCCAGGTCTCGGGCAGAATATGAGCGTGGATGTCAATTTTCATAGCGGATTGGGGGTGTGGGGTTGGTTGAAAAAAACAAAAACTGACGGGAACCGCGAAGGGCGCAAAGAAGCTCAAAGAAACGCAAAAAAACTGACGGGAACCGCGAAGGGCGCAAAGAAGCTCAAAGAAACGCAAAAAAACTGACGGGAACCGCAAAGGGCGCAAAGAAGCGCAAAACAACTACAAATGGAACGTCTTATGGTCGGCGTGTACCGGGGTTCGTTCTGAGTCCTGTGAGATTCCCGGCGATTCGGCGCAGCTCACTTCTCGAGATAGGCGCCGCAATTGCCGCAGGTGCGGGCATCGTCGTCGGCCCAGAACGCCTCGATGGCGCCGCGCAATTGGGTGACGATGTCGGTGAGGTAGAAAAACTCCTCGTGGAGCACCTCACCGCATTCCTCGCAATACCAGCGCAATCCGTCGTCATTGCCCTCGGCGCGCTTATGCTCGATGACGAGACCGATTGTATTTTCGCCGCGCTGCGGGGAGTGGGGCACCATGGAGGGAAGCAGAAAAATCTCGCCCTCAGCGATGGTAATATCTTTAAATTCCCCGTCTTCAACGACCTTGAGGGTCATATCGCCCTCGAGCTGGTAGAAAAACTCCTCGCTGGGATCGATGTGGTAGTCCTTGCGCTGGTTTGGACCACCGACGACGAAGGCCATAAAATCGGCGTCTTCCCAGATCTTTTTATTACCTACCGGGGGCTTAAACGCCTCGCGGTTGTCTTCGATCCACTCTTTGAAATTGATGGGGGGAAGGAGCTTACTCATGGGGATTCCTCCACGGTTCGAGAAAAAACGACGGAAAGGCGGCGCAATTCAGCGCTCGACAAGGCTGCGGCAAAAAGTTGTTGAATCAGTCCATCATATACAAGCTGGACGGGCCAAAATTGTCAACCGCGGCAGGTCTTATCGGGTTTTTCGGAAAAACCCCTCAGGCTCGCTTCGCTCGCCAGCTCCCCTGGGAGGGGAGCGCCCTCTTCATGGGGCCTCGGGG
>SKQC01000249.1 GCA_007119175.1 Myxococcales bacterium | reverse complement strand
TGGTGGCCCGGCAGTCGAAGGTGCGCAAAAATGATGTCCTCGATTTTCTGGGTCCCGACGCCAAAAGCCAGGTCTCGGTGCGCTACGAAGATGAAGTACCGGTGGCGATCGACGCCGTCGTTTTGTCGACGCAGCACACCGACGAGGTGACGACCGACGAGGTGCGCGACGCCGTGATGGACACCATCATAAAAGAGGTGATCCCCGCCGAGTTGCTTCACCAGGATACGGCGTTTCATATCAATCCCACCGGTCGATTCGTCATCGGTGGCCCCCAGGGCGACTCGGGGCTGACGGGGCGCAAGATCATCGTCGATACCTACGGCGGCGTCGGTCGCCACGGCGGCGGCGCGTTTAGCGGCAAAGACCCGAGCAAGGTCGACCGATCGGCGACCTATATGGCGCGCTACGTGGCCAAAAATATCGTGGCCGCCAAGCTCGCCAATCGCTGTGAAGTGCAATTTTCCTACGCCATCGGCGTTGCCGAGCCGGTGAGTATCATGGTCGATACCTTCGGTACCGGCACGGTATCCGAAGAAAAAATTGAGGCCGTCGTGCCCGAGATCTTCGATCTCAAGCCCGCCGGCCTCATCAAGTCGCTCGATTTATTGCGTCCTATCTACCGCGATACCGCCGTCTACGGCCACTTCGGGCGCTCCAGATTCTCCTGGGAGCAGACCGACAAGGCCGCCGAGCTGATGGCGGCGTTTGCCTGAATCACCCCTCCAGCGAACAGGCGGCGGCGTCCGCCGTGTGACCATCGACGCTGAGTTCGACGGCGTCGCTACATGCCGAGAGGTCGTGGTCGCCGTCGCAATCGTCGTTATTGGCACAGAGCTCACTGCATCGACTCTCGACGCTGCCCTCTTCTGAGACGCAGACCTCCTGGTCGCAGCCGGGATCGTCGGGGTCGCAGCGGCATTCATAGTCTTCATCGCACTGATTGTCGTTATTGCAGGACTCGTCGGTCACCGAATAGGTCACCACCTCAAGACAGATCCCGGTCTCGCAGTCGCTGGACTCCTCACAGCTATCGCCGGTGGTCCCGTCGCCGCGATCGAGGCTACAGTAGCTGTGGACGGCGTCGGCATCGGGCGTGGTGCCGAGCTGGCAGATATTGCCGCCATCGCAGTCCGCGTTGCTGTCACAGGCTGCGAGACATAGGCCGAGCCCGGCCGATTTTGAAGTGCAGACCTGGCCTGTGGCGCAATCGTCTCCGGCGTCTTCGCAGAAGACGGTGCACTCGCCGGCACTGCCATCGAGGCTGGTCCAGCACAGATCGCTTTCGCATTGGGCGGAATCGGTACAACTGCCGGCCAACTCCTCCTCGCCGGGATTGGTCAATCCGCAGATGGCGCCCTCGACAGCTCCCGACTCGGGGACCGTTGTATTGCAGGTCAGCTCGTCCTGCTCGCAATCTCCCGGCGAGGCGCAGTCGATGGGCGGTTGCTCGGTGCACAGATCGAATTCACCGTCTTCGCCCTCCAGTGAGACCGATTCCTCTTCACAGATCTGCAATACACCGCATTGGGTGTCGTCTTCGCAGGGCGCGGTGCACACCTCGTCGAGGCAGTATCGCGAGCGGCAATCACCGTGTTCCTCGCAGGCATCTCCGGCCTCGCCCTCTTCGTTATCCGACAGGCAGATCGTCACCAGCTCGCCGTCGCCGCTGACGGAGACGGCGCAGGCCGTATCGCCTGAGCAATCCTCGTCGCTATCGCAGGGATTGGGCTCTTCACAGATTTGCTCGTCGCCGCAGATCATATCGCCATCGCAGTCGGCGCCGTCCTGACAGGGCTGGGCACATTCTCCCTCGTAGCACAGGCCCGATTCGCAGTGACGAGACTGGCTGCATTCCTCGCCGATGGGACGCATCTCAAAGAGGGGCAGACATTCGCCCTCTTCGCCGGGCTCCTCGAGGATGCATACGTGGTCTTCGACCTCGCAATCATCGGTGGTGCTGCACGGGTTGGGATCGTCGAGATTATACTCCGGATCGTTTTCTTCGATCTCATCGCTACAACTGCAGGCATTGAAGAATAAAACGCTCCCGATCAGGATGCACAGGGCGATCGAGCGAGTGGGGATAATATTAGCCATCGGTCAAAGCTCCTTGTCGAATCACGACTGTTGCGACAACACCATTTGCAGCGTCTCTTAGATGACTCGCCCCCGCCAGTTTTTATTCAATCACCGCGATCACTGACCGCCTGGTGCCCAACGGCTGTGAACCGCAAAGGACACGAAGAATACACAAAGATACCCAGGGCACCCTCCCATGGAGGCCGCGGGCCCCGGCAGCTTCACCCTTAACCGCGCTCGCAGACCAAATTGCGGCCAGGCTGGCCGCGGGCCCCGGCAGCTTCACCCTTAACCGCGCTCGCTGTCCGAATTGCGGCCAGGCTGGCCGCGGACCCCGGCAGCTTCACCCTTAACCGCGCTCGCTGTCCGAATTGCGGCCAGGCTGGCCGCGGGCCCCGAACGCTTAAATTCTTTGTGCTTCTTTGCGTCCTTTGCGGTTCCAGGTTGTTTTGCGGTTCCAGCACCCATCTCACTCAAATTCCAGCGCACAGGCAGCTACGAACTCGACTTCCGTTTCGCGTTGGACCTGGATCTGGTCGTCGCAGCGAGTCATCTCGTGTCCACCGGTATCGCAATCGGCGTCGCCATTTGCGGGATCGCATAATTTGGAGCAGCGCGACTCCTGCTCGACGCAGGTCTGCTGAGTGCAGTTTGGATCATTGGGGGGGCAGGTGCATTCGGAATCACCGGGGCATTGGGCGTCGCCGGTGCAATTGATGTCGTAAGTCCCGTAGCTGGTCAGGCAAAAGCCGCTTGTGCAGTCCAGTGAATCGTCGCATTCCTCACCGGTGTCTTTATCGCCCACGGTGTGATCGCAGATGGTCTGGATATCGTCATTTGTATCGAGGCCAATCTGGCAGACATTTCCGCCGTCACAATCTTCGTTTCGCAGACATTCGCCAAAGCACAGTCCCAATTGTTCGTCGACGCGCATGCAATTTTGGTCGCCGCCACAGTCGACGCCGGCGTCCTGACAAAATACGGAGCACTCGCCGGTGAGGCCGTCGTCGCTCTCAAGACACAGGCCGCTTTCACAACTCGATGAGCCGACACAGCTTTCGCCCAGATCGGCCTCGCCGGGATTGGTGAATCCACAGGATGCACCGTCGATGCCGCCGTCAGTGCCGAAGGTGGGCAGACTGCAGGTCATATCGGCGTCCTGGCAGTCTCCTGGAGATAGACATTGTTCAACCGAGGTGGGCTGGCAATGCCGGAGGTCGTCGCTTGCGGAGTCGACGGTGATCGTCCCGTCATCGCAGCTCTGGAAATTGCCGCAGTGGTCGGTGGACTCGCATAAAGCGCTGCAAATGCTGTCGATGCAGTAGCGTGCCACACACTCGTCGTGACCGGCGCAGCCATCGCCGGCCTCGCCGCCGCCGTTATCGGGCAGACACACCGTCTGTATAGCATTGCCGTCAGCGGTCACAGCGCAGGCCTGAGTGCCCTGGCAGTCGTCGTCTGTCGAACAGGCCGGTGGAGTGCAAAATCCGCCGTCGCCGAGGTCGTCGCAATCCCAACCGTCGAGGCATTCACTTTCGTCACTGCACGCCGTGGTGCACTGTCCGTCGTAACACAGGCCACTTGTGCATTGCGCCCCATCGGAGCATTCCTCGCCGTCGACCAACTCGTCGTCGGGAAGCACGCAACTTCCCTCGGCATTCGGTACTGTGCGAGCACAGACCTCGTCGCCCTCACAATCGCCATTATCCATACAGGAGTCGCCGGAGCCGCCGTTATTTGAATTTGCGTCGTCTTCGCCGTTGATGACGTCGCCGCCGTTTCCAGCATCCGGGGTGTCCTGATTGTTCGGGTCCGGGCGGGTATTGTCATTATCGTTGATCACCGCCGGCTCGGGCTCTCCTTCGGCACAGGCGATGGCGCAAAAAACAAAAGCCATAAAAGCGCCGATGAGGACGAGTCGATTTCCAATTATGCGTGTCATTTGATGTCCAATTTTCTCTTAGGCAAAGCTGGCTGCCGTCACAAAACGGCACCGCGCACCATACAGAACCGACCACGGTGCTTCCAGCGCGTGTTTCCCTCAACCACGATGGGGGCTAAACCAGCGAAAAAACTGGGGACCGCAAAGGACGCAAAGAAGCACAAAAAAACTGGGAACCGCAAAGGACGCAAAGAAGTACAAGAAACTGGGGACCGAAAAGGACGCAAAGAAGCA
>SKQC01000096.1 GCA_007119175.1 Myxococcales bacterium | reverse complement strand
GTAGCCCGAGAAGGCGGTCAGGCTGGCCGCGGGCCCCCGAAGACTTCCAAATTCCTTGATTGACTTCCCCTCAAAACTCAGTATGCACTGTAAATGCGGGTCGCTCAGACTGGGCGCCGTTGCTGCTGAGTGAAAATTTCAGGAAGGTAAGTCATGCGAAAAGTACAGATCAACATCGACGCTGTGATGCGTGTCCCGAATATTGCGGGCGCCACGCCAGGCGTATTTGGTGAGCGATCTGTGGTTCGCATGGTTTAGCGGAAGAGCACACAATCCGTTAAACGAAAAGAGCCGCAGCGAATTGAGCCTGCGGCTTTTGATTTTCTTGTCGCGCCTCAGGCTTTTGAAGGATGAAAATGGCCGTTGGATGGCCGAACGAGGTGCTCGATGAGAGCGAGAAAAAGGATAGAAGACAGAGCGTCGAGGTGGCGCCGAGAGGTGGGGAAAGTGCTCGGGCTGTCGTGGCCCATTGTGTTGAGCATGTTGTCGTATACGGCCATGGATCTGGCGGATACGATCTTTGTGGGATGGCTGGGGACCGCTGAATTAGCGGCCGTAGGCCTGGCGGCGACCGTGTTTTTCGTGCTCAACGGCTTTTTCTTCGGAACGCTGCAGGGAGTCACGGTGGTGACCTCGCAATCCGAGGGGGCCGGCCGACGTCGGCGCGCCGTCAATAGCGCAATAGCCGGGTTGTTGCTGGCCGTTCCCTTCGGGTTATTCGTGCTCTTTTTGACCCCCGTTCAAGGCGGAATCTTCGCTGTAATGGGGGGCGAAGCCCACGTGCGAGCGATGGCCGGCGATTATTTTGTCATCCGGACCCTGGGGGCCTGCGCCTTATTCGCCATGATCGTGGTGTGTAATCACTATCAGGGACTGGGCGATACGCGGACGCCCATGCTTTTGACCCTCCTGGCAAACGGGGTCAATATCGTCCTCGACCCCCTCCTCATCTTCGGGCTCGGCCCCTTTCCCGCGCTCGGCGTGGAGGGGGCGGCGCTGGCGACGGTGATAGCCCAATTTGTAGGCATGGTGGCGGCGCTGGCTCATTTTTTACGGGGACATACGGTGAGCGGGGTGGTGGCTGTGTGGACCCGCTGTCGGCAGGCCGTTCAAGACGTCGCCCCGGCGGTGTTGCGGCTGGGCTTACCGATGGGAATTCGCGGCGCCGTCGGTGTCTTTGCCTTCGGGGTATTTACGGCCATTCTCGCCCGGATGGGGACCACCGAGTTGGCGGCCCACCAGATCGCTTTAAGAGTGGTCAGTGTCAGCTTTTTACCCGGTTATGGCGTGGGACGGGCATCGAGCATTCTCGCCGGCCAGCATGTGGGGGCCGGACGCGACGAGCAGGTCGCCAATACTCTGCAGGCGGCGCTGAGCGTGGCGCTGATATTTATGGGGGCGCTGGGAGTGTGTTTCTGGCTATTCCACGCTCCGATTGCCTCTATCTTTACCCCCGACGTAGAGACGGCGACGTTGGCCGGGCAGTTGCTCCTGGTGGCCGCTTTATTTCAGCTCACCGACGCGGCGGCCATGGTCACCGGCTCCACTCTCGAGGGCTGTGGTGATACCCGGTTTACCATGGTGGCCAGCATCAGCGCCTCCTGGTTGGTTCTGGTGCCCTGTGCCTGGCTCTTTGGCTTCTATCTCGACGGCGGCGCCGTCGGGGCCTGGCTGGCCATGGTGGTCCAGATCGCCGTGGTGGGAGCCGTCTATCTACTCCGTTTTTATAGCGGTGGGTGGAAGAAATACGCCGCCCAGGAGCGGGAGGCAATGGCGGAGTGATGAGGTGCTCAGCGAATCAAAAGCGCCAAAAAGGCAATGGTCGTCGCCAGGGCGAAGGGAGTGACAAAGCCAGCTATCCGCCTGGGGCATTTGTGGATCACCCGAAGGGTGCGAAAGGTCAAGTAGGCCCACCACAACAAGGTGACGGGGCCGGTGATGCGCATGGCTATCGCCAGGCTATCGTGGCCGAAAAGACCGAACACGATCATCTCCGGGACCAGATACGCCCAGGTGATGGGGATGGCGAAGGCATATCCCAGAGCGGCCGCTGTCGACTCCCATTCAATGGTCGAAAGAGCTCGATACATCAACCGGTGGGCGACGGTCACGAAGATGGCGTAGGCCGCCGGCAACCAGGCCACCAAAAAGATCGCCTGCCACAGATAATAATCGGCGGCCGGGATCGGATTGCCCGTAAATGACGGCTGTTGCCCGTCGAGGTACAGCCACAATGAAAAGAGGCTATACAACACCGTCGCGACGACGACGACGGCCAATCCCTCCCGGAGTCGAGTCTCCTCGCCGAGCGACGCCAGGGTTGGCGACGGTCGAAAGATCACCCCCAGATAGCTGCCCACAATGCTCTTCATCGCTGTTCATTATTTGAGGGTTATTGAAACTCGTTCGTCGTGACGCGAGGAGCCTGCTCCAACCGGCAATTGGGAGGGTCGCCGTGAGCCGTGAGTTGAATGGTTTCGACGTGATTGGCACCGCCGCAACTAAAATCGGCTTCGGCACGGATCTCGTAGGTCGACGAGTCGATCTGTTCTGTTTCGTAGCTGAAATAAGCCTCGTGGCTAAGCCCGAAGAGTCCCGCCTCCTCCCAGACGGCCATCGCCTCCGGGTCGGAGGCACATAACTCACCTCCGCAGCAGGTGTCGACATCGGCCGTCGGTGGTAAGGACGGTGGAAATTCGCAGGACAATTCATATTCGGCGCTCACCTGATCGGCGACGGTTGAGGTGATGCCTATCGCTTCTGCGGCCTTGGCTCGCTGCATATATTGTACGAAGGAGGGGATGGCGAGAGCTGCCAAAATTCCAATCAGCGCCAATCCCACCACGAGGCAACCGAGGCCGCCGAAGATAATGATAACTAATTTTCCACCGCCGTCTCCGGACTCAGACATAGCGAACTCCTAACTGCTCGCAGCTACTAAAATGAACGATGCGCTCAGCCTATCACTTCCCCTGCATGTGTTCATCCCCGCTAGCGGGATTCGACAATCGCATTTGCCACCGTCTATGTCTCGGACCTATGATGCGCTCAAATGATGGCTTCAGCGAGGTGATTGGATGGGTTTGAGAACTGCACTTCCCGGCGAAAATTCGCCCCTATTTCGACTCAAAGAAGAACGACCGCATCTGGTCGCCGACGTCTCGAGGCGGGCGTTCAATAATTTCGTGCGCTCCTCGCGCGATGCCGAGGGGGCTGGCATCGAATATGTGTTAAATGACGCCGCCTACCAGGAAATCGAACGGCTCAAACAGGAGCAGGGCCCGGAGGATGAGGTCCGCTCCATCGCCTGGTGGCGCCGGCTGTCGAAGCGGCTGGCCACCATGTCGGAGAAGGAAAAACGGCGAATTTTGTGGTCTCTCGTCGAGAGCTATTCCGACGATATCGCCGGTCGTTTCAATCCCTGGGTCTACCGCATGGCCACCGGGGTGATGCCGATTGGCCTCAATTTTTTATTCAAGACTCAAGATCTACCCGGCCTTGAAGTGCCGCGCGGTGTCCAGGATTTACAGCGGGCTATGCGCCACGTCCGCGACCTCAGCGAACGGGTCATGTTACAGGGGCCGATTGAGACCCTGCAGAAGCTGTCGAAGAAGGGAACGCTGGTCTTCGTTCCCACTCATAGCTCGAATATGGACTCTATTTTGGTGGGATGGTCGCTGTATGAGGCGGGCCTTCCGCCGGTGACGTACGGGGCGGGAAAAAATCTATTTACCAATCCGCTGACCAGCTTTTTTATGCATAACCTGGGCGCCTATAAGGTCGACCGGCGCCTTCGCCACGACCTGTATAAAGGAGTGCTCAAGCTTTATTCGCAGGTCCTGATTGAAAAGGGCTATCACAGCCTGTTTTTCCCCGGCGGGACCCGGTGTCGCTCCAATGTGGTGGAGCAAAAGCTCAAGCTCGGCCTGCTGGGAACGGCTCTGACCGGATATATCCACAATCTGATGCGCGATATCGATACGGGACCGGTCTATATCTGCCCGCTGACCATCAACTACAACCTGGTCCTGGAGGGCGATAGTCTCATCGAGTCGCATTTTAAGCGCGAGGGACGCGGGCGCTATCTGATGGAGAACGACGAATTTACCCAGATCCCCACGGTGACCCGCTTTGTGCTCAAGACCATGAAGATGGACTCCACGACGGTCCTTCGCTTCGGCCAGCCCCTCGATCCTTTCGGCAACGAGGTCCGCGCCGACGGCGAAAGTTACGACAGTCGTGGACGGCGAGTGGCCCGCAGCGATTATGTGCGATCGGCGAAAAGCGGGGAGATCGTCTACGACGTCTCACGGGACCGCCAATATACGCGCTATACCGGAGAGTGCATCGCCGAGTCGTTTTTGGAAAATACAGTGATCATGCCCACTCAGGTGGTCAGTTGGGTGCTCTTTGAGCGCCTGCAGCAGCGCTATCCGAATTGGGACGTCTTTCGCCTGGTGCGGTTTGGCGCCGAGGAGATCGTGCGCTGGGATGAACTCCACCGTGGCGTGGCGGCGCTATTGGACAGGCTTCGGGCGCTGGAAGAGCAGGGAAAAGTCGTATTATCGCCCTTTCTCCACGATGAGGAGCCGGACACCATCGTGTACGCCGGCATCGAATATCTGCAGATGTTCCACACCCCGGAGGTTATTCAAAACTGGAGCGACGGGGTCATGATTCAACAGGTGGAGCTGGTCTACTTTTATGGCAATCGCGTGCGTAGCTTCGATGTGTGACCCATTGCGGCGAAAGCCATCGAATTTCACCTCGAGGGAGACCTGATGAGCGAGCAAAATGACACTGTATTCGGCAAGATCATCCGCGGCGAAATTCCGTCAGATAAGGTCTATGAGGACGACGACGTCCTCGCCTTTCAGGACCTCAACCCGGCGGCGCCGGTACATATTCTGGTGATCCCCAAAAAATATATCGTCAACGCCTTCGACGCCGAAGAAGACGATGCCGAGCTTTTAGGTAAGGTGGTTTTAGCGGCCAAAAAGGTGGCCATAGACCAGGGCCTGGAGGAAGATGGTTTTCGCCTGGTCATCAATAACGGCGAGGGTGTTGGTCAGTCCGTCTTTCATCTACATGCCCACGTCCTCGGCGGTCGAAGCTTTTCCTGGCCGCCGGGCTGATATGACAAGTAATTTCACCATCCGCGCCGTCCCGGAGCGCATCGTCTGTCTCACCGAGGAGCCCACCGAGATCTTATACGAACTCGGCGAAGACGAGCGCATCGTCGGCATCAGCGCCTATACCGAAAGGCCGCCCCGGGCGGCGGAACAAAAACAGGTCGTGTCGGCCTTTATCGGCGGAAGTGTGCAAAAGATCTCGGCATTAAAGCCGGATCTGATTATCGGATTTTCCGATATCCAGGCCCAGCTCGCCCATGATTTGATCAAGGCCAATTTACCGGTGGTGATCTTCAACCAGCGAAGTCTCCAGGAGATCCTGGACGTCATCGTCACCATCGGCTCTATCGTCGGACGCCGCGACGACGCAGTAGACCTGGTCCGCGGCTATATCGACAACCTGGAGGCCGCAAAGCGGCGCACCGAGGCTCAGTCGCATCGGCCGCGGGTGTATTTTGAGGAATGGGACGATCCGCGCATTACGGCCATCGAATGGGTCGGTGAGTTGATCGAGATCGCCGGCGGTCAAAATATCTTTGCCCAGCGATCGAGCGGTAAATTGGCCGAGGAGCGCTTCGTCGACGACGACGAGATATTGGCGGCTGATCCGGAGATCATCGCCGCCTGCTGGTGCGGAAAAGCCGTCGATATCGACAGTATCCGCGAGCGCCCCGGCTACGACGAGCTGAGCGCCGTAAAAGACGACGCCATCCACGAGCTCGATCCGGCCATGATCTTACAGCCCGGCCCGGGCTGTCTGACCGACGGGCTGGCGGCGCTGGAAAAAATCATCCAAGTCGAGACTGAAGATTGAGCTGCCTCGGTCTGGTTATCCGGTCTGTTTATCGATAAATCATTCATCCAAACCGAATGCGATCTTCGGTGGCAACGACGAAGTTTCCCTCCAGCCGGTCGCTATGGTCGCGGAGTAGGTCACGTAACACGGAAATTTTGTGGGGAGTGCGTTCGTCGTCGAGGCGCAACAGAATTACTCCTGCATGGGCTCGACGATCTCGGAAGACCCGTTCTCCAAAGTCCTTGTCATTAGTCACCAGAATACGCGTTTCATCGCTGGCCCAGGCGATCACGGTTGAATCGTCGATACCCGGGTTTTCATCGTAGACAGAAGCGACATCGTGACCTTGATCTGTGAGCCATCGGGCGACTCCGGGACCGGTACATTCACAGGACCGGTACATTCATCGATGAGAAAACGCATTTATGCCGACTCGCGGGGCACAAAGCTGGTGTCGCCGACCATTTTTTGCGCAAAGAATAGGCAGGCACGGATATCTTCTCTGGTCAATCCTGTGTACTCGGCGAGTATTTCGTCTTCCGAGGAGCCGTGTGCGAGGAGTTTTAGGATAAATTCGACGGTCAACCGCGTTCCCCGGACGACCGGTTTTCCAGCCATGACCTCGGGATCTTGTTCGATCCGATTCAGATGGGTTTGGTCGCTCATCTTATTGGCTCCAGCGAATGGCGAATTGCTGTACGCGAGTCAATGACTCGGTATTCGGTATGATGACTACGATAAACACTTCGGTTGTGGAGAACAATCCCGATCTGGTTGGGAAAACGCAGATCGCCAGACCTCGGGGGTTGCCCGCGACCGCTGTCGCTAGTACGTTGGCGCACGGATGGATGAAAAATTTATTTTTCCCAAACGCGGGAGAGCGAACGTGAGTCAATACGATGTCGTGATCATTGGATCTGGACCGGGTGGATATGTAGCGGCCATTCACGCCGCTCAATCGGGGCTCGATACGGCGATTGTGGAGCGAGACTCGACAGAACGGCTGGGCGGAACCTGCCTTCTTCGCGGGTGCATCCCCACCAAGGCGATGCTGCATACTGCCGATATGGTCGAGGAGATGGAAAAATCGGAAGCCATCGGCATCAGCACCGGCGACGTCGAGTTGTCGATGGAAAAGATGCACGCCTACAAAGCCAAGGTGGTCAAAAAGAACGCCGGCGGCGTCAAGTATTTGATGAAGAAAAACGAAATCGACGTCCACTTCGGCCACGGGCGAATTGCCGAGCCGGGCAAAGTGGATGTGGAGGATAAAGACGGCGATACGACGACGCTGGAGGCGAAAAATATCATCCTCGCCACCGGCTCGACCTGCCTGCACCTTCCCTTTATCGACATGGAGCCCGAGCGGGTACTCGACTCCGATCGGATTCTGGAGTTAGAGGAAGTCCCGGAGCATCTGGTCGTCATCGGCGCCGGAGCGGTGGGCACCGAATTTGCCAGCATCTTTTTGCGCTACGGCTCCAAAATCACTCTGGTGGAGATGATCGATCGCGTCCTTCCCGGCGAGGATAAAGCCGTGTCGGCGGCCGCCCAGAAGTCCTTTGAAAAACAGGGGATGAATGTTCTGGTCTCCTCGAAGGTCACGGACGTCAAAGCCGACAAAGACGGCGTGAAATTGGTGGTGGAGACCATCGATGGTGACGAGACGTCGTCGCAGAATATCGAGGCATCCCATCTTTTGGTCGCCGCCGGCCGCCAGCCGGCGACCGACGATATCGGTGCTGAAGGGCTCGATATCGAGATCGACGATCGGGGCGTTATCGAGGTCGACGAAATGATGCGCACCGGCGAAGAGGGCATCTACGCCATCGGCGATATCACGGGCTCTATCTGGCTTGCCCATCTGGCGAGTCACGAGGGCATTTTGGCCGTCGATCATATCGCCGGTCAGGACCCACGGCCCATCAACTACGAACTGGTGCCGATGTGTACATATTGCGCCCCGGAAGTAGCCTCGGTAGGCCTGAGCGAAGAGGAAGCCGAAGAGCGCGGATACGACGTCATCACCGGCGAATTTCCGTTCAGCGCCATCGGCAAAGCGGCGATTCTCAACAAGACCGAGGGCTTCGTTAAAATCGTCGCCGAGTCGAAATACGACGAGGTATTGGGCGTTCATATCATCGGCCCGAAGGCCACCGAATTGATCACCGAGGGAACGCTGGCCATGGAGCTGGAGTCCACGGTTGCCGAGCTGATCCAGACCATTCATCCCCACCCGACGCTTGCCGAGGCAGTCGGCGAGGCGGCCCACGCCACATTGGGTCATCCGATTCATATCTGAACCGATCCGATATTGATTTTCGACCAACATAAGGATTCGAGCGATGCGAACCGAAGTCGTTATGCCCCAGATGGGAGAGTCCGTCACGGAGGGAACGGTGACCCAGTGGCTCAAAGAGCCAGGTGATTACGTCGAGCGCGACGAGCCGCTCTTCGAGATCACCACCGACAAGGTCGATGCCGAAGTGCCGAGCCCCCAGGAAGGGGTCTTAGTAGAGCGGCTCGTCGAGATCGGTCAGACCGTGGAGATCAACACGGTGGTCGCCATTTTGGACCAGGAGGCCGAAGAGGGAGATGTCGCCGCGGCCGGCGATAGCAGCGCCGACAAGGCGCCTTCCGAGCCGGTGGCGCCGACCTCGGGCGGCGCGGCGGATGCGGCGGTGGCCTCGGCAGCGGCGTCGAAAAGCACTGCTTCATCGACCACCGCGGCGCCGTCAAACGGTGAATTTCCCAGTCGCGCTGAGTTGAGGCGAACCCGCTCAACGCCCCTGGTTCGGCGAATCGCCGCCGACCACGATATCGACGATCTATCGGCCATCCCGGGAAGCGGGTTGTCCGGCCGGGTAACGAAGACCGATATCATGGCGTTTATCGAATCCGGCCAGCATCGGCGCCCGTCGCCGACCAACGGCCGCGCCAGCGCTGAGCCCCGCCAACACCGAGCTCCGTCGGTCGACGTCGGAGATCGAGACCGCGTCGAGCCGATGGGACCGCAGCGGGCGGCAATCTCAGAGCATATGATGATGAGCCGGGCCACCAGCGCTCACGCTCATACGATCCACGAGATCGACTTTTCAAATGTGGTAGCTGCCCGACAAAAACTGCGAGATGAATTCGCCGATCGCGGCGTCAAGCTGACCTATACGGCGTTTATGATCAAAGCCCTGGCCGACGCATTGCGCGCCTATCCGGTGGTCAACGCCTCGGTGGACGGCGACGATCTGATCTACCGCGCCGATATCAATGTCGGCGTCGCCGTGGCCCTCGAGGGCTCGCTTATTGTGCCCGTGGTCAAAAACGCCGACGAGCTCAATTTATTGGGCATCGCCCGCCGGGTCGGTGATCTCGCTGAACGGGCGCGAAATAAGCGACTCGACCCGGGCGAGGTCAGCGGTGGCACCTTTACGCTGTCCAATCACGGGATTTTTGGGCCCGAGTTCGGTGTTCCCATTATTAACCAGCCCCAGACGGCCATCGTGAGCACCGGGGCGATCAAAAAACGCGTCGTCGTCGATCAGCAGACCGACGCCATTATGGTGCGACCCACGGCGATTTTCTGCATGTCCTTTGATCATCGCAGCATCGACGGGGCGACGGCGGACCGGTTTTTGGCCCATGTCCGCCAGACTCTCCAACAGTGGGAATGAGCCGACGAAAATAAAGCCGGAGCACTGTCGCGGTGACATCTGTCGACTCGTGCTTACGGTTTGCGATCGCCGTGCGCCCTGGTGCGCACGTCGCAACTGACCTTTTTTCAGGAGTATACAGTGAGTACCGTCACGATTACGGAAGACAATTTCGAAGAAGAAGTCACCAATTCCGACCTGCCTGTGGTCGTCGATCTGTGGGCACCCTGGTGTGGACCCTGCAAGGCCCTGTCGCCGGTGCTGGAGAAGCTGGCCGACGAATTCGACGGCCAGATCAAGGTGGGAAAAATCAATATCGACGACGAGCCCAAGCTCGCCCAGGCATTTCAGGCCCGATCGATTCCGATGGTCATCGGCATGAAGGGCGAAGACGTCCAGGACGTGGTGATGGGATTTCAGGGCGAGCCGCCGCTTCGCGAATTATTCGATAAGCTGCTCGCAGAATAACTCGCCGCCGACCGAGGACGTGACGCCATGGGCAACACAGACGAATTGCCAGAGGAGCTCGACGATAACGATCGGCTGATGTGGGAGCAGCTCAATGCCGAGTTGGAGCCACTTGTCGACGGGGGCGCTTATCGTCAGGCCATCGAGCGGTTGTCGGCGGCCATTGAGACCATGGGCGACGGCGATGATACGGCGGCGATCCGGGCCCGGGTGCTGGCCCGTCGCGGCGAGTGTTGGCTCGATCTCGACCGGGGCGAAGAGGCCCTCGACGACGCCCGAAAGGCCATCGAGCTCGGCAATCGCGATTGCGCAACATACGGGCTGGCCGGATGGGCCAGTTTTTATCTCGACAAAGTGGGACAGGCTCGCGAGTACTTCGATGAGGCCGTCTCCGGCGACCCCGACGATGTTACCCTCTTGACCGGGCGCGCCCTGGTATGGATGGAGCTTGAGGAGTACGGCAAAGCCCGCTCCGATCTCACCCACGCCCTTCATATCGAAGGCGAGACGGCCGAATTACTCGGCCTGCGCGGTGAGACCTATATGCGAATGGGCGATCTGCAAGCGGCGGCCCGCGACGTCAAAGCCGCCGTGGAGCTGGCCCCCGACGAGCCGGAATACGCACTGACATTGGCTCGGCTTTATCTGGTGCGCGGTGAGACCGAAGAGGCCTTAGAGGTCATTGACGCCGCCGTCGATGACGACGACGAAGAGCTCGCCCTGGAGGCGATCTTATTGCGCAGTCATCTGCATCTTCTGGCCGCTGAAAACGCCGCTGCCCGATCGGACGCCATCCGCGCCTCCAATCTCTTTCCCGACGAGGCATTTGCCTTCGTTCAACTGGCCCACGTCCAGCTTACGGAGGGCAATTTGACCCTGGCGAAGACGGCTGCCGAGCGGGCCGTACTGCTCGATCCGAGCCTGTCTGATGCCTATATGGTGCGGGGCGCAGCTCGCCAGATGGCCGGCGATGCCGAGCAGGCAAAACAGGATTTTGAACGGGCAAGTCGCGCCCCCGTGGAGCTTCCCATCTTTTTGCTGGGGCCGGCTCACGAATTGGCCGATGGGGCGCCGATGGGCCTCGATGCCTCGTTGTTGGAGATGCTCGCCGATCAGGCCGGCAGCGGCGATGGCGGCTTTGACCCCTCGTCATTTGCCGAAGCCCTGGGCAGTGGCAATGCCGCCGGCATGCCCGGTGGCATGAACCCCATGACCATGCTCGATCAGATCTTCGACGACTCCGGTAATATTCGCGGGCCCCTAAAGCCGATCTTCAATATGGCCTTTAAAAACGCCCCGAAGATCATGGAAAACCTTCCCCCCGGCCTGCTCGGCAATTTCGACAAAGAGGAACTCGAGCAATTCGATATGTCCGAGCTGTCCAGCGAGGAGATCGAGGAGCGAATGCGCGAATTTTATCAGATGATGAAATCCGGCCAGAGCCCCTTTTCACCGGATGACGACGACTCCGGAGACGACGAGTAACGCTCGCCTTTTTGACCAGCGTCAATTTCTGTGACTGGACAAACAGGGTGGGACTTCTCTATGTAGGGCTCCATCCGTGAGCAGCGGTCGAATCAAAAAGTCATCAACTCATTTGCGCCACAAGAGTCGGATTGAATATGTCCAAATTGGTCATTGTCGAGTCGCCGTCAAAGGCGAAGACGATCGAAAAATACCTCCCTGGAGACTTCCGCGTTCGCGCCTCGCTGGGCCATGTGCGCGATCTTCCGAAAAACGCAAAACAGTTGCCCAAAAAGTATAAAAAGAAGTCCTGGGCGCGCTTTGGTGTGGATACGGAAAACGACTTTCAGCCGATCTACGTGGTCAATGACCAGCGCTCCAAAAAGGCACTCAAGGAGTTAAAAAAGGAACTCCGCGGAGCCGACGCGCTTTATCTGGCGACAGATGAAGACCGAGAGGGAGAGGCCATTAGCTGGCATCTCATCGAGGAGCTGGCGCCGGACTGCGAGATCCACCGCATGGTCTTTCACGAGATCACCCGCACGGCCATCGAGCGGGCCCTGGAGAATACGCGAAAGATCGACGAAAACCTGGTGGAAGCGCAGGAAACGCGGCGAATTCTCGACCGCCTCGTCGGCTACGACTTATCGCCACTGGTGGCCAAAAAGATCAAATACGGCCTCTCCGCCGGCCGCGTCCAATCCGTGGCCGTTCGGCTGCTTGTGGAAAGAGAACGGGAGCGGCGGCGCTTTAAGACCGGTTCGTATTGGGATCTAAAAGCTCAGCTCGACAAAAAGGGTGAGGAATTTGAGGCCGTCCTGCGCGAGGTCGACGGAACGCGGGTCGCCACGGGCAAAGACTTCGACGAAAATACCGGCAAAATTGCCGAGGGCAAAGACGTCTTGCTCGTCGAAGAAGATCAGGCAAAAGAGATCGTCGCCAACGTCGAGGGACGCTCCTGGACGGTCAATAATGTTGAGGAGCGCGCCTATAAAAGCCGGCCGAAGCCACCGTTTATCACGTCGACCTTGCAGCAGGAGGCCAGCCGCAAGCTGGGCCTGTCGGCAAAGCAGACGATGAGCCTTGCTCAGAAATTATATGAAAACGGATTTATCACCTATATGCGTACCGACTCCGTCAACCTGTCCAAGCAGGCTCTGTCGGCGGCGCGCAATGCGGCGGCCAAGTTATACGGCAAAAAATATGTGGCCGGAAAACCGCGCCACTACTCCTCGAAATCGAAGACCGCCCAGGAAGCTCACGAGGCGATTCGCCCGACGGGAGACAACTTCGTTCACCCCAAGAAATCGGAGCTTCGCGGACGTCAAAAGCGGCTCTACGACCTGATCTGGAAGCGCACCGTCGCCAGCCAGATGGCCAATGCCCAGAAGACGAGCATTCGCGTCGATATCGAGATCGCCGACGACGAGCATACCTACGAATTTCGGGCCAACGGAAATCGCATCGACTTCGCCGGTTTTATGCGGGCTTATGTCGAAGGCGCCGACGACCCGGAGGCCGCCCTGCAGGACCAGGAGCGATTGCTTCCCGAATTGGCCAAAGGCGAATCGGTGGAGTGCAAATCACTGGAGCCGATCGGTCATGAAACCAAACCGCCGGCTCGCTTTACTGAGGCGTCGCTGGTCAAAATTCTCGAGGAAGAAGGGGTCGGACGACCGAGCACCTACGCCTCGATTATGGATAAAATCACCCGCGATGAGCGCTATGCCCGAAAGAAGGGCCGCACCCTGATTCCGACCTATATGGCCTTTGCGGTCACCGGATTTTTGGAGTCACATTTCCCCGACCTGGTGGACACCCAGTTTACGGCCCGTCTGGAGACCGATCTCGACCAGATCGCCGCCGGAAAGGGCTCGAAGGTCGACTATCTCCATGAGTTTTACCGCCGCCAGGGCGCCTTCGGCGATCAGGTCCACGAGGGCGATGAGAAGATCGAACCCAAAGAGGCCCGCGTCGTCGATCTCGAGGAATTTCCCGCCACCTTAAAAGTCGGTCGCTACGGACCCTACGTGCAGTTAGAGCGCGACGGCGAGAAAAAGACCGTCGATGTCCCCGAGGACGTTCCCCCGGCAGATCTCACCATGGAGATCGTCGAGGAGATGCTCGAAAAGCGCGAGAAGGGGCCAGAAACTCTGGGCACCCACCCGGAGACCGGCGAAGAGATCTTTTTGATGGATGGCCGCTACGGACCCTATTTCCAACTCGGCGAGCGCACTGACGACAATAAAAAACCGAAGACCGCCTCCGTTCCCAAGGGCAAAAAGCCGGACGAGGTCACTCTCGAGGAAGCCGTCCAATTACTCGATTTGCCGCGTTATCTGGGCGAACACCCGGATGACGGAAAGCCCGTCGAGGCCGGCATCGGTCGCTACGGCCCCTTCGTCAAACACAAGCGCAATTACCGAAACCTCTCCAGCCAGGACGAGGTCTTTACGGTCTCCCTCGAAGAGGCCCTGGAATTGCTCAATAAGCCCAAAGGACGGCGGCGCCGCAAGGTACTCAAGGAGCTCGGAAAAGATCCGGACTCCGGCAAAGAAATCAACGTCCTCGACGGCCGCTACGGACCCTACGTCAAACTCGACAAGACCAACGCCTCGCTTCCCAAGGGCACCAAGCCCGAGGATATGACCCTCGAACGCGCCCTGGAACTCATCGAGGAAAAGCGCGCGAAGTAGGTTTTAGATGCCAGCCGGGGATGCCTCCCGTCGCGATGGGCTGCTAATTTTGCGTATTTCGAATTCTCTCACCGCTCGACATAGCCTCCGGCTATGCCTCGGGATTCGAGAAGTCCGAACTGCATCAAAATTATCGAGCCCACGCTCGGTCCGGCATCCCCGGCTGGCATCTTTTCGAAGTGACTCACCGAAGACTCCCCAAAAACCTCCGTTGGTGAATCACCGCGCCAGAGATCCCCTTCCCCACGGGGCTCTGAATTGCGATTAAGTTTTTGGAATACCCCACCGCCCTCGCCTGCGGCTAGCTAAAGGCACCTCCGGTGGGCGGGGTCCATTGAACCACAGGAGTCACATGAAGAGTCCGCTCTCCCTTCGGGGGAGCTGTCCGCCCGGTGGGCGGGCTGAGGGGGAGATCGGGGAGCCCTATTGTTCATCGTGGTTGCTCCGAAACTCCCCCATTGTCT
>SKQC01000408.1 GCA_007119175.1 Myxococcales bacterium | reverse complement strand
GCGAGTAGCTGCCTTCGGGGCCCGCGGCCAGCCTGGCCGCTAAAGCTGCGAGTAGCTGCCTTCGGGGCCCGCGGACAGCCTGGCCGCTAAAGCTGAATGATGCCCGCCATTGCACGCCCGCCCCGATCCGAACTATCCTCAGGGGGCGCCAATTTCTCCGCCCGACGGCTTCCACGAGAGTCCCCATGGCCGATGACCACCCCGACATTCCCGAGCCGAAACACGACTTCGACGATCTGCTCGGCGAATTGGATGCCGAGTCCTCCTTTGCCTGGGATGAAGACCTGGAGCCCGAAGAGGAGGACACCACGCGCCCGGTGGTCGTCTTTCGAATCGGCGGCGACTATTTCGCGATCGCCAGCGAGTCGGTCCGCGAGATCGTGAGCACCACGGCGTCGACCCAACTTCCCGGGGCACCGGCCCATATTCAGGGGATCACCGTCGTGCGTCGGCAGGTGGTCGGGTTGTTGTCGCTTCGCACCTTCCTGGAGCTCGACGACGAGGGCCCACAGATGGCCGCCGATGGCGACGAGGAACGGCCACCGCGCGAGCAGGATATCGCCACGGAGCGCACGATCATCGTCGACACCGCACACTTTACGGTGGGGCTGCGAGTCGACGAGGTCGCCGGCCTCGGCAAGTGGGCGGAGTCAAAGCTCGATCCCGAGACCATTCCCGACAATATGCGGGAGACCACGCGGCGATATGCCCGCGGCGTCGACCACCGAGACGGCAGGCCCTGCGCCTATCTCGATCTGGAAACCCTCCTCGACGACGCCGCCCTGCGATGACCAAGCCCGCCGTCGACGTCCTCTTATTTCGCCTCGGCAATTGCCGCCTGGCCGTGGAATTGCACCTGGTCAGCAGCGTCCTCGCCCCCTCCGACGCCCAGGGCATGGATCAGCTCGACCCGCGCCCCCATCTCGGCACTCTCGATGCCGACGGCGAGGCTCCCCCCTTGAGCGACGATGACCACCGCGTCGGACTCCTCGATATCAGCGGTCCGCCCATGGTGGTCATACTCGGCGAGATTGTGGGCGCCCAGACCCTGCATCCGGCGGACCTATTGGTCGTGCCGCCCTGGCTGGCCGGATTTTTGCCGCCCATCCTTCGCCCCGCCTGCGCCGTGATCGACCAAAAGGTTGTGTGGCTCCTCGATCTCGATACACTCACCGTAACATCCTTGCTCTAAGCTTCTGTCCCATGCCGAGGCCCCCCCAATGCGAATCTGGATCAAAATCGGCGTTCCCATCCTGGTATTGACCACAGTGGCCGTGATCGGATTATTCGTCATGAGTCAACCGCTGGTCGCCACGGTGGTGGCGATTCTGGGCGCCCTTACCATCGCCTTTGCGCGCATGTCGCTGGCTCCGCTCGACGACGTCACCCAGGTCATCGAGGGCATCGCCGACGGCGATCTCCACCCGGACCGGGTCAACGAACGTCGACAGGACGAGATCGGCCGCCTGGCGCGCTCCACCAACAAGATGATCGATCAGTTGAATTCGCTTTCGCGCAAAGCCGAGAAATTGGCCCGCGGCGATATCGGCGTCGTCGACGTCGAAGATCAGGTATTGGAGACGGGCAGATTGCGCGACGCCGACGTGCCTTTAGATCGCAATCACGGCGATCTGGAGCGCAATTTTATAAAAATGACCAATCAGATGCGCCGGCTGACCATCCAGGCCAGAATCATCGCCCGCGACGACCTCAACAACCCGCTTCTCGACGAGCGCGTCGCCGGCGATCTGGGCGACTCCTTCGCCCTGATGGTCTCCAATCTGCGCACTATCGCCGACCGGGCCAAAGATATTGCCGAGGGCGACCTGACCACCTATGTCGACGGCGACGGCGATCTGACGACGGCCTTCAACCAGATGGTCACCGGCCTCAACGACCTCGTCCAGCGCATCGTCCAGACCGCCCTTCATATCTCGTCGGCCGCCGAGGAGATCTTGTTGGTCCTCCAGGACCAGGAATTGGCCGCCAGCCACCAGGCCTCCGGCGTCGAGGAAACCCAGCGCACCATGGAGACCCTGCTGGCCTCGGCACGTAAGATCGCCGAAAATAGCCAGACCGTCTTTAAATCCGCCGAAAAAACTCAGGCCAATAACCGCACCGTGGCCAACCGCATCGGCGAGTTAAAATCGCATACGGCGCGCATTGCCGAGATTTTGGAGGTCATCAAGTCCATCGCCGACCGCTCCGATCTGCTGGCCCTCAACGCCAGCCTGGAGGGGATGCGCGCCGGTGAGGCCGGCAAAGGCTTTACGCTGGTGGCCGCGGAGATGCGCCGACTCGCCGAAAATATCAAAGAGTCCGTCGGTGATATCAAAGATCTTGTAAGCGATATCCGCGAGTCCTCGCTGGCCACGGTCATGGCCACCGAGCAGGGCTCGCGACTCTCCGAGAAGACCACGGACACAGCCCTTCAGATCTCGCTGATCACCCAGCAGCAACAATCGGGCACCGAGCAGGTCACCCAGTCGATGGAGGAGCTCTCACACCTCATCAATCAGGGGGTCGCCGGCACCCGCCAGGTGACTACAGCGGCCAGTGAATTAGCCGATTCCTCGGAGGCCCTGCAGGAATTGGTCAATAAATTCGACGTCGTCGAGACCAATACCGAGGCCGACTCCCGCCAGTCGTTTCGAAGCCCGAGCAAAGCCTCGTCGCCCGGCTCAAAGCAATCCGCCTCATCACCACGCGCACCGGCATCCTCCGATGAGATCGGTCTCTCCGAGTTTTCCATCGATCCCAGATCGACACTGAGCCAGTCCAAGCGCTTTGCTCGACGCGCAAGCGAGACCCATGTCACACCCACCAATCTCGACGCCGACCAACTCGGCGAGGCCACCTCGGAGGCCGATATCGACACCGGCGAGATGACCGTCGGCAGTGACGAAAATGGACTCAATACGCCGACCGTCGAATTTTCCTCCGCCGTCTCAAAAAACGATGAACTCTTCAACGAGATCTCCGGCATCAAAGAAGCCAGCGAAGCCGGAAGTGACGACGACAGCGACGAATTCGACGCCATCGCCCGTGAAATCGAGAGTACCGAGATCGACATCAATTCCGATGAGGAGAACTCGGAGTCGTCATGAGCATGGGCTCCCTCATCGAGAAATTTCGCACCGTTGGGCTGGAGCGCATCGAGCAGATGAACTCCCTGCTCGTTGCCTTAGAGCGCGAGCCCGACGACGCGGAGCGAGTCGATGAATTGATGCGCGAGATTCACACCCTCAAGGGCGAAGCCAAGATGATGGGCTTCGCCGATATCAATTTAGTGGCTCACCAGACAGAGAGCCTTTTGTTGTCGATCATCGACGACGAGGTATTGACCGACAGCGGGCCCGTCGATCTCGCGTTTGAGGGGCTCGATTTAATGCGGGCGCTATTGACCAAAACCACGGGAAGCGCCAAGTCGGCGCTCGATCTGACGGGCTTCGTCGATCGGATCAACGCCCATACCCCGGCGGTGACACCGCCGGTACAGTCTGACCCCGCGAGCGACGGAGACAACCGGGACGACGTCGAAGACCAGCCAGGCGATGGCGACGATGCCCCAAGCGACGATGCTTCGGAAAGTTCTGAGGACGACGATAGTGACGACGAAGCCAGATCCGAGTCCGGCCACTCCACTCTGACCCGAATCGCCGCACCGGACACTGAAAAAGGCGACGACGAGACGGGGTCACTGCGCATTCAGGCCAGCTCCTCGCTTCGCGTGGACGTCGAAAAATTAGAGCGCATCGGCGACCTCGCCGGTGAGACGATTTTGATGAGTCGACGCCTCGACTATCACCTGGAACAGCTCGACGAGATCCGCCAGGATATGCGCGGACTCCACGATCAGATCGACGCCAATTTACCGAAGCATCGCTCTCGACAGCTCCGCGATCTGACCCACCGACTCGACGCCTGCGAAACGTCGCTTCGCGAGGAGAGCTACCTGGTCAATCTTCGGGCCTCTCAGGTCGACAACCAGGCCCGCCGGCTGCGTCACCTGCCGCTGGCCCAGGTCTTAAGCCATTATCCGCGGGCGGTCCGAGACCTGGCCAACGCTCAGGGAAAACGCGTTCGCCTGACCCACGCCTTTGGAAATGTCGAGGTCGATCGCACCATCCTGACCGCCCTGTCCGAGCCTCTGCTTCACCTGGTCAGAAATGCCGTCGATCACGGCATCGAATCCCCCGAGGAGCGCGAAGAACAGGGAAAAGAGCCGGAGGGCGAGATCTCGTTGAACGCCGAATATATCGGTGACTCCATCCGCGTCGAGCTAAGCGATGACGGAAGCGGCATCGATCCCGAACGGGTCCGCCAGCAGGCGACACAGCGCGATTATTTTAGCGAAAAGAAAGCCGAAAGCCTCTCTGATCAGGAGGCCATCGCCCTCATCTTCGAGCCCGGCTTTACCACCCGAGACGACGTCTCCGATATCAGCGGCCGCGGCGTGGGCATGGACGTTGTGCGCCGCCAGATCACGCGTATCGGCGGCTTTATCGAGGTGGAAAGCGAAGTCGGACAGGGAACCTGTTTTACGCTTCATCTGCCAATTTCGTCGGCCATCAACGCCGTATTGGTCTTCGCCATCGGCGAGCGCCGCTTCGCACTATCCGCCAAAGACGTCACCCGGGTCGCCATGGTGGAGCGAGACCAATTGCGCACCGTCCACGGCGGCGTCTGTCTGCAGACCGATGATGGGCTATGCCCGCTGGTCGACTGGTCGTCTCCACTGGGGCTCGAAGAGCGCGGAAGTCCACCGGATCCGATGACCGTTTTATTGGTTCGAAAAGGGGCGCGACGTCTCGCGGTGTGGATCGACGAAGTCGTCGGCGAGCGCGAGGCCGTCAGCCGCTCGCTCGGCGATTTCCTCGGCGGTGCCAGCCTCTGCCGAGGCGTCGCGTTGACGGACTCCGGCGCCGTCGTCCCCATGCTGGACGTCATGGAATTGGCCAAGCGCTCCAGCGGCGACGCTCAGCTCGAGATGGAGCGCTCAAAACGCAGCTCTTATGCCACCGTTCAAAATAGTCGCCCCGGCCACCGGCGCACGGTCCTGGTCGTCGAAGACAGCGAGGTCACCCGCTCGCTCGTGGTCTCGATCCTCAAAAACCGCGGCTACCGCGTCATAGAAGCCGACGACGGCCACCACGGCTGGGCCCGACTTCAGCGCCACAACGTCGATCTGGTCCTCACGGATATCCAGATGCCGCGGATGGACGGCCTCGAGCTACTGAAAACCATCCGCTCCTCCGAAAAATACTCCGCCCTCCCCGTGGTCATCCTCACCACCCTCGGCGAGGCCGAGGACAAGAAAAAAGCGATGGGACTCGGCGCCAACGGCTACCTGGTTAAATTGTCGTTTCAGGAAGAAGATCTACTGGAAGCGGTGTCGCGCTATATTGGCTAATTCTTTTGACCAAGCCCTTACTCCTCCTCCAACGCCTCCTCACAGCGCTGGATGGCGCGCTTTATCTTCGATTTCTGGGGGGCTCTTTTCAAAAAGCTCAGCGCCTCTTCGTAATCGCCCTTTTCCATGGTGGCGAGGCCGATGATCATCCACACGCGGTCGAGCATCTTCGAGGGCATCGATCCCACGCTTCGCATGTGGTGGCCGAGTCGCGCTGCCTCTTGCCAGTCCTCCTCGCTCATCGCTTTTTCGGCTTCCGCGAGTAATTCCTCGTGAAAACTGGACGCCTTATTTTTGGAGCGGCCGCTTTTTCGCTGCACCAATGGCCGACCCATCTTCAGCGCCTGCATATTGTCCATGAGCACGAAGACCGCAAAAAGAGCGACCAGCAGGCTCTGAAATTGAATAAAGCCCAGAATTCCCACGGGAATCACCGTGAAAATGCTGGCCTTCAGGGTCCACTCGCCGGCCTTTCGCTCCGGTTGAAATCGCCGCATAAACAGGTTGAATAGCCGCCCTCCGTCGAGCGGCCAGACCGGCAGCAATAGATTGACCAGACTCCACACCAGATTGATCCACAGCAGGGCTCCGAAGAGCGTGGAGGTCACCGGCGATGCGGCGACAACACCGGGGGCGAAGATGAAGACAAGCCCCACCAGCGCCGCCAGAGCCAGCCCCACAGCGGGACCGGCGATGACCACCCGGAAATCGTCGGCATCGCTGCGGGCCTCCCGACCGGTGATGCAAAATCCCCCAAAGGCATGAAGGACGATCGACGGCGATAAATTATATTTTTTCGCCACCGCGGCGTGGCCGTATTCATGGGCCAGAAGCGAAACGGTGATCGCCAGCGCGATGATCACGCCGTCAATCACCGTCATGGCCCCCAGGGCGGGCCATAATACGATGACGAAACCCATCAGGATTCCGTACCACATCGATGCCGAGACCTCGACGCCCCAGAATGTAAATAGGGGATAACCCCTGCGTTCAAAGAGCATGAACCGCCCTCATCCGTAGTTCGTTTTCGCTAACCCTCAGCGTGTACGCCTTAACTCCACGCCCACCCACCGTGGCTTGCCCACCACGTCGGGGGCGTGCTTTCGCACACATACAGTGGCCTCGCAGACCTCCTGGTGCCGATCAAAGACAGCCTCTAGAATATCGCCGGCCAATTTCTCCACCAGATAGCGGCTCGGGCCGTCGGCGACCTCGGTGACCACCTCGGCAAGGGCCCGATAATCAAGGGTCTCCTCGAGGTCGTCACTGCGCGTCGACGAGTCTTCTTCGACGACGACTTCCAGGTCGACCTGAAACTGCCGCCCGTCGCGGCGCTCCTCGTCGTAGACGCCGTGGCGCCCCACAAATTCGAGTTGTTTCACAAAAATTTTCACAACACGGCTTCGCTCCCGCAGCGGCGAGCGACGCCTCTCATTCCTCCACCCTGAGTTTTACCTGCCTCAACCCGGATTATTTATGAGGCGTCGTAATGAGGCAATATCAGCGTCGAAAGCGCAAAATTGAGCCCCACAGGCGATGCGCCGGGAGCGAAGCGACCAAGTACTCTTGGGGTGCAGCGCATCGTCGAGGAGTGAAATGAAGCGATTTTGGGGCTGATGAGCCGCAGTAGACGAGTCATGAATAATCCGGATTAACTCGCCGCCTTCTCTTTTCGAAGACAGCAGGACTTGTATTTTTTGCCGCTTCCACAGGGACAGGGATCGTTTCGTCCCACCTTCGGCAACTCGCGCTTAAAGGTCTCCTGACCGCCGTCGTCATCGCTGCCGTCGACTCCGGGGCGATTAAACTGAACCTTGTCGGGCACCGCCTGCTTCGGTTTCGGCGTCTGCTTGAGCGCCTCCGGGGTCTCGATTTCGACCTTGGAGACAAATTCCACGACATTGGTCTTAATATTGGACAAGAGGTCCAAAAATAGGTCGTAACCCTGCTTTTTATACTCCTGCTTCGGATCTTTTCGGGCATAACCGGCCATGCGGATGCCGTCTCGCAACTGCTCCATGGCCTGCAAGTGCTGGCGCCAGAAGCGGTCGATGGCCCGCAGATAGCGGTTTTGAATCTGCTCCTCTAAAAGCTCGCGGCCGGTCACCATATCCGGTTCATCGTTGGCCTCCGCCCAGTCGCCGCCCTCGCCGTCCTCGGCGGCCGCTTCGGCAGCTTCTTTTGCCTGCTCGTAGCGCTCGCGACGCCGCTCATTGATCTTGTCGGCGATCTCCTGAAGCTCGTCTTCCTTCTCCTGTATAAGCCCGGTGACCCGATTCCAGACCCGTTCTTCGATGGGATTTCGCCCCGTGATATCGCCAAAGTCAAATTCCAGCCCGAAGATCTGCTCCAGAGCCATCGCCAGCCCGTCGACGTCCCAATCGTCGTAGCGCACCTCGCGGGAGGCGTAATTGTCGATGGTGGCCAGAGCCACGTCCTCGAAGAGGTCCATGACCATTTCTACCAGGCCTCGACCGTCTTCGTCCTCGCCGCCAAGCACATTTCGACGCATCTGGTAGATCGTCTTTCGCTGCACGTCCATGACATCGTCATATTCGAGCAGATTTTTTCGGATATCGAAGTTTCGACCCTCGACCTTCGTCTGCGCCCGCTCCAGGCTCTTGGTGACCATCTTATGCTCGATGGGCACGCCCTCCTCGAAGTTGACGACGTCCATCACCTTGGCCAGTCGCTCCGCGCCGAATAGGCGCAGCAGATCGTCTTCCAGCGACAAAAAGAATCGACTGGCGCCGGGATCGCCCTGACGTCCGGCGCGACCGCGGAGCTGATTGTCGATCCGCCGCGATTCGTGGCGCTCCGTTCCGATCATAAATAGGCCGCCGGCGTCCAGCACTTCCTGGCGCTCCGCTTCGCATTGCTCTGTAAACTTCGCCAGCGCCTGCCGGTACTCCTCTGTATAATACTGATCCTTTTCATTCTCCGGCGTAAACTCGGGTACCTCCGGCTCCCCGACGGCGTCGTTGGCCATCTGCTCCGGATTTCCGCCGAGTACAATGTCGGTACCACGACCGGCCATATTGGTGGCGATGGTCACCGAGCCTTTTCGGCCGGCCTGGGCGACGATATCGGCCTCCCGGCCGTGATATTTGGCGTTTAACACCTCGTGGGCGATCTTCTTTCGCTTCAACACCTGGCTGATGGCCTCCGATTTTTCGACACTCGTCGTCCCCACCAACACCGGCTGGTCGCGCTTGTTGCACTCCACGATCTGGTCGACGATGGCCTCGAATTTCTCGCCATACGTGCGATAGACCACATCTTCGTAATCATTTCGTATCACCGGCTTATTCGTGGGCACCACGATCGTCTCCAGATCGTAGATCTCGTGGAATTCCTCGGCTTCCGTCTCCGCCGTACCGGTCATCCCCGCCAGTTTTTCGTACATCCGGAAATAATTCTGAAAGGTCACCGTCGCCAGGGTCTGGTTTTCATCTTTGATCTCCAGGCCTTCTTTGGCCTCCACCGCCTGGTGGAGCCCGTCAGACCAGCGCCGTCCCGGCATCGGTCGACCCGTAAATTGGTCGACGATCACCACGTCGCCGTCGCGCACGATATACTCGTCGCCCTTTCGATACAGCGTATGGGCCTGCAGCGCTTTATTGACGTGGTGGACCGTCTCGATATGAACCGTGTCGTAGAGGTTATCCATCCCCAATCTGGCCTCCACCTTTTCGACGCCGCTGTCGGTCAGCGTGGCGGTGCGCTTTTCCTCGTCGACAAGGTAGTCCTCGTCTTTGCGCATATAGGGGATGATCTTGTTGATCTCGAAATATAGCTCCGTCGACAGATCGGCTTTACCGCTGATGATCAGCGGCGTCCTCGCCTCATCGATCAGAATCGAGTCGACCTCATCAATAATGGCATAGGCCTGATCGCGCTGAACATAATCCTCGAGTTTGTACTTCATATTGTCGCGCAGATAATCGAAGCCAAACTCGTTATTCGTTCCATACGTGATATCTGCGGCATAGGCGGCCTTTCTGTCGGCCTTCGGCATCCCGCCGACGATCGTGCCCACGCTCATGCCCATAAATTTATATAATTTGCCCATCCAGTGGGCGTCGCGCTGAGCCAGATAATCATTGACCGTCACCAGGTGGGCCCCGTTACCCCTCAGCGCGTTGAGATAAAGCGGCAAGGTCGCCACCAGGGTTTTACCCTCACCGGTCTTCATCTCCGCGATCATTCCCTCGTGCAGGACCATTCCACCGATTAGCTGCACGTCGAAATGGCGCATCCCCACCGAGCGTTTTCCCGCCTCTCGGACAACGGCAAACGCCTCCAATAACAGATCGTCGACGTGGGCTCCGTTATCGAGCTTCTGGCGAAATTTACCGGTCATCGAGCGCAACTCGTCGTCCGTCATATCGACGTAGCGATCTTCGAGCTCGTTGATCCGCGCTACCTTGGCATAGCCATCTTTCATGTAGCGTTTGTTCGCCGATCCGAATAAAGATTTAAGAAAATTGAGCATGTTTTTGGTGTCTCGATCAGGTGTGGAGTCGAGGATCGCGCGCTGCTCCGACCGGTCTCGACTCCGGCAATCCACGGCAGTGTAAAGCATGGCATACCAGAAGATGCTCCCCATCGCCAACGCTCCCGAGTTCGGCGCTTTCTTCTCTCCAACGCCTCTCACAAAGCCTGAACCGATGGACTGCCGCGGCGGCCCGGAAAATCGCTCAATGAACGAATGCCACCGGGGGGGCTATTCCGTCAATCCGGCGCTGCCTCCCGTATTTTCAACAGATCCCAGAGTTTTCCACAGGGTTTTTCACAGATCTTCGTCCCCCTGTGGATTTGGAGCTAGCGCTTATCTTCGATCTCTGGTGCATTACAGGCAAAAACCGTCGACTTCATCTTAATATTCAACCACTTAAACAAACCACCGACATGTCGACACAATTTGTTGAGCCCAGACTTCATAATACCCCGCGATCTGTGGAAAACTTCACGCATCACTGTGGGAAACCCCATTTCATCCTGTGAAAAACCCCGATCTGCATACCACATTCGGGGTAGTCGCACCCGATAACCCCCCCCCGGGGATCGCCCTCGATCTCGATATCGATCATCGATCGTTCCCCAAAAAAATACGCAAACTTTCCACCGATCTCTCGACAATGAGTGGTGAGCCCCGATGCTTCTCCGATTTTGCCCCCGGACTCATCCATGGCAATTCGACCGTCTGCTCCACCCTCGGCATTGATCTTTTTCACAGTCGTCGTATCGACGGCGCTAATAGCTGCCGAGTGGGAGGCGATCTCCCTGCCACTGTGGACCGCCGGCGTGACCTTTATGACCGCCGCTCTGGCGGCCCTTATTCTTCGCGGCTCACAGCGATTTCGACGCCACGCCATCGTCGCCGCTCTGTCCTTGCTTGCCGCTCATACTGCCATCATCACCACTCAGATCTCCCACCCGGAGCATCACCCGATCGCCACCTGGCTCGGCGAGGAGCGACATAATGCGGAGTTGGAGTTATTGGTCACCGACGGTCCGATCTTTCACGACAGGGGCATTTCCTTCGATGCCCGCCTCGTCGACGTCGATATCGACGACGGGACGCTCACCGAAGAGGCGCCGAAAGTGCGCGTATTTTACTCCACGGCCACCCTGCCGACCTGCTCGCCGCTGCCGCTTCCAGGCGACCGGGTCACCGGCTGGTCGCGGATTGAGCGCTTTACTCCCGCTCAGGTTCCCTGGCGGCTGTCTCAGAGGCGTCTGATGGAGGGCCGCGGCTACGCAGCAAAGATCTCGGTTCGCGACCCGTTGAGTTTCGACGATCGGCCAGAATTGACGACATCGCTGCAGATTCGCCGCGCTCTTGCGAGCCATCGCCTGGCGCTGGAACACCGTATCGGGTCTCACCTCGAGGGCGACGCACAGGCGATCGCCACGGCCATGCTCACCGGCAGTCGCGGGACACTGACGCCTGAGTTTCGCGAGCCCTTCGACATCACCAGCACCGGTCATATTCTCGCCATCTCCGGGCTGCATTTCGCCGTCATAGCCGCCCTGATCGCCTTGATGGTTCGCCTCATCATGGATCGCTTCCCGCAGGTCTACCGGCGAATTCCAAGACGAGTGCTCATCGGAGTATTAACGCTGGCCTTATTGCTGGTCTACACGGTGGCCATCGGCGCCCCGGTCTCGGCACGGCGGGCCTTCGGTATGACGGCGCTGGCGATTGGGTTTATCTGTTTTTCGCCGTGGCGGCTGTCTCCTCTGTCGGCCCTGGCGGCCACAGCCGGGGTCCTCCTTTTGCTCCGGCCGAGCTTTATCTCGGAGGCCGGCTATCAACTGAGCGTCTCAGCAACGGCGGGGATCTTGATATTTATGCGCTTTCGACCGGCCTGGCTTCGCGGCCCGGACGCCGTTGGACCGACCACTGAGTCGAAATTTCGCCAATGGCGACGCCGAGTGGCGATCTTCGCCGGTCTGTCGATCTCTGCCACCGTGGCCACCTGGCCGGTTTTATTGCGAATGACCGGGGAGCTCCCGCTGGCCGGATTATGGACCAATCTCATCGTCGTCCCCCTCGTGAGTTCGCTGCTCTTTCCACTTCTGGTGGCCGGAGCACTTCTGACATCGATCTGGTCGACGGCAGCCGGATTCTTACTCACCGCCGGCACGGAAGGTCTATTATATATTCACTCCATCCTCGACATCGCCGCCTACGCCCCTTTAGCCACCCTTCGCTGGGGAACTCCTTCGGCGCTGGAATTCGTCGGCGCCTTTATCGCCTGCGGCATCGCCCTCGTCGGCGGGCTGCGCCCCCGTTCTGTGGCTCTGGCCTGTTGCGCAGCAGCTCTATTTGCCCTTCCCGGCTTCGCCGCCGACCGACTCACCACACCGACGACCACGATTCATTTTATCTATGTCGGTCAGGGCGACGCGACCCTTATCGAATCATCGGATGGAACCACCGTGCTCATCGACGGCGGCGGACGCCCCGTGGGTGCCGACCCGGGCCTTCGAAAGGTCGTCCCCTACCTTCGCCACAGGGGCATACGCCGCCTCGATGCCGTCGTCTTAAGCCACGGTGACTACGACCACTACGGCGGCCTCTCCGCCGTCATACGCCCCTTTCGGCCAGAGCATTTTTATGTCGACGCCGACGAGGATCACGAAAACGTCGATGCCCTGCGCGACGAAATGGCCTCGGCAGGTTCCACCGAACACCCCGTTGACAGCGTCGAGGTTATTGCCACCGAGGATGTCGACTTCCATATCCACCGCCCGGATCTACCGGGGGCCGACGACAACGATCGCAGCCTGGTCTTGAGCTTCTCCTACGCCGGCGCCGGCGCCGTCTTGCCCGGCGATCTCGAATCACTGGGCGAAGAGTGGCTCGTCGATAACCTCCCGGGCCCGAGAGCGCTCGTGAAGGTCCCCCATCATGGATCGAATACGTCGAGCTCCCCGGATTTTCTCGATCATTTCTCGCCGGCCGTGGCTGTGGCCTCGTCGGGACGCCACAATCGCTTCGGCCACCCCGACCCGGAGGTCGTCTCCCGCTACGAGGAGCGCGATATCGACCTATTTCGCACCGACAAAAATGGCGCCGTGGTAGCCACCATCGACGCCAGAGGGGTTATTAACTTGAAAACGACACGCTGAGCCGCTCAGCGCGGAACCGACCACCATCCCATTCCGTCGGCCACCATCATCACCGCCAGAACAACCAGCACACCGATCAATACTACCTTCAGAATCGATGCCGACGCCTTGGTGCCGATATGAGAGCCCATCTGCGAGCCCAGCACGATGCCCGCCATGGCCGGCACCGTAATGGCCACGTCGACCAGTCCGGCCCCGGTATAAACCAGGGCGCTGACCAGGGCGGTCATGCCCACCATAAAGGTGCTCGTCGCCACGGCGGCCCGCATGGGAACGCGCATCAATTTATTCATGATCGGCACCTGAACGGCACCGCCGCCGATGCCCATCATCCCCGCTGTCAATCCGGCCAGACTATTGAGGCCGACTCCCCTACGCACCCGCTGAGGTACATAGACGCGATGGCCCGGCTTGGTGGGCCGATCGTAGCTCGCCTCCAGCCCGTAGGGGTCGGGCCCCGATTTGACGCTGCCTCGCCCCTTGGGGTTGATGTACATGGCCACTGCCGTCATCGCCAGCACCAGTCCGAAGATGATCTTCAGTGCTTCCACGGGAGCAAATATCACCACCATCGCCCCGGCCACGGCGGCGACGATGGTCGTCACCTCAAGAACCATGGCCAATTTCATATTGACCATCCCCTCCTCCAGATAAGCACAACTTCCCTTTAAGGAGGTGAGCACCACACAGATCGCTCCCGCGGCGATGGCCGCCCGGATATCGATCCCCAGGGCCACCACCAGAATCGGGACCACGAAGGTGCCCCCGCCCATGCCCACCATGGTTCCCAGACCGGCCGCAAAAAATCCGGTCAATGCGATCGCTGCCAATACGAGGACGCTCATAGGCCCCCTCCTCTGATCCAGGTCATAATCGGAATTGCACAGATGATCACCAGAAGCACCAGCGCCGCAAGGATCACGGCCGGCCAGGAGCGACGTCGCACGCCGCTGATCAGCATCGAGATCAAAGCCAGCGCCGGGCCGGCCAATAAAATCCAGATCCCAAGCGTCGTCCACGCCGACGGCTCACCGGCCATCAGCGCTCCAAATAACTCAGTGGCCGGCCACAGACCGTTGCGGGCCTCGCCCTCGAGATATACCTCGGTGAGCACTCCACCGACGGCCATCGCGATTCCAACGAGACTGATCCCACGGTACAGCCAACCGACCGCCCCGGCATTATAAGCCGCTACTGGATGGTCTGAAGAAGACTCCACGGATTGTGAGTCATCATCCATCGTTCCTCCGAGCCTGCCATAAGGGCAGACCGCTTCCTTTAGCCTAAAAAGAAACGGCCGCCCCTGTCAAATATTTCGCCTTGCGAGATCTCCACTGCCCCGTGCACCGACAATGAGCCCTATCTTGCCTGCTCATGCTTGTCCAGCGCGGGCCCATGTCCACATTTAGCGTGCAACGACCCTCTTTATTGTTTTTCCGAACCGCCGGGGATCTGCCGTGCACGACCAGCCGTGGTACCGGGACGCCATTATCTACGAGGTTCATATCCGCTCGTTTTTCGACGATGACGGCGACGGGATTGGCGACTTTTCCGGCCTCACCGAGCGCCTGGATTATATCAAGGAATTGGGGGTGACCGCGGTATGGCTGCTGCCCTTTTATCCGTCGCCGCTTAAAGACGACGGCTACGATATCGCCGGATATACCGAAATT
>SKQC01000235.1 GCA_007119175.1 Myxococcales bacterium | reverse complement strand
CGGCTCGACGAATCGGTGCTCGACGAGGATTTCGACGACTATCTCCATCGCCTCGCCGAGCACATCGAAAGTCATAAAATCCGCGAACTGCGTGGCGAGACGAAAGGTCATTCCACTCGCCATCTGGCCCAGCAGATATCGAATCTCCATGTCTTCGACTTTCTGACCAGCAATTTCGATCGCTACAGCGGCATTGAAAATTATTACGGCGTCAACAGTCATTTTGCCGATGGTCATTTCGTGCCCATCGACAACAGCACCGCCTTTGCCTTCGTCGAAATCGATGTGGTGGGCTACCGGCTGGGACGCGTCCAGCGCTTTAGCCGATCGCTGATCGACGCCATTCGCATGCTCCGACCGGAAGTAGTCGACCCGATCTTATTTCCCGATTTGCGGGATCGGGAGCCGACGCGCCTGAAATATTTCTGGCGTCAGCGCGACGAATTGCTCGATTATGTCGACGGACTCATCGAGCAATTCGGCGAGGAACAGGTCTACGCCTTTCCCTGAACTACGAATCTAAGCTTTCAGCCCCCGGGGCCCACGGCCAGCCTGGCCGCCTTTCGGGCTGCAAGCCCGAACCTAAGGGGGTATCAACGCATGACTTCGTCACCCAATTGAACGCTTACTATCGACGCTTCTTTTTGGTGTGAAAAAAAAATACAGCCATTTCGCCGTATTGATATTGAAACTAATTATCAATTTCTCCTTGAACGATCCCCACGGGGCGATTATCAATGGAGGCGCAGAGGTTCAGACAGCTCCCTCCACAGCTTTTCCGGAACGAAATATGCTTTCTCGCTCGACGACCGCCATTTTTATCCTCGTCCTGGCCGCGCTGGCAGCGATAGTCGCCTGCGATCGCGACGACGTGGAGTCGAGCGATGACGAGCAAAGCGAGGACGCTCAAGAGCTTATCTTTGCATTTCAGCCCCAGGAAAACCCCGAGGGCCTTCAGCTCGACGCCGATCGCCTCGCCGAATTCATCGGCGAAGAGACGGGCTTTGATATCGAGATCTATCTTCCCACCAATTATTCGGCCGTCGTCGAGGCCCTGCGCGCGGAAAACGCCGACGTCGCCTATTTTAGCGGTCTCCCCTATATGATGGCCCATGAGATGGCTGGCGCCGAATTGCTGGTCGTCGAGGAACGCGACGGCAATCCCCATTATTATTCTCAGTGGTATGTCCTCGACGACAGCGACATCGAAGATCTGGCCGATCTAAAAGACCGATCCGTGGCCTTTACTTCGCCGTCGTCGACATCGGGTTATCTCTTCCCGGTCGCCGAATTAATCGATCAAGAACTGGTCGAACACGGTGGAAAACCGGAGGACTTTCTGGGCGATGTGGTCTTCGCTGGCGGTTATCAGCAGGCTCTTTTATCCCTGGCCAACGGCCGCGTGGAAGCGGCGGCTGCCTCCGATTATGCCCTCCAGCAATATCTCTCCGAAGAAGAGCGCGACCAGATCCGGGTCATCTCCGAGCAGGGCCCGGTGCCGACCCACGGCCTGGCGATTCGAGGAGCCCTTCCGGAAGACGTTAAAGACGCCGTGCGCAGCGCTCTTTTGAAGCTCAACGAAGAGGAGCACACCGAGCTTTTGCGAAGTGTTTATGGCGCCGAGCGCCTGGTCGAACAAGATCATGACACCCATGTTCAGGCCCTGGAACACGCCTATACGATTGTCGATTTCGACGAGCGCATCTAGATGAGTACTTCACCGGCCTTTCCCGTAAATAATGCTCTAGAAGTCCACGATCTCCACGTCAATTACGACGACGGAGCTGAGGGCGTCCACGCGCTACGCGGGGTGAATTTTTCGATCGCCCCCGGCGAAAAGGTGGCCATCATCGGCCGCAGTGGCAGCGGAAAGTCCAGCCTCCTTCGAGTCCTCGCCGGGCTCGTGGCGCCGGAGCGGGGACATGTCCAGATCGGCGATCACCTCATCGGCCCCGATCGCCATCCGGGCCGCTCGATCTACAGCGACGTGGGCCTGGTATTTCAGGACTACGGGCTGGTCCCCCAACTCACAGCGATGCAAAATGTGATGTGCGGGCGATTTCACGATCGCCACGGACTGGCGTCGCTGGGGAATTTCCCGGCCGACGATCGCCGGCGAGCGCGACAATTATTGACCGAATTGGGGCTCAACGAACGCCTCCACACCCGGGCCTCGAAGCTCAGCGGCGGAGAACAACAGCGGGTCGCCATCGCGCGACTCTTGCTCCAGAAGCCCCGTTTGATGCTCCTCGATGAGCCGGTATCGAGCCTCGACGTCCACTGGACGAAACAAGCACTGGAATTGATGTCGCAGCCCGAGAGCGGCTCGTCGACACTGGTGATGGTCCTCCACGACCTGTCGATGGCGCGGCGATTCGCCGACCGGGTCATCTGCCTTCACGACGGCCAGATCGTCTTCGACGGCGATCCGGAGGCCGCCTGCTGCCGACTCGAAGCCGAGTCCTGTCCACTGGAACCGCCCGCTGCCGACGGAACCATCGACGAGCCGGCCGCGGCTTTTGTCTCCAGCACCTGCCCGGAGGGCCGCGAGTGTGCCGACCCTCGAATCGCCTCATCGCCGACGCCTTCAGAGCCGATCGCCGATGGCGTGGGAGGCCTGTGGGGAAAGACCTCCTTTTACGTCACCGTCGCGTTGCTCGCCCTGGTCTTATACGTATGGGCCGCCATGGGGGTCGAGTTTTCGGTGACCCGAATCTTTTCGAATCTCGAGCACGCCGTCGACTTCGGCGAGCGCATGTTTCCGCCTGATTTTGCGGTGACCGCCACGGTCGCCTCCAGTCTTATTGAGACCATCCAGATGGCTCTGATCGGCACGTCACTGGCCGCCATCGTCTCCCTTCCACTGGCAGTACTGGCCGCCCGCAATATCTCGGCACGACCGCTGCAGGCCGGAGCCCGGCTTATCCTCAACGGATTGCGCACTATTCCGAGTATCATCTGGGGATTATTTTTCGTGGCCATCGTCGGCCTTGGCCCCTTTCCCGGCATCCTGGCGCTGACATTTTATGCCTCCGGATATCTGGGCAAATTTTATTATGAGGGAATCGAATCTATCGACATGGGGCCACTCAACTCCCTCCGCACCGTCGGAGCCAGTCCCATCCAGCGCTTTCGCTGGGGCGTCTTCCCCCAGGTGTTGCCACTGATGCTCGGCTATACCCTGTATATGTTCGAGTATAATATCCGCGCCGCCAGCATCCTCGGCATCGTCGGCGCCGGAGGCATCGGATTTTATCTATATACCTATATCAACAACTTCCAATACGACCGGGCTGCCACGGCTCTGTTGTTGCTTCTCGTAGTGGTGACCGTCATCGATTCTCTGAGCTCCCGGCTGCGAGCTCGATTGATGGACTAATCCGGGAATACTTCGCGACTCTCGGGGGCTTTTCCTTACACTGCATTTTTGGGTTCCCTATCGACCGACGTAGACCGAGTCTATAGGGGGCGCTTAATCCCGTTGCTGCGAGGAAGACCGTGGTCCGACGATGGGTGTTATTTCTGACGGGGGAACCACATCTTCGCCGTCTATATGTCCGCCTCCTCAGCCGTCGCGGCTACGAGGTACATACAACCGATGATGTTGAGGAGGCCAATCGCCTCATCCGAGGCGACGAGGTGGAGTTGGCGATCGTCGATCTGGACCTGGACGACGGACCGCTTGAGCGTCATCTTCGTGAATGGGCCGCCGCCGATATGACTCCACCGCTGGTCCTTTTGGCGCCGCCACTGGCCAACGGCGTAAGCGCGACGTCGGCGCTACAGCCGGAGTCGCCACAGGGCATCGACCTTGTGCTTCAGAAGCCGATCTCACCGATAGAATTCGCCATTCAGATCGACGATCTCGTCGACGACGCTCCGCCATCGAATCTGGAGCAGGACTCGGTGGTCAGCCGCGAATTCGATGCCATTCAAAAAGACTTTGTCTTCCAGCTTGACGAAGATCTTCAGCATCTCGAAAACCACTGGGACGAATTTGCGCGATCACCGAGTCGGCCGCAACTCGGGGCCGTAGCGCTGAGGCGTGCCACGGCGCCGATTCGCAGCGCGGCCCGGCAATTCGGTTTTGCCGAACTCGCCGACGAACTGGAGGCATTTGAGTCCTATCTGGAGCCCTTTCTTCGTCCCGATGCCCAGCTCAAGCCCGATGAATTGCTCCAGTGCCGCTCCCACCTCGTCGCCCTTCGCGAGACCTGTAAGAAACTGCAGATGGGCCATCCCTCGGTGGCCTCGGTGACCCACGTCGACGGTCGAACGCAGACATTGCTGGTCGTCGATCCCGACCAGGAATACCTTCGGCGAATGCGCGACTTCGGGGAGCAGTTTATGATCCGCGTGCGCACCGCCCGCAACCTGGAGGAGGCCGCCCAACGGGTGCGCACTCCACTGCTTACGGGTGTCTTTTTATCGCTGTCGGCAACCCCTTCGCCGGCAACACTGCGCGAGAGCATCGAGGCTCTGCGAGAAGCATCGCCACTGGAGACCCTCCCACTGGCCCTTATCGGCGATAGCGGCGACGATCTCGACGAGGTGCGTCGTCTGTGGTCTGGTGCCTCCGTGCTGATCTCCAGGCCGGTTACGGCGGCCACTTTTTCTCGCGCCGCAAGCCGGCTTGCCGCCCTTCGCCGAGCCCAGAAATCCTCGGTACTGCTCATTGAGCCAGACGACGACTTTGCCCAATTTCTGGCCACCCATCTGGAGACACGCCATACGGCCGTCCACTACTACGAGCGCCCGCACTCTCTTTTCGAAAAGCTCGAAGAGCATCGCCCGGACCTGGTGCTTTTAAGCACCCACTTGTCGGGGGTCTCCGCCTTCGATATCTGCCGGACTCTACGGGCCATTCCTCGGTGGCGGGCCATCCCCCTGATCATGACGACCCGGGGCGACCAAACGGAGACGCGACTGGCCGCCTATCAATCGGGCGCCGACGACGTATTATGCCACGATATCGAGGTCGAGGAGTTGCGAGCTCGTATCCGGGTGCGAATCGAGCGCATCCGCCTGCTTCGCGAGCGGGCCGATCGCGACGCCTTGACCGGCTTATTGACCCGGCGAGCCTTTTTGGAACAACTGGCGGCTCGACTCAGTGAAGCTGAACGCCACCGGCGCGATCTATCCTTTGTTTTGCTCGATGTCGATCACTTCAAGAAGGTCAACGACGAATATGGCCACCCCGCCGGCGACCGGGTCTTAAAGAGTCTGGGCCAACTTCTGCGCGATTGTTTTCGCATCGAAGATCTGCGCGCCCGATGGGGCGGCGAGGAATTCGCCGTGGTCCTGGTCGACGAGAGCATGAACACCGCCGAACAGGCGTTGGAGCGAATCCTGAGCGAATTTTCCGAGATGACTTTTCGAGGCGCCGATAATCAGCAATTTCACGTCACCTTCAGCGCCGGCATCGCTCAATATCCCGACGACGGTCACGATGCAGAAACTCTGCTGAGCGCCGCCGACAGGCGACTGTTACGCGCCAAGAAAGGGGGACGAAATACCATCGTCGGCAGCAGTTGATGACTGCTATTATTTGAGCCCCAACTCATCGCGGGCCAGGCGAGAATCGATCCACTGTCCACACTCCACCAGATAGGCCTCGCGCGGCCGCATCTCGTTGCGGCCCCGGCGCGGCCATCCATCAAAGACCTCTCCGGCCGTAGTATTGTCGCCACCCAGCAAATATCGGCCCCCGGGACGCCCCCGATGCAGTGCTTCGACGTGAACCCGGGCCGCCTCGCGAACGTCGATGATATTCATCGGTTGCGACTCCTCGACGTCCAGGCGGGCATAGGCACTTAGATCGACGCCGGGTCCGATAAAGAGCGAAGGGTTGAGGATCACCACTGGAAACCCGTCGGCGATATATCGATAACACTCCAATTCCACGGCGTATTTGGCCTCCGCGAAGGGATCGTCGCTGGAGCCCGGCAGATAAAAGCTGGTCTCCCGCAGCCGGCTTCCGGGCGAACTGCGGCCCATGGTGGATGCCGAACTGGTCAGCACCAGGCGCTCCACATCGAATTCCCGACAGGCCTTGAGCACCCGGCGGATGCCCTCGACGCTGCGGCGCATGATCGCCGAAGGCTCCAGTTGCGGGTCCGGGGCCGCGCAATAGACAACGCCGTTCGCCCCGGCAATTGCTTCGCCCAGGGAGGTGGCCTCGAAGATATCGCCGACCACGACCTCGACGTCCGAAAAATCAATGCCGTCTGCCGGCGTATCCCAGCGCCGCATCGCTCGCACCGGCCATTGTCGCCCGGCGAGTTCTCGCACCACATGCCGCCCCAATACCCCGGTGGCGCCGATCACCAGATAGCGCCAGTCTTTCGGATCGAGCTCCGTCGCAAATGCTTTCGTCGTCACCTCACGCCTCCCTTCAGTCTCGCACCACCAATGCCATCAACAATGTATGATAGGTCGCCGGGTGCAGATTGCCCGCCGCCAGGCGTTCGACGGACCATCCCATCTGCCGCAGCTCACCGATATCCTTGGCCGCCGCCTCCGGCGACGGTCCCAGATAGACCAGCCGCTCCACGCCGAGCCGTTCCAGAAAGGCCAGCGGGCGATAGCCCAGCGGCTCGCGCATCGGATTGATGGTGGCCACTGAAAATCGCTCTTCCCTCATCGCCAGTTGGCGAAGCGCCTTTTCCCAGCCACCGACGACAAATTCCACATTTTCCCGGCCATGTCCCACGGCGTTGATCTCGGCGGCCTCGATCGACGAGGAGTTGATGTCGATCCCGACGACTTCTGTGGCCCGCTCGGCGGTCATCAGTGTGATGGTTCCCGTGCCACATCCAATATCGACGAGCCGCTCATCGCTTCTTATATCGAGCCAGTCCATCATCTTCGAATAGACCTGCTCGGCTGGCCTCAACGTGGCGTGAAACCAGTCGTCGTAGCCGATCTCCATCTCCCACTTGCCGATGGGAACCCGAATTCGACTCGGTTCCTTGACAATATGACGAAATTCACCGGAGGAGACGGCGAGGCCGACCTGTTCGGGGACTGTAGCCGCCAGGCGTGTAAGCCATGGCTCGAGCCGCTCTTCTTCTACAGCACCTAGAAATTGCTCCTCATCGTCGGTGCCGGCCAACTCCACCTCCACCAGCCCGACGCCATGGGTCGGCGATACGACACGCACACCGGCCACACCCGGCCCTGTCGTAGCTCCGTCGTCCTCTGCAGCGTCGGGTAAGCGGTCGCATTGCTCGAGGCTCGACGAGATCACCTTGACCAATCGCTGCAGTGGTTTGGTCAACGCCGGACAGCGCTCCATGGAGATCAACTGCTCGCGCACCGGCGTGTGAAGGCCGAGGGAAAACTCATCGCCGCGGCGTCGATAACTCAGCCGCGAGCGAATGCGAAATGCATCGCCGCGGGCAATCGGCTGTGGCGTCACCACATCGATTTCGGGCTGCTCTGCCTCCGGCAGTCCAGCATAGCGCTCGATGACCTCGCGAATAGTACGCACCTTAAAGCGAAGCTCTGTGTCCACGGTCAAATGCCGCAACTGACACCCTCGGCAGATCTGGTCTCGCTCGCACAGCGGATCTCGGCGCTCAGGCGCCGCTTCCAAGACCTCGACCACATCGGCAAATAGCCGCCGCGCCCCCTCGCGCTGGCCGGGCTGCAATCGAACCCGCACCAACTCCCCGGGAATCGCCCCGGAAACCGACAGCCACCCATCATCGAGGCGTACATATCCCTCGCCGCGAAAACCGTAGTCGTCGATGCGGACATCGACTACTTTCTCCTCCCGAATATCGCCCCTCGCCAACTGCGTCATCGCTCCTCTTTGCCGCCATTATCGGCCTGCAACCCGATCCGTATTTTTTTAGCACCTTCCAACGTCTCGTTTCTTGTCGCAAATGCAAGCCCTTGTTAAGGTGCATTTGACACATTCTCCAAATATTGTCGACACCTTGGAACATTCATGTCCCTGATCCAAAAATTCTCATGCGGCGACGTCATTGAGAACCGCTATCATCTCGACGTTCAGATCCATCAGGGGAGATGGGGCGACGTCTATCGAGCCACCGACCAGGTCGAAGACCGCCCGGTGGCCATTCGCTTTTTCCCGGCCGGCGATGACGAACCCGCCGATTTTGATCGCTTCTCAGCTCACGCCCGAGAATTGTCGGGGCTGTCGACACCGATCATCGCTACTCCCATTGACCACGGAATTGCCGACGATATTCCCTTTCTCGTCTTTCGTTGGGCACAGGGACAAAACCTCGAGGACCGCCTCGCCGAACGCGGCCCACTGACTCTTGAGCAGACCCTCAAGATCCTGGAACGAATCCTTGAAGGCCTTGCCCGGGGCCACGACTCGCGGATGACTCACGGTCTGATCCGGCCGGTTAAGATCAAGGTCGACGACGTCGATAATGACCGACCATTCGTTAAAATCGTCGACTTTCAAATCTGGCGATTTTTCGAATGGACCACCGGCAAAGACGCCTTTGAGGAGAGCAATTTGTCGCGCCGTATCGTGCGCTATACCTCTCCGGAAGTGCTCGACGAGCATCGCGTCAAACCGGCGACCGACGTATATGCGACGGGATTGCTGGCCATTGAATTGCTCACCGGCCAGCCGGCCTTCGACGACAATCATCGCGTGGCCCTTATCGCACGCCAGATGAGTGATGAACCCGCCGAGCTGAGCTTCGATGTCGACGCCGGCGAGTCATTTCGAGAATTTCTGGCGAAAATGGTCGCCAAAGATCAGGGAGACCGCTTCTTTACTGCCGGCAAGGCATTAAAAGAGCTTAAAAACAAACAGAAGACATTTTTGTCGGAGCCGCCGGCCGTTGAAGAACAACCAGAACCAGAAGAACCAGAGGAACCAGAAGCAGACGAACCGGAGGCGACAGTCGACGAAAGCGAAACCTCCGACCCAGAGTCGACAGCCGACGATTCACTGTTCGAACTCGCCGAGGAATCGGCAATGCTCAAACAACCAGAACCGTCTGAGCCCACGAAGAAACAGGCGCCGTCGACCCCCGAATTGGAGCAGACAAATGAGGTAAATCAGGCCCCCGGGGACGACGAATCGGGCGAAGTCGTCGATGACGACGTAGATTTTGGCGACTTCTACAAGCGCTCCTCATTGGATGCCGACGACCTCGGCGGCGAGTCCTCCTCCCCTTTGATGCTCGACGAGGATTCAGACCCCATCGGTCTGGCCGACGAGTCCTCCGGTGGCGAGGGCATACCAGCGGCAAAAGGCGACAACGAACTCGCCGGCTCTGAAAAGACTTCCCCGAAGCCCGGCGACGCATCCCTGATTACGGACAGCTCAGTTCCCGTCGCCGATGACTCGGCATTACCGTCGACTCATCCCTCGTCGCCGAAAAGCCGAATGCAGCGCGCCCTTGAGGCCAAACGCAAGGCCAAGCGCAACAAAACAATTGGCCTCGTGGCACTCGTCGTCCTCGCCGCCGGAGGGTTGATCGTCTTTTTTCAACCCGACGATTCTCAGGCCAGTGACGAAGAGCCGGAGATGGCGGAACTCGAAGAGGAGGCTGAAGAAGATGTGCCGGTACATCTGCTGCATATCAGTACCAATCCGCCGGCACAGAGAATTTTGATTCCCGGCCGCACAGACCGGATGATGAGCCCCGTCGATGTGGAAGTAGCGGAGAACGAATTTCCCCTTAAGATCCGTGCCCGCTTCGATTCGGAGACCATCCAGGAGGAGACTATCGCCGGGCCCACCGACGAGGCAATCCACTTCGATTTCAGCGACCAGTAGCCGACTTTGTTCCGAGTGTCGGACCACTACTCGGCGCGCAGCTTCTGATCGAGGACCCGGTCGTAGAGACGCAGAATCTGGCGATCGACGTCGTGGCGCGAAAAATGAAGATTGATTCGTGACCGGGCACGCCAGCCCAATTCACGCAGATAGGCGGGATCGGTGAGTAGCTTGGCCACTGTTATACTCAACGCCTCTATTTCATCGGCAAAGACGAGATGACCGGTCTGACCGGGCTCGACGATGGAGCGAGCTGCGGGAGTATCGAACCCGACGGTGGGCACGGCCAGGGCCGCGGCCTCGGCAATCGCGTCGTGCGGTGTCGACGGCCGGCCCGGCCATACGAGCAGGTCCATGGCCCGATATGCCTCGACATCGTCGTCGGGCTCGTCGAGAAGATAAACCCGCCCCTTGCCTTCTAATTGATTTAATCGCCGTCGCTGCCCCGCGGCTATCTGCCCGCGCGGGTTTACCAGCCAGCCCACGGATGGATGGGAGTGGCTGAGGCGGTCGATCACCTCTATCAGATCATCAGCGCCATGGCGCCGGGTCACCGGCCCGACCCACCCGGCGACCTGCCGCCAGTGCTGGGGCAATCCGAGCGCCCTGCGGGCCCCCTCTCGGTCTGCATCCCCCTTCTCCGGCAGGCAATAGCGCTCCAGGTCGACGCCGGTCGCACCGACGGCGATCTCGAGCTTTTCAACGGGAACTAGCTCCATATCCTGAACGAGCTGAAAATCAAATTCCGTGGTCACCACATAGCGATCGACCTGCCTGCCGAGCCATCGATATGCCTGGCGCATCCACCGCCGATGCACCGGCCCGACAGCCCGATTGAGCCCTTCCTCAAGTCCCTGTACAGCCTTTGGAACGCCGAACTGCGCCATCGGTCCCAGCGGAAAATGCAGCGGATCGTCTTCCAGCCAGTGATATTCGAGCGTGGAAAATACTGCCGGCACCTCGACCTGCCGAGCAGCGTATGTCCCCAGCCAGGCCAGGCGATGGCCGAAGGAATGGACCAATACCGCCGGATTTTCGATCAGATGAGCCTGAACGATAAAATACGTCCCCAGAAGGCCGGCCAGATTGCCCGGATTACCCACGGGAATCGGTTGAACTTCAAACCCCTCGTCCAAAAGTTGCTGCATACCCGGGCCGATGGCCGTCAAAATATGGACCGCAAACCCCTCGTCGCGCATTCGCCTCAAACGCCCCCGGTAACGCCGCGCTACCTCCTCGGCATTGCGCGCTAGATAGACGACGCGCGGGGCATCGTCGCGACCAGAAGTACTCTCCATATTATGCTGTCCTTGCTTGTCCGAGTTGGCGCCAGAAACCGAGCTGGCTGTTGGCCAGAAAGCTACCGGTGACCTCGGGTGTCGTAAAGGAGCCGCAGCGTCGACGGGCGCAGCTCCGAGATTTGCCGCTCCGATATTGCGCCTCTGGCGATCTTCGAACTTGTCTCCCCGCCCCGGGACCACCACAATGGCTCCGCCCGAATTGAGAAATTTTATCTTCCCTCCAATATCCTGTCCGGCACATCATCTATGAGCGACGAATTCCCCACTCCCCCAGAAGATGCAGCGCCGGCCTGGCAGACGCCGACCGGCCCGGTCTGGGTGGTAGAGCGGGCCGACAAGCGGCGGCCCTGGCTTGTGCGACAGCTCCCCGACGCCCCGGGATTACTAAAGCTGGGGGCCACACTTCGCCATACGACGGCGATCTCACATCCCCACCTTCAATCACCGACGCTGTGGTGGCGCGAGCGCAAAAAAACCTGGATTGCCGGGCCCCGTGCCGTCGGGACCCCGCTCGCTGTTGACAGCCCACTGCGATTGACCTGGTCAGAGGCCACCGAGGCCATTGCTCCGCTGGCCGTTGCCCTGCGCGGTGCCCACAGTCGAGGACTGGTTCACGGTCATCTCGCACCCTGGAATGTCTTTTACGACCAGACAATAAAGCGTCTTTGCGCCACTGATTTCGGCACCTGGGCGGTGGAGCGACTCGAGACGGGCTCTTTCGTCCCCCCGGAGATGCAGAGGCCAAAAGAGAAGCGCCATCCGACGCCGGCCACAGATATCCATAATCTGGCGCGCCTGTTGATCTTCATCGCCCTATCTCCGTCGGAGGCGGTACGAGAGAAGCCAAATTTCGAGACCTTGCCGGCCTACGGCATCGCCACTTTAGAGCGGGCTCTCTGCGGCGACGCCACTCAACGCCCGCAGACGATCGACGACTTTTTGGCCGGACTATCCTTCCATCGCCACGCCACCAGCCACGCCAGTTCAAATGATGAAGAATCGACGATCAGCGGACGCGTGCGAGGGCCGGAGAGATTCGAGCATCCCCGACAGGGTCCGGGCGTGCGTTTTCATCTCGATCGCCCCGGCGATGAGGATTCGGAGAGCGCCTTCGTCTACCAGAAATACCAGCCTCAGGTCTTCGAAAGCCTGCAGAATCTGTGGGACGGTGCCGAATTGCGCCTGAGCGCCCCACGACATATCGAGGACTCCGGTGGTCGCGCTTTTCTGACCGCCACCGACGAGACTTTGCCCGTCGTCGAACCGCATTGGCCGGTCTCGGTCAGCGACGTCTTAAAGGCCCGCGGCTGTCCGCAACGCGTCCTTGTCGACCTGCGAGATCCGGGTGAGCGAACCTATCACTTGGCCTTCGGAAATCTGGTCCACGGTTTTTTAGAAGATCTCACCGCAAATGACGCCCTGAGCTTCGACGATGCCCTAAAGGCACGGCTCCCCGATCTTCGCCTCGACTTTCTGGCCGCCGGCGTCGACGACACCCAGCTTCGTGAATTAACCGACCAGGCTCGACGCCATTTTCGCAATCTTCGTCGATTTACGACGCGGCGTACCGAGACGGCGCCCGGCCACGACCGCATCGGTTGGTGCGGCGAACATGCTGAGGCCACGCGATACTCTGCGCGCTACGGCCTGGAGGGACGAACCGACCTGGTGGTCAACGATCCCGAGGAGGGCCTGCAGATCATCGAACTAAAAAGCGGCAAGCCCTGGCACGACCACCCCGGCCAGGTCAAAAGCTATGCCCTTTTGTGGCAGGAGTTGGCCGCCCGTCAGCAATTGCCGACCACAGGCCACCTCCTCTACTCCAAGACAGGGCGAATGAAGGAGGTTCCCCTCGACGGCGACGGCGAAAAAGACGAGCTCCTCCACGGCCGAAATGGCCTGGTGACGCTCTTTCACAGCTTCGTCGATCCCGACTCCGACTATCGCCCGCCCTTTTTTATGGAGCAGCCCTCACTTTGCCGGCAAAACGCCTGCCGGTTTCGCCGCGACCGCTGCCGAGCGCAGAGTGAGTTATTGAACCTCGGCAATGCAACGGGCGACGATGAAAAGGCAGACCACCGCCCCGACGTCGACGGTGACTTACTTCGCCGCACCCGTCGCTACCACCAGCACCTGACGCGACTCGTCGAGATGGAGCGCTGGACCGATCACAGCGCCCTGGGCGCCATCTTCCAACCGCACCGACTGCCGCAACGAGTGGCCGACGGAAGCGCCGCCTGCGAGCTGAGCATCGAGCCCGTCGGCGACGACGGCGATCTGGCCCTTCTGGTCGGCGAGGGACTTCATATTTTTTCCCCGGGCGACCGCCTTTTGATTCATCGCGGCGACATCGACGCCGATCATATTTTGCGCGCCCGCGTCGTCGGTTTCAGCAGCGAAAGCCTTCAGGTCCGGCTTCGCGCCGCCGACCTCAGTGACGCCATCGCCGGCCCGGGCTGGATCGCCGACGCCATGCCTTCGCGCATCGGCTACCGGGCCGCCCATCGGGCGCTTTATCGCCTCGCCGAACAGGGCCCTGAGCCGATTTTGGACGCCCTTTTGCGTCCCCATCTGAGCGAGGAACCAGAGGGCGAATCCGATACTGCGACCGACCTCCAACCGGCCACCGAAGATCATCTCAACACCTCTCAAATCGAGGCATTACACCGCGCTTTACGGCCTCGACCGGCCACTCTCGTTCAGGGTCCGCCGGGCACCGGAAAGACCACGGTCATCGCTCATCTCTGTGCCGAGCTGGCAATGAGCCTGGAACAATCGGTCCTCCTGTCGGCGCTGACCAATACCGCCGTGGACACGATGTTGATCAAACTCCTCGACGCCTCGGAGGTCCGCGGCCACGATCCGCCGCCATTTTTCAGGCTCGGCAGTGCCGAGCGATCACCGCTTTTGGCCGACGAACTTCGACGCCGTGGCTACGATCCGACCTTTTATTTTTCTGACGACTACGCCCGACACACCGATTCCCTGGCCAAAATTGCCCGGCGCCTCGACAACACACCGGTCATCGCCACCACGGCCCACAGCGCGCTTCGCCACCCGGCGATCACCTATTACGAAAAACAGCGCGGCAAACCGGCCTTCGATGTGGCCCTCATCGACGAGGCCAGTCAGTTGACCGAGCCCATGGCGCTGGCCCCCATCTCGACAGCCCGGCGCTTCGTCCTCGTCGGCGACCACCGCCAATTGCCGCCGATTGTAACCTCCGAGCGAGCGCTCACCGCCTTTTTGTGTGCTCCCGACGAGGAGGACTCGCGATTTCCCCTCGCTGAATCGCTTCGCGATGCCGGACTGGCCGGCCTGGACCGAAGTCTTTTTGAGCGACTCGCCACCTTTGAGGACCCGGCCATGCTCACCACGCAGTACCGCATGCACCGGGCGATCATGGAATTTCCGGCGCAGGCGTTTTACGGCGGCCGCCTCGAGGCTCACTCATCGGTGGCAGATCACCGATTGGAGCTAAGTTCGACGCCCCTTCCACCGCCGCTCGAATGCGACGCCCCGGTCGTCTTTGTCGACGTCGACGGCGCCGAGGTTGGCCGCACTAATCCCGAGGAGGCAGACCTCGTTCTGGAGACCATCGCCTCTCTGGTGGATACCCCGAACTCTCCGTCGATCGGCGTCCTCTCTCCATTTCGAGCTCAAGTCCACCTGCTTCGCCGCCTCGCTCGCCAGAACGACCTGGAAGACCGTGCCGATATCGAAACCGTAGAGCGATTTCAGGGAAATGAGCGCGACGTCATTCTCGCCAGTCTCGTCAAAACGGAGCACCCCGGCGATTTCCTGGCCGACGTGCGTCGTCTCAATGTCGCGTTGACCCGGGCGCGAAAGAAATTAATTATCTTTGGCTGCCGTTCCTGCGTAAAGCAGGACGCCACTTTCCAGACGTGGCTTTCGTCTCCTCGCACCACCGTTATCTCATGGACTACACCAAATTGACGCCTCCCGGCGGGTATTTTCTGCATATTGCCGTCTCGGCAATTCTCATATTCGTCGTCGCCTGCGAGCGCGACGAGGACGAAGAACCGCCGTCGGAGCCGGAAGAACCTGAACTACTGCACCATGATTATTCCGCAATCGACGACGAGGAGCGCGTTGATTTAACGGCCATCGTCGACGATCTGGAGATCGAACTCGACGTCAGCGACTCTGAGCTCTTTTCGTCTTGCCGAGCGATCTTCGAGGATGAAGATGGCGACATTCTTGCCTGGCCTGTAGCGCCCGAAGAGACAGCGGTCACCATCTTTGGATGCAACCCGGACGGATACCTGAAATTCGACGACGGCCGCCGCGCCATCGCCTACGAAGTACCGATCGAAGACGAGGAGCGAGCCACGAACCTGCGGCTTGTACTCTACGACGCCGACGGCGCTGTCGAGTGGTCGCAGCTCATGGATCGCAGCCATCATACCCGCAACTTTGCCGCCAATTATAGGGGCTCGTTTTTGACGGCCCTCGATGATCGCCTGATCTGTGTGGGGACACGCTGGAATACCACCACTCAGGCATTATGCGCGCGATTCGAGACGGGAAATGCCGTATTCGACGACGAGATGAATTTCTTTGCCGGTGTCATGCCCTTTGCCTACGGCGACGCCCTGATATCGGCCGATATCGACGGCATCACTCAGCGATACCCCTTTACCGGGGTGGAGATGCGTCACCGCTCCTTTCCCGAGCGCGGCGGACGGGCCGGCTTCTACGCCACCGATGAGGAGCGTATCTTTTTTGTCCCCAGCCGCGGCGACGCCATCTTATCGGGCTGGGATCTGGAGAGTCTGCGCGAGATCTGGCGCGCCGATTTAAGCGATCTCCCCCATGGCGGCTACGCCCGCACCAGTCCCAAAGACAAATTATTGCTCTTCGTCGTCGACGGCACGCTCTTTGGCCTCGATACCGACACCGGCGAAAAGCGCATGGCCTTCGCCGTCGACGACGACCGACCGTCCATCGCCTTTGGCGACGACGAGTTTTACGTCCTTCACCGGCGCCTCGACGACCCGCCGCTATTATTTGCCATCGATCCCGACAACGGCGATCTGCGCTGGGTCGCCAGAGCACCGGCGGGAAGTCTCGATATCGAATACGACGACGGAGCGATAATGACGCGGACCGTGCGCACCGTCCGAAAGGTTCGCCCTCTCGACCATGACTGAAGAAGAGCCCGCACAAAACGACGCCGACGGGGCCCCTTCCGACAGGGTCACCTGGCGCGAGCCGATCGCCGCCTTTTTCGGCGTCGTAATCGCCCTTGTCGCCGCCTCCGCATTATCCTGGGTGTGGCCTCTTTTTGCAGATTATCTTCTGGTGGTCGCCGCCGGCATCTTTATCGCCGTACCCTATTGGATTTTACGCCGACGGGGCGCTGATTTTCACCGCTTCGGCATCGATCTGGAGCATATTCCCCTTAAACAGGTCGGCCTGGGATTATTGGTCACCGCCGTAGTGCTCCCCTTTTTCGCCGTCGGCTACCACGTCTGGGAGAGCTCGGTTCAGGAGCGCGACTTCGAGCCTGATATCGACAATTATCGTCAGTGGCCGGTGGAGTTGCAGGCGCCATCGCTTCTCTCAGAGCGCAGCGAAGCTATTCAACTGCGCACGTTTTCAAACCAACTCCACCTCGAATGGACTCAGGCCGGCAGACCGGCCACCACTGTGCTCGTGGAATCGGATCGCCCCTTTCGCTGGCGACTCAGTGGTGATCTTTCGGCGACCGATGCCGACGACGGCTGGTTCGACGAGAGCGCGGACCCGATACCATCGCCGCCGGCCAGGGCTCGCGGTGTCGACCTCGCCCCCCATGCCCGGTGGATCATCGTACCCACCGGCGCCGACGCCACCGGCCGGCTGACCATCGCCGCCCCGGAGCAACTCGGCAATGCCCAGGTGCCAAACGCCCTCGAGCTTCGTCTATTCACAATGGAGGACGCCGTCCCTCCAGAGGTCTTCGTCGGTTCTGCCGCCCATTCACCACAGGAGCCAATCGAGATCCGCCGCACTCACTGGTGGCTCCTATTGTGGGCCCTGACTCACCTTTTGCTGGTCGCCTTTCCCGAGGAGTATTTTTATCGCGGCTATCTCCAGACCCGACTCGCCGATCTCTTCGGCGACGGCGACGGCGGCGATCCCCGCACTTTCCTGGGATTTAGCCGCGCCAACTGGCTGACCAGCGGATTCTTCGCCCTTGGCCATGTACTTATCCCCATCGGCGGCACCTTCTCGCTGGCCCGGGCCTCTGTCTTTTTTCCATCCCTTCTCTTCGGCTGGCTACGCGAGAGGACCGGCTCCATTATCGCCCCCACTGTCTTTCACGCCGGTGCCAATATGATGGTCCTCGTCGTCGCCGTTCATTATTTCTGATAACCGGTGGCGGTCTTCCTTGCGCCAACCGTCGCCTCGGTGGCAAACTCTCCCCGGGCAATTATCTGCATTCGACGTATTATTATGGCGGACATTATGGACTCCTCCACGGTTGAAGAAGCGCGGCGCCACCGCGAGATCCTCGACCGAACGCGCATGGGGCTCAACGACGATCTCGACGATCTTCGCAGCGAACTCGTCGACGAGTTGGAGGGCTTCGAAACTCAGCTACGTGACCTGTCTCGCCAGCTTCCGGGCTGGCTCGATCTCCCCAAAGACACCTTGCTCACTCCATTTCGGCTCAGCGAGCCCGCCGAATTGGAGGACACGCTTATCGGTCCCCGCGCCGTGGCCTTTATCGCCGGCGCTGTCGAAGAGTTCCTGCTAAATTGGCTGGGCGACGGCGAGACCATCCCGGTCTGGCGCGAGCGAAGCGACCCAGGCGCCAGACGACGCCTCGCCGACGATCTACATGCATTGGAAGCGCAAATTACCGAGGCTCTCGATGCCGTCGATGCCCTGGCTGATCAAGGCCCGATACAATTGGAACACACCCTGGAATCGATCGTCTTTGAGCTGCAGACGCGTCGCGAAACCGACGTCGAAGCGCTGGAATCGCTGATCACAACCGGCGATATCGAGCGCGGAAAGGACGCCCGCGAAGAAATTGCCGAGCTCTGGGAGGAGCAACGAGCCCGCGTCGATGAACTCCAGTTGGTGTGGGACGATATCCTGAATCTACACCACGAAGGAATCGCACAGACGATCGACGGAATCGAAGAGCTTCAACAGCTCGCCAAACGGACGCGAGAAGGCATCACCGGGGCCAATATCACCATCCCCGCCGCCACTAACGCAGGCGATGACGAAGACACCGAGGATGCCGACGATGCCGAGGATGCCGATGTCATCGATATCAGTGAAGAGAGCGAACCAGACGCTCAGATCGAAGTCGACGCCGGCAACTCCGACGCAGATCTCGTTGAAGAATCCTCTGCTCCAGAATCGAAAGATCTAGAGCCGGCGCAAAAAGAAGAGTCACCCAAAGGCGCCTCCACACAGCCGCCTATTGACGACGAAGCTCCGCCCCCGACGGCGCCAACTATCCCCGACGCCGTGAGCGACGTGGACGGCGATGGCTCACTTGGCGACCCGGAATCGAATCCCTTTTTGCGCAGCCCCTCCGATGCCGAAATAGTGGAGTCTGACTCGGTGGAGGACGACGCCGATTCCGAGCCTCCTTCGGCTTCGGAAACTCAGCCCGACTTTGGCCCCACCCAACCGTCTTTCGACTTTCCGGAATCCGAGCTTCCCGACGAGACAGAGAGTTCCGAAACCTCCGGCGATGTGGCGAACACGGCCCCCCTTTCGGAATCCGTGCCAGAAACAGCTCCCGTCGACCCGCTGGAGTCCTCAGAGCAACCGGAGAGCTACGAACTCGGCGATACAGTGGTGTTGTCGGATGAACGCGCCGAAGTGGCCGACGAACCTGCTGAGAGCTCCGACGACGATGATTCGGAGCGAATGCGCGTTCGCACCTTTCGAATCCGCGAGGGATGGCAGACCGTCAGCGGCGACGAAATCGCGATCGTACTCGGCCCGGCCGGACTGATTATCTCCGCCCTCTTAGTACTCAGCCTGTTGTCGCTGGTCGATCTCGCCGACAACCCGATGGCTGTCTGGGACTGGGGGCTGGGCGTGGTCATCGCCACCATGATCCTCCTGGTCGCTTTGCCCCTCTTTTTTCGATGGCGTCCCATGTGGCGGGGCACCCGGTTTCGGATCATTCGCCGCGGCGAGGTCGAAGAGGAAGTCGACCTTCGACTCACCGACGATGGTACACTGATCTTAGACCGCACATCCTGGTCATTAAACGATCTTAAAGACGCCGAGTTGCGACGATGGGTCTTCGGCGACGAAGATAGCGTCGGCTGGCTATTGACCATCTCACCGCCCTATCACTCGCCGTTTCACCTCGCCACCTACGCCGACGATCTGAGCGCCTGGAAGCGCTCGCGAATCGATCGCTGTGAGCCTCCGCTCGACGCCTGGCAGATCCCCCCCGGCGAATTCGACGTCATCTGCGAGGCCATCGACGTCAGCCGCCCCTGAGCACAGCTCAACTGGTTAACCCTCAATTCTCCCACTTTCCGTGCAGTAATTTCTCCGCCTCTTCTTTGTGCTGGGTCTCATCGGCGATGATATCGCCGAGCTTCGCCTCCAATCCGTAATCGCCGTAGGCGGCGGCCTGCTTCATCCGCTTGACGTAGCGCTCAATGGTCTCCGCTTCGGCGCGGGCGACGTTTTCCACCATCTCCCGAGCCACCGTGGTGTAGGTTACGTCGGCCGCCGACGTCACCGGCTGGCCGCCCAACGCAGTGATCTTGTCGGCCAGAAACTGGGCGTGTTCCAACTCGTCGGCTACCTCAACGGAAAAGAATTTACTCAGTTCGTTGCGATGGATCCCCGTCACCGCCGCGGCATAGGTATTATACATGATGATCGCCTGGTACTCGTGGGCCAAATCCTCGTTGAGCCCCTCTAATAGCGTTATCTTGTCTACCGTTTCGTCGCTCATTGCCTACCTCCTTGAAGAGCTGGTCGCGAATGCGGACCGATTATGTCGCTAAGCGCCAACCTAAGCAGCACCGATAGACAATCAACCCCGGCTGCAACGTCCCTTTTTTCCCCCCTGGATGTTCACGACACTCTTCAGGCCACCCGGCGGGTCGCCTCGGGGATAAACGGTGGCAACGGCACATCCAGGGTCTCACAGACGGCGCGCAGCATCTCCACCTCGTCGACCACCACCTTGCCATCGCCCATCACACAATAAGCGCAGGCTTCGATGACCGCCTTTTTGATCGCCGGTGAGGCCACCGAGAGCCGGTCCAGAGATGCGCCAACGTTGGGAAAGCTCCACTCCTCACGAGAGCGAAATTTAACCTTCGCGCGAACCTTGTCCGGCAGTCGATCTCGGCCCTCCTGAAACGACATTTTCGCGGTATTGATATCGTCGTGTCCCACATAGGCCAGACAGGACAATAACGTCGCGATATCTGAGTCCACCGCCGAAAAGGAGTGAAATTGAACCACTCGCCGACCCGGATTGTGTAGCGCCATCATCAAGCGGTGCAAGACCACCTTTTCCAGAACGAATTCCTTAAACGTCACCTTGCCGTCGGCCTGAATCAAACGGTCGACCATGGCCGAAAAATCCTGAAATTGCTCCTCGGTCATGCGCCGCAAAGTGGGGATCAACAGATCCATTAGTGGCAGCCGAAATTCCTGGTCGAGCTGCCCCACCGAGGGCCATAATTTCTGTGATTCTTTGATAATGCCTGGATCGGCATATTTCTGGAGCATCTTCCCCTGTTTACGGCGCTCCTCGGGATCTTCGTCGAGCAAAAGGGTGTAGACCACGGCCATAGCCCCCATCAACTCTCCTCTGGCGTCCATCAGAGGGCGCGGAATCTCGTCGAGCAAGCTCGCGCAATAGACCAATCGCTGCGGCGAGGTCTCACCGACAGCGCCGACTACGTCATCGGCTTCCATATCGTAGTTCAACTCACGACGATCGCTGGACCAGTCATTTCCACCGGCCGCCGCGGCCACCGCCACACCCTGGGCCATGGCACCTGCGCCGGAACCGCTATCGCCGGCCAACCCCATCGCTCCGGCGGCCTGTGCCGAGCCCTGCTGCATGCCTCTGACCTGTGACTCCGAGCCGAGTCGTGCCCGCTGTTTGTCGGCCCCCAGCTTCTTAAACGACCCGTCAAAAGAGGGGTCGATGGCGGCAATTCGCTTCTCCAGCGGCGGATGGGTGGCCATCAGACTTCCGGAGAGGCTGGAGATTCCACCTTTGGAGACCCGACCAAAGCACATATGGCTGATCTCTTCGGCATTCGACGCCTTCAAATCGGAGCCATAGGAAAATCCGCCGATCTTTTTTAACGCTCCGGCCAGCCCGTCGGGATTTCGCGTAAATTGAACGGCTGCCGCATCGGCCAGAAATTCTCGTTGCCGAGATACGGCGCTTTTGATCAACCGCCCACACAGCACCCCGCCCAGCCCAAAGACCAGCAGGACCAGCCCGGCGAGTGCTACCAGGACAATTCCTCCGCCGCGACCACCGGAGCTACTTCTTCCACGCCGACCGGTGAACATCACCCGCATCAATATCCGCCCGCTCAGATACATCAGCAAGATGCCGTGGATCACACCGATAAGGCGAATATTCAGCCGCATATCGCCATTTAAAATATGGCTGAATTCATGGGCAATAACGCCCTGTAACTCATCGCGGGTCAATTGCTCGAGCGCCCCGCGGGTCACCGCCACGGCGGCGTCGTTCATGGTAAACCCGGCGGCAAAGGCGTTGATCCCGGGCTCCCCTTCCAGCACGTAGATCCGCGGCACGGGAACCCCGGAGGCCAGTGACATCTCTTCGACGACGTTGACCAACCGACGCACCAGTGGATCGGAGTCGGTGGACGTCACCTCCTGTCCGCCGAGCGATTCGGCGACGACGCTACCCCCCTGTTTTAATGACGAGGTCTTAAAGGCGCTTCCCAAAAAGATGAACGCCCCCGTCACCAGGACAGCCCAGATCAACAATTCGAAATCGACGTAAAACGACTGCGCCGGATCGACGGCAAAGGTCAACGCCCCGGGATCGATGATAAACGCCAGGGCGATATAGGTCCCCAGCGACAACACACAAACCGCCACGGCAAATAAGATAATAAGCCGCACCGTATTGCGTCGGGCGTCGTCTTGTCGCTGAAAAAAATCGGTCGTCGCTCGTCCACTCACGTCTGTGCCCTAACCCTAAAGTTTCGCCAGATTATGCAAACGAAACTTCGACCGCTTCGCGCTCCTCCGGACTGTCGACCTCGAAGAGCATCGCCTCTTGAAAGCCCATGGCGCCGGCAAACATCACCGCCGGAAATTTCTCGCGTGACGTATTATAGGAGGTCACCGCGTCGTTGAACGCCTGTCGGGCGAAGGCGATTTTATTTTCCGTCGACGTGAGCTCTTCCATCAGATTATTCATCGTCGAATCGCTCTTGAGTTCAGGATAGGACTCCGAGAGAGCAAAGAGCTTGCCCATCGAGCCGGTCAGCGCCGCCTCGGCGCCCATCAGATTCTGAAGCGCCTTCGGATCACCGGGATCTTTGGCGGCCTTCTGGTTGGCCTGCTGGGCCTGATTACGGGCCTGAATGACCGCCTCCAGGGTCTCTTTTTCGTGAGCCATAAACGACTTGGCGGTCTCCACCAGATTGGGAATCAGGTCGTAGCGCCGTTTTAGCTGCACATCGATCTGAGCGTAGGCGTTTTTAAAGCGATTCCGCAGTTTGACCATCTTGTTGTAGATGCCGACGCCAAATAGCACTAATGCGCCGAGCACGACGAAGAATATAATCGCGACGATAACCAAAAAACCTACCATGACTTCCTCTCGTTGTTGGTCCCGCGTTGGGTCCTATGGGACAACAGCTACAAACCCACCTCGGCACGCCATCAATGACTTACTCGCCGTGAGATTAGCGGTGAGCCTCTTAAACTGTCAATCTTACGCCATTATTTCGGCTCGCTCTTCCACTGTGATTTTTCGATCTACCCCTCAGGCTCGCTGCGCTCGCCAGCTCCCCTGGCAGGGGAGCAAACTCTTCTTGTCACTCCCACCTCCTCCCCTCCCAGGGGAGGTGCCTTTAGCCGCAGGCGAAGGCGGTGGGGTACTCACGGTAAACCACATTCCCAGGGGAGGTGCCTTTAGCCGCAGGCGAAGGCGGTGGGGTAGTCCCGTAAAACCACACTCCTACGAAGCCACCGCCGTCGCCGCCTTTCCACCCTCTACGTCCATCTTCGAGAGTGCCAGCAGGGTCTGATGCATATGGCGCTGCTGTTCAAATAAATCATGGACCGGGAATTCGCCGTGTCGGATCTGAGGACTTTTAAAGAAAAAGGACAGCCAGTCCTGCACGCCCGAGGATCCGGCGCGGTGAGACAGATCTAAGAGCAGCGCCAGATCGAGCACCAATGGCGCCGCGAGAATAGAGTCGCGACACAAAAAGTTGATCTTGATCTGCATCGGATAGCCCATCCACCCGAAGATATCGATATTGTCCCACCCCTCTTTATTATCGCCCCGAGGAGGGTAGTAATCGATTCGCACCTTATGGGTCAGATCATCATATAATTCGGGATGATTCTCTTCGTCGAGAATGGAGTGCAACACCGAAAGCTTGCTCTCTTCCTTGGTCTTAAAACTTCCCGGATCGTCGAGGACCGCCCCGTCTCTATTGCCCAGAATATTGGTAGAATACCAGCCGCTGACGCCGAGATAGCGCGAGGAAAAACCGGGCGCCAAAATGGTCTTCAAAAGGGTCTGACCGGTCTTAAAATCCTTGCCGGCCACGGGCACTCCCTCGCGCTCGGCGAGTTCAGTAAGCGCTCGGCAATCCGTGGTCAGATTCGGCGCTCCGTTGGCATAGGCAATGCCCTCACGCAGACAGGCATAGGCGTATAAAATACTGGGGCTTATATCGGGATGGTCGGCGTCGATTCCCTGCTCCAAAGCCTCCAGACTCTGATGAACTTCGCTGGTGGCCACGAATTTTTCGGTCGAGCCGCACCATACGGCGACGCCACGATCACAGTCGTTGTCGGCCATAAATTGCCGGATATCGGCGCGAAGCGCGTCCACGTGGGCCCGCTTGTTTGTGCCCTCCTTGACGTTCGGGCCGTCGATATTTCGCACAAAATCGCGGTCAAAGACGGCCTTCATGGGCTTGATTTTCTCAAGCGCCGGTCGGACTTTTTCCAGATCTTTTGCGGAGAGCACCGATGCCTCAAGGGCTGCGTCGTAGGCCGTCCCCTCGTAGATATCCCAACCGCCAAATACCAGATCATCGAGCTCGGCAAGAGGCACAGCCTCACCGACGGCTACCTCCCCGTTCTCGCCGGGAAGCCGTCCCATCTGGGTTACGCTACCCACGGCATCGGCCCATCCACCGCGGATGGCCTCCACGCCGGCGATAAACGTCGTCGCCACAGCTCCCATTCCGGGAATCAATACCGCCATTTTACCTTCTGCGGGTGCCATCGCTTCGCCATTCACGGATCGCATCATTTACCACACTCCCAGATTCATCGCCGCTTGCGACCAAATCGCAACCGAGCAACAGTTCAGTTTTCCAAAATTTCACGTCACACAGGGCCAAAATCGGCCAATTCCGACTAAGTCGCGCCACCTTAACGACCAACCATGCCCAACTCAAGGACAAGCGCCAATTGCACGCCCACAATCAAACCAATTCACACCTCCCTGTCTGCCCTTTGCATCCCTATAGTCTTCAGACGACCGCCCCCCCCGGCTGTGCGCACATCGATGACTACGCAAGAGCGGTTGTCACACTGGCCTGCCTGTGGAATTCTAACGCGCACTTACAGTGAATATTTTCCAGAGGTCGGATCATGCATATCGTCGTCATCAATTGTGGCAGTTCCTCAATAAAGGCCGATGTTCTCGACCATTTCTCCGGTCGAAGTGCCAGCTCGATGACCGTAGAGCGAATCCAAGAGTCGAGCCCGGTCGCCGAAATTGACGGCGAGCCCTTGTCGCTCGCCAGCGGACTGTCCGGTCACGGCGCCGTACTTGAGGACGCATTGCCGAGGTTTTTGGACAACCTGCCGGCTGATATCGAGATCTCCGGCGTCGGCCACCGCGTCGTCCACGGCGGCGAGCGCTTTCGAAACCCCGTGCGCATCGACGACGAGGTAGAGTCTGCCATCGAAGAGCTCTGTGAGCTCGCCCCTTTGCACAACCCGGCGAATCTGGAGGGCATCCGGGCGGCGCGCAGTATCTTGCCCGATATCGATCATGTGGCCGTCTTCGACACCGCTTTCCACGCCACACTGCCCACACGAGCCAGGGCCTATGCTCTGCCCGGCGACCTCGTCGAAAAAGGCGATCTTCGCCGCTACGGCTTCCACGGCATCAGTCATGGCTTTGTCGCCCAGCGGGCCGCTGAATACCTGGATACCGATCTGCGCGATCTGCGCCTTATTACCTGTCACCTGGGAAATGGGGCCAGCGTCTGCGCCGTCGAATACGGCCGCTCCATCGAAACCAGCATGGGCCTGACTCCGGTGGAGGGTCTGGTCATGGGCACTCGCTCCGGCGATGTGGACCCCGGAATCTTGATCCACCTTATGCGTGAAGAGGGCTACGACGCCGACGATCTCGACGATCTGATCAACCGAAAAAGCGGGCTGCGCGGCCTGTCTGGGATCACCAACGATATGCGTGATATCCAGCAAATGGCCGCCGAAGGAAACGATCGCTGCCGACTGGCCATCCAGGTCTTTTCACACCGATTGCGAAAATATATCGGTGCCTACGCCTCGGTCATGGGCGGCGTCGACGCCATCGTCTTCACCGCCGGCATCGGCGAAAATAGCGCATTGATCCGCCACCGGGTCGCTCAGCGCTTTCAATTTCTGGGGGCTCACCTCGACGAGGACCGAAACCGGGAAATCGAGGTCAACACCGACAATCCCGTCGAGCGCATCTCCACCGCCACAAGCCGCACTCATCTATTGGTCATTCAGACCGATGAGAGCTACGCCATTGCCGAGGACACCTCGCAACTGGTCCTCGGCAAAGATCGGCTCGACGACCACCGCCCGATCCCGGTCGCCGTCTCGGCGCGGCATATCCACCTGCGCCAGGAGACTGTGGAAAAACTATTCGGTGAGGGATACGAACTCACCTCGCGCAACCCACTGTCTCAGCCCGGACAATACGCCGCCGAGGAGACCGTCGATGTCGTCGGTCCCAAAGATCGAATCAATTCAGTGCGCATTCTCGGCCCGCCCCGCAATATCGATCAGGTCGAGATCGCCAGGACCGATGAATTTCTACTCGGCGTCGATGCCCCGGTGCGGGCCTCCGGAGATATCGACAATACACCGGGCATCCTTCTGGAGGGGCCAGCGGGAAAAGTGGAGCTCAAAAACGGCGTCATCTGCGCCTGGCGCCACATCCACATGACGCCCGAGGATGCTGAACATTTTGGCGTCGACGACCGCGATGTCGTCGAGGTGGCAATCACCGGCGGCGATCGCGATCTGGTCTTCGGCGACGTTTTGGTTCGCGTCTCTCCCGACTTCAAATTGGAGATGCATATCGATACCGACGAGGCCAACGCCGCTAATCTCTGCCCGAAAACCGCCCGGGGAATGCTCATCTCAACCCCCGGACAGGCCCAGCTTCGCCGCCGGAAGACGACCTTCGATCCCGTCGACGCCGCCGCCGAATAGCCTCGGCATCACCATGGTGGGACTGCCCAAGAGAACTCTATGAGCAATCGACGCTACAGGCTTCGCCCGAGTAATACATTTGCCGCCATCATCGTCCACAACGATGACGGAAAGCTCTTATCTCGGCTGGGCCACGACCATGTGGTACGAGCCACCGACTTTACGTCGACGGTGGCCATCGATCCCGATCACCCTGAAAAACTCGGATTTTCCCTGAACTTCCCGGTTCGATCGCTGGTCGTCGACGACGCCGACGATCGGGCCCGTGTTGACCTCGACGGCACCGTCTCTGAGCGCGACCAAAAGATGACCCGCAATAATATGCTGGCTGACGGCCAACTCGACGCCGATCGTCACGAGACCATTAAATTCCGTGTCACCGGTGCTCGACCCGAACCGTCCGGGCTGTGGGTGCTCGACACCAATATGAGCGTGCGCGGACATCGATTCGAATTTGAATTTCCGGTCTCCGTCGACTTATCTCCCCGCCTTCTGGTCTCCGGACGCATCGATATTGGCCATAGCGACCTCGGCTTAAAACCATATCGTGCGCCCATGGGGACTCTTCGAAACCGCGAAAAGCTCACCCTGGTCGTCGATATCGACGCCGTTCCCCTCTGAAGTCATTTCCGATTATTTACAACCAACTGCACCGGCGTTTACCACACTTCCAGATATTGTCGGCATCGCTCCGCGAGATCGTTGCGCGAGCGGATCTCGATGCACCGGTCGAAGTGCGCTTTGGCGTTGGAATCCCCTTCGCTCTGGAGCAGTCGACCCAGATAAAAATGAGGCTCCTGATACTCCTGCGGACACTTTTCAATGGCCCGCCGATAATGGCGCTTGGCATATGAGATGTTGCCCATCTCCTCGTAGACCCGAGCTTTATTATTATCGGCCAGACACATATCGGGCGATAAATAAACGGCCATCCGAAGGTGTTCCAATGCCTCGGCATGACGACCCATATTAAAATAGGCCCAGCCCAGATTATTATGAGCCAACTCAGGAGTGGTATACATCGGCTCGTCGAGCAGCAGATTGAATTGCTCGACGGCCTCTTCCCAGCGCTCCACGGCCAGATAGACCGTACCGAGATTATTGCGGGCGTTGTGATAATTGGGCTCGATGCGCAACACTTCGCGAAAATGCTGGATCGCCCGTCGGTGATCGCGGCGCCCCATATAGATAAAACCGATCAAATAATGGGCGTCCACATGTTCCGGATCGTGGTCGAGGGCCTGCGTCAACTCGCGGATGGCATGCGTCGTGTCATTGGACTCGAAATATCCATTGCCCATATCGTAATGCCACTGCGCCTGCTCATTATCGTCATCGTCCTGACTTCCGGAGAATACAGCGCATCCGGCGAGTAAGAGCGCGGCGACGATGACCACGGTCACCGGGAGCCATCGCGCCGAAGTTGTGCTGTCTGCTGAGTTGTCTTTCATCTGTAGGATCCGTGGCGTCGCCAAACGTACTACTCAAAATAGCCTCTGCCTGCGCTCCTATTCCCAACCGCAGGGCAACGACGGGCCATACGCTATCACGCTTCGATCATTTTCCAAATTTGTCGGCCAATCATGAACCTCTCCCGCCGTGAAATCGAACTTGTCGTCCAGGAATTGAGCGACATGGTCGTCCCCTCTCGGATTCAGAAAGTATTTGAATCAACGCCCAATAAGCTCGTCTTTCAGCTCCGTTCGCCGGGCATCACCCATCATCTGCTGATCAGTACCGAGGCGAAGGATACCAGGCTTCATCTGGTGGAGAAAAAGCCGCAACAGCCAGACCATCCGTCGCCATTTACCATGTTGTTGCGCAAATGGATTCACGGCGCCTGGATCGAGGCAATCACCGTCGGCGACGCCGATCGTATCGTCTTTATCGATTTGCAGGCCATTGATCCGGATTGGGAGCCGCAATCGGACGACGAAAAAGCGCCACGCCAGCCGATGACGCTTGTCGCCGAATTGCTCGGGCGGCACCCGAATTTCTTTTTGGTCGACGGCGATGGACAGCTCGTGGCCACCGGTCAGGGACGAATACTGGGCGAGCGCTCAGCCGATCCGGGAAGCTCCTATCAGACACCGCCGCCACCGCCGGAATGGGCGGATGACGACAAGGTCCGTGCCGGGCTCGCCGAGCTTACCGGCGACGGCAGCCGTTCTGAAAGACTGGCCCGAGACTTTTCACAATCATTGGAGGAACGAAAACGCCGCGAACTTCGGCAATCTCTTCGGTCACGGCTAAAATCGCGCCACAAAAGTCTCAAACGCCGTGTCAGCGCTATTGAATCGGATTTTGAGAATATCGAAGACGCTGACAAATACCGGCGCCGCGGCGAACTTCTTCAGTCCGCCTACGGTGACGTAGAGCCGGGAGCATCGTCGGTGACAGTGCCTGACTTTTATCAAGAGGGTATGCCGAAGATCGAGATCCCCGTCGATCCGTCCCGGTCATTGCAACAGAATATCGAGTATTATTTTCACCAATACCGTCGCTATAACGACGCTCGCGACAAGGTCGAGACCCGGCTTTTGGAGAGCATTGAGTTGCGCGACGAATTGGCCAGCGCTCGTCAGCGCATCGACGATCTGGAGACCATCGAGGAGATGAATGCCTATCGCGAAGAATTAGAAGATAAGGGGCTGCTCAAGACCCGGCCAAAGGGGACTTACTCCGGACCCAAACGGCAAAAAGCCCTGCCGCCCTACCGGGAATTCAAAGCCAAGAGTGGCGCCACCATTCTGGTGGGGCGCGGGGCCGCCCACAACGATACACTGACCACATCGATTGCTCGCGGCCGGGACATGTGGCTGCACGCCCGAAATTGGCGCGGGGCTCACGTCATTCTTCGCATTCGCAAAGGAGAGGATCCCAAAAGTGAAGATCTCGTCGACGCCGCCACACTGGCCGCCCATTTCTCGCGCGGCAGTAGCGACACCGTCGTCGATATCACCTACACGCACGCAAAATACGTGCGCAAACCCTCCGGTGCCCCGGCCGGCCTGGTGACTGTCGGCGGTGGATCGACCCTGTCTGTGCGAATGGAAGAGCCGCGCCTTAAACGCCTGCTCAACACAGAGGTCGAATTTCGCTGACCCGCCTTCCCCACACTATTTTGAGATTCAGCGCACGGCGAAGGGAAAGTTGATCGTTCGCGCATCATCGTTAGTTTCGGGAAAGCGCATCCCCTCGACCACTCCTTCGATGCATCGGCCCACTTCGGTGCCGGAAAATTCGCCCTGTGCAGACGCCGATTGCACACGACCGGAGCCGAGGACGACGAAACGAATCATCGCATTACCGGTCAAGCCGTCGGGATTGGAGTTGTTGGCGCAAGTGCGAACCTGTGAGTTGTGCTGGCGGGTGGTGCTGGTCACCATCGAACGCGACAACCGATCGGGAAGGTCAGGCTCGGGCTCCGCCTGCTGCTGTGGCTCATCCTGATCGATCTGGCCCAGGATGCCTCCACCTCCACCTCCGCCGCCACCATCGTCGCTGCTTCCGCTACTCTCTGAGGGACTGGGGCTGGGGCTGGGACTCGGACTGGGGCTAGGGCTAGGGCTGGGTCGGCTCGGCGCTGCCTGAGCGACCGCCTCCTCTTCTTCTTCCTCGGCTTCTGCTGCCTCGTCGTCTTCTTCTTCGCCGTCCTCTTCGTCATCTTCCTCATCATCGGCGGCCTGACGGGCCAGGGCGGCAGCCTCTTCGGCCTCTCTGGTGGCCTCGTCTTCTTCGGCGGCCTCGTCTTCGTCGTCTTCTTGGGTGTCCTGAGCAACCACGACCTGCTGCTCGGCAGGTTCATCATCGCCCATAACGAGAAATAAGATCACGCCGACCAGACCGACCACCAGGATGGCGGCAGCCACGGAAACGCCGACAATCAGCCCCGTATTGCTCTTATGGCTGCCACTGGGCATCAAGGCCGGCATGCTCATCGTGCCCGCACCGAACTCCTCGTCGTCAACCGTTGATGCCGGGCCGCCGTCTTTCATCGCCGCGTGAGTCGACGCCAATGACTGAATGTCGATCAAACCCGATTTATCGCTTCCCTGTGCCTGGCCGGTAGAGTTGGCTGTGCCCTTTTTGACCGCCTCGACCTGATCGACGCTACTGAGGCTAAAGAGGACGCTATTTTCATTTCGCGCCTCCACAAGATCGTCGGCAGAACCGCTCAGATCGGGCGATACATCGCCTTGCTGACCGTAGCCGTCGTCGGCTGCATATGCCTCGTCGTCGTCGGAATCGAAGGCGGCGAACATTCCGCCTTCGTCGGACTCGTAGTCGCCGTCGTCGTAGCCTCCATCATCAAAGCCGCCGTCGTCGTAGCCTCCATCATCAAAGCCACCGTCGTCGTAGCCTCCATCATCAAAGCCACCGTCGTCGTAGCCTCCATCATCAAAGCCGCCGTCGTCGAACCCACCGGCAGATGCGGAAGCCACGGCCTCGCCACCACCACCGCCGCCGACTCCGCTGTCATAGCCTCCCCCGGAGTCCACTGCGGCATAGGAGTCGCTCTGAACCTGGGCTTCTTGCTGCCCTGGCTCATCCCCCTCCATATAGGATTCGTAATTCTCGAACGTCGACGGATCCATTACGCCTGTTGCATCAGCGGCATCGGGCGTTCCCGGATCGTCGTAGCCCCCGAGCTCGGCGCCACTATCGCCATAGTCACCCTGGGCCTGGGCGGCGGCCATTGAGTCATGGCTGGCCGGTTGTTCCACAGCATCCGAGCCAACATGGGCCTGAGAGCCGCTGACGGCGCGCCCGGACTGGTCGGCGATCATGGTCTCTTCATTCGGTCCCGCCGCATCCTGAGTAATATGGGCAAATGCGTTGAGCGTCTCCAGCATCACCCAGTCGTCGAGGCCGTCTTTCCACACATAACTCTCAGCGTGGAGTTTTCCGGCCGTAAAGTAGGCCTCTACCTCTTCTGGCGTCACCGGGCCGACACGCTCGCCGTCGATGACCACGTACCACTCGGCGGCTCCGCCACTTTCGTAGGCACCACTGTAGTCATCGGCGCTTTCCTGGCCGCCACCGGCGGATTCATTGCCCTCCACGACAATGACTTCGCTGCACTTTTTGCAGCGAATCTTGAACACCTTTCCCTGGACCTTCTCATCAGCAATGGAATACTTGGCCCCACAGCTATCGCAAATAATTTTCATTGTGGAACTGCTCCTTGAGTGGTCCAATTTAGCTGGTCGACGACCGTCCCCTCATCGGGCCTGGCCCTTCCGTATGCCACCCCGACTGGTCTCTGCAGACAGATGGACGCAAATGCGCTCGGGACTAGCGAAATGATGGCTCTTCCGTACTCTGTTCGACCTTGGGGATAAAGCTGGTCTGTAAATTGAGCAACCGGTCGAACTGCGCTTCCCCTTGAGCCTGCATATGTTCCAGATCAGGAGAGACGAATTCGCCGTCGATATGCATATTTTCGAAGTCGTAAAACTCGGTATCGGCTTCGCCGTCATCGGCGAGCGCTGGAGCTGCAAAGCATATCGCCATGACGACGACTAATACAAAGAGTTGTTTTCTCAACATGGCTTAACACCTCGGTCAGAAGCTGATTTTAATCGCCGTTGGGACGCCCCCGCAACTTATCAAACCACAAATTCATCCGTCAATCTAAGCCACCGTCATTGGAGTCTACGATCGGCCCTCGAAGTGGCGTTGGCGTATGGAGAGCGTCACGGAGTCGGCTCTTCGGACTCCTCAGCCTCGTCGGCGTCTGCCGCCTCTTCGCCGTCGCTTTGATCTTGGACGTCCGGCTCGGACTGCTGGGCCTGCTCGAGCTGATTTTCAAGGAAGTTAATCGTAGCCTGATACTGTTCCAGCTTGTCTTCGTCCTCCTCCAACTCGAGGAGTCTGCCGTAATAGTAGATCGCCTCTTCCGGCCGCTGCATATGGCCCTCATTGAGCGAGGCCAGACGCTCATAACTTGAGAGATGCTCGTCATCGCAGTGGTCGAGATAATACTCGTAATACTCATGAGCCTGCGCGTAGTTGCGAAGTGCAAACGAGGTCGCTCCCTTGCCGAGGTTTGCCACGCAATTTTCGGGGGCTATTTCGATGGCTCGACGAAAATGCTCGTTGGCCCGATCGTAATCGAGGTACTCGATGAGGATCGAGCCCAGATTGAGGCGACTTTCCAGATAATTTCCGTCGTTATCGACAGCCATTCCGAAGTGCTGCACGGCCATCGGCACATCACCATCCTGCTTATATACCAGGCCGAGGTTATTGAGGACGTCGACATTGGTTTCGTCTTGCTCCAGTGCGCGGCCGAGCACGTATTGAGCAAGGGAGATATTCTCGCGCTCCATATAAATCAGGCCCAGGGTGTTGAGGGCACCGACGTTATCGTTGTCCTCGCGCAAAATTTCTTCGACATATTCCAGGGCCTCTTCCTCATTTCCCTCCCGCAGAGCGATGACGGCCAGGTTGTTGATCGCCGTCAGATTGTGGGGCTCCCGGGTAACCACCTCGTTAAATAGGCGTCGGGCGTCGGTGTATTCTTCAGCTTCGGCATAGGCCTTGGCCATGGCCACCGTATAATCGAAGATGTCGGGATCGAGGTCGCGGGCGGTCTGGATATGTTCCACCGCCTCTTCAGGTCGATCCATGTCGCCGTATAGCAGCCCCAGATTATAGTGAGCCTCCGCAAAGGTGGGCTCTAAGTCCACGGCCCGCTCAAGCAATTGGGCGGCCCCAGAAAAGTCGCTGTCGAGAAGGGCGACTCCTTCGGCGAAAGCCTCCAGGGCCTCCACCGACAGGTGGGTCTCCTCGGCGGTGAGCTCGACTTCGCTCAGCTCGGGCTCTTCGGGCTCATCAGGTACGGTAGGGGTGGAACTGCACGCCCAGCCGGCCGACAAAGCGAGCACGACGAGCAGGGGTAGACCGTAGCGTAGAGAACTCATGGACCTCTCCGTTGTCTTTCTCAAAATATCCTCGTTAACCAGTGGTGCGATGCCAGTATTCGGCTCGCGAGTCCGGTTTGTTTAGCTGGCGCCGGCCTGCGGTGCGTCCTCGGTATCGGTGTCAGTCTCCTGCGGAGGCTCTTCGCCGGGCTCCAATTCATCCATCGGGTCCGGCTCCTCGGGCTTGATGCGCTCCCAGCGCTCGGCACCACGCTCGCGGACAACGCTCATCTCCGTGACCGGCAGCGGCGAGAAAAACTCCACGCGGTTATGCTCCACCTCGACGCCGTCCTGACCGGTAATGGGAAAGGAGGCACTCTCCAGATCGCTGATCTCCGCTGCGGAGCGACTGCTCCACTCGTTATATGCCTCGTATTGCAGGGCCAGATTCAATGCCGAATTAAAGGCATCGAGGGCCTGTTCTTGCAGGGGCAGCGCCAATTCGTCGACGGAGATCTCATATTCGAAGTGTAATTCTTCAGGAACGTCGTCGGGGATCGGCAGATTAAATAGCGCTTCTGCAAAATCGCGATAGCTCTGACCGATGCGGAACGCGCTGGCGGCGACCCATTTCGGACTGCCCATCTCGATGATCTCGTGAAACATACCCTCCGCTTCCTGCTGATATTCGGCCTTTTCCGTGGCCGTCTCGGCGAGGTTTTCCGGGGGAAATGACAATTCAACGCCCTGGAATTTGCGGAAGATCACTTCCGCCTGGTGAAAGCGGGCCTGCGCCGGTTCGTGGCGTTTAGCGGTTCGGTAGGCGGCGGCTTCCTCGCCGTATTCCTCCTGCCACAGCGCTTCGTCCTGCCAGATTTCAAGGGTCTTAGTGAAGTGTTCATCGGCCAATTCTTCCCAGTCGCTGGGCTGCAAACGCTCCGCGAGCAGCCCCAGCTCGAGGTGAATCTCGACTAATTCCTCCGGCGGAATCATTCCGTCGAACTCCTCGAGATAATCGTGGAAGCGGTCACGGCTTGCCTCCCAGTTGTCGCGGTTTTGCTCCAGGTAAATCAGGTGATATTTGACCTCTTGCTGATCGTCGATCTGATCGTCGAAATAGCCCAGGTAGTCTTCATAGGTGGCAATTGCGAGGTCCCATTCCTCCATGGCCTCGCGCAGCACGGCGGCATTGAGCACGGCGTCGGCGGACCATTCGGAGTCGCGATAGTCCTCTTCGCCGAGGCGAGCAAAGAAGTCGGCGGCGCGATTAAAGTCGGTGCGCGCCTCGTGGATTAGCCCGAGAACGTTGAGCGCATCCGGCGCCTGTTCGGAGTCCGGATACTCGTCGACGACCTGAATATAGATCTCGACGGCCTGAGTGACCTCGTCGCCGCGCTCAAACATGACGGCAGCGTTAAAGAGCGCTCCCGGGGCCAGATCGGAGTCCGGAAATTCCTCCGCCAGCCGGAGATACTCCTCCGATGCTTCATCCTGTCGGTCGTCGGCGTCCAATTCGATGGCCCGCTGGTTGATGGCGTAGGCGATCGCCGAGGTCAGCGAGTCTTCCGGTGTCACATCGAAGATCTCGCGTTCCAGAAGGTGGCGCGCCCAGCGCTCGACGTCGTCCCATTCCTGAAGCCTGTAGTTGGCCTCCAGAAGAGAGTTTCCAGCAAAGCTTGCGTAGGTATGTTCCGGGGCATTTTCGATGATGCTCTCGTAGCGGGGAATGCAGTTGTCGTAGTGGCCGCGATTTCGATAAATCTCGGCGGCCACATAGTCCACGGTCGGCGTGATATCGTCGGTGGGATACATCTCGGAGAATTGGTCGCTGGCCTGAACGAAGCCCTCCTCCCACTGAAGCAGGTCCTGGCGTTCGATCTCTTCGGCTTCGCCTTCCTCGTCTGTGACCTCGTCGATGCCGGCCGTCGTCAGCTCCGGATCGTCACCGGCGCGCTCGGCCATATCGACCAGGACACTCTCCGGATGGTGCTCGCGGACCAGGTGGTTGTAGGCGACGACCACGTTATAGGCGGCGTCGCGGACCAGTGCCTCCACTTCGTCTTCGTCGGCTTCTTCCGGGATATTGTCATCCTGATACAACTCAACGACCAGTTGATACTGCACGGCGGCCTGATCGTAGTTCTCGAGGCTGTGCAGGTAGATCTCGCCGAGGAAAAACGTCATATCGAATGAGAGATGGTGGTCCGGAAAGAGGTCGATAAATTGCTGATAATACTCGGCGGCCTGGGCGTATTGGGCGCTCTCTCCGCTGTCCTGGGCCTCGCTGTGGTGGTGAAAGCCGAGTCGAGAAAGATTTCGCTCCATAAATCGCTCGGCAAAGGCGATGGCCTCTTCCTCGTCGGCATTTTGTCGTCGCCAGGTGCCGTCGGGGTGTAGGTAGTCGACGTATTCCACGACGCGCTGTTCGTAGCCGTCGAAATCGACCTCTCGCAGTGAACGGGTGATAGCGTCCATCCAGTCGGGCACGTCGGCGGCGGCGGGCTGCTCGTCGATAAGCCAGTCGTAGACGGCGATGGCCTGATCGTCCATTCCCTGCATCTCCAGGTGGGCAGCCATCGTCTCGAGTTGCTGGTAGGCGAATTCGATGCCGCGGATCTCGGTAAAGTAGTCGCGGGCCTCGATCCATCCGTCGGGCAGATTGGACAGAGCGAGGATGATATCGTTGGCCGCCCGGTCGACGAGAAGACCCCAGGCGGCGTCGTCTTCGGCGCGGGCGATGACCTGCTTGAAGCGGTCGGCGCTGCCGCGGTATTCGCCCATATTATAATTGGTCCAACCCAACTGATAGAGGGCGTAATCGTAGTTCTGGTAATCCTGATACTCCAGCACCTCGTTGTAATTATCCTTGGCCGCTCCGGTCATATGCTGAGCGAAGAAATAATCGCCGAGGGCCAGATAGGAGTCCTCGACGTAACGGGAGTTCGGATAGTCGGAGACCAGCCGATTTAAGTGATTGACGGCCTGGGCGCCTTCGTCGGCGTCCAACAGGGCGCTGCCGAGGCGAAAGATGACCTCGTCGAGGCGTCCGTAGTCCGGAAACTCCTGCAAGATCTGCTCGTAAATGGCCTGGGGTTCGCCGTATTCGGGATCTGGCTCGTCGCAGTCTTCCTCGTCGATGGTGCCCTCAAAGGCGGCATCGAGACATGCGTTATAGTCGTTGCGCTCGCGCAGATACTCCAGGTGGCGCAGATCCCACATCAGCTCCGCTTTTTGAAACATCCAGTCCGGCCGCTGCGGATCGTGGGGGGAGCCGGAGATAATGTCGCGAAGCTGGTCGATCATGTCCTGATTTTGCGCTTCCAGCTCCTGCTGTAACTGATCGAGCTCCTCCGGGGTCAGTCCCCTTTCGGCTGCCTCGAAGTCCTCCAACGAGACGTCGGCCTGATCTTCGAGATCGGATTCGACCTGACGTTCTTCTTCGTCCTCGACCTGACCGCCGAGCCGTTCGGAGGCGGCGTCCATGATATCATCGGTGGTCGCCCGATCGGATTCGGTGACGTCCTGAGCGGCCACGGTGGATGCCGAGACCATCACGGCCAGCATTGTGGCGGCGATCAGCGAAGTCTTTATGATATGGCGTTGGTTCATGGCTCAATACACTCCGTTCGCATTTGGCTGCGATAACTGTCGACTTCGTCCAACCAGTACTCGCCCTCAAAAGGCCAGGCCTGCCAGTCGTCGGCGACGACCATCAACGTCGTGCCGCCCTCGGCTTGTTGGCGCTCGTAGTCCGGATTTTGCATCCGGCGTCGAATCTCGTCGCGTTCTTCGTTCTGGATGTCGAATTGGATGCGCTGGGCGTTGCTCTCCCACTGCTGCAGGTCCTGATCGACTTCCGTCAGCGCCTGTTGGACCACAATGCCCCCTTCTTCGATATTCATGGCGAGCTGGTACTCCACGCGCTCCAAGACGTCCTCGCCGAATTCGCCGAGGACATCGATATTGCCCATCAGCGAGTCGCGCTCCTGCTCCAGGCTGCGGACGACCTGGAAAATATTATAAAAGGTCAAGTTTTCCAGCACCGCATTGGTAAATAGCCGCGGAAGTTTGGGATTTCCGTTTTCGGAATACGCGGTTTCCATCAACTCCCAGTAGGCCTCGGGCTCAAAGGTCTCCTCGAGAAAGGTCTGCAATGCCGGGCGCTGCTCTAAATACTGGCGTTCAAACTCGGTGAGCGCGCGCTGGCTTTTGTGAAAATTACACAGGTTGAGATAGGCCGTGGCCTCCAGAATATATAATTCCGGGTAATAGCGGCCCGCATAATAGGGACTGTGCAACGAGTGGAAGGCGCCGAGGGCCCGCTCGAAGTCATTTTTCATAAAATAACTCCAGGCGGACTCGAACATGGCGTCGGCGTGACGGGCTGATTCCGATGGGATCTGCTCGTAATAATACAGAGCGACGTCGAAGAAACCGACCTCGAAAAACACCCGTGCCAGGGCCAGATAGCCGAGCTGTAAGATATCGCCGGCCCTGTCATCACCGGCGGCCTCGGCAGCCACAATCGCCCGCTCAAAGTTGCGCAGGGCGCCGGGAATATCGCCGACCTCGTCGTCCAATTTCGCGACCCCCGCAAGGTAGCGCGACTCCGGGTATTCCGGGGCCGTATCGGGAATCTGATCCAGGTATTCCAGAGCGAGGTCCATGCGATTATAATCGTAGAAAAACTTACCCATATAATAGTTGAACTGCTCCTGGAAGCGCTCACTGGTAT
>SKQC01000342.1 GCA_007119175.1 Myxococcales bacterium | reverse complement strand
TGCAGCGCATCGTCAAGGAGCGAGATAAAGGGATTTTGGCGCTGATGAGCCACAGTAGGCGTGTCATGAATAATCCGGGCTAGCCCTGCATGGCGACCAGGTCTCGCTCTTTTTTGAGGAGGACTCCCAGGAAGGGAAAATCGTCTTTCAGGCCCTCGGCATCGAGTCCGGAGCGAATAAGGGCGCCGATCCAGTCGATGAGCTCGCCGGTAGATGGGCGTTTTCGAAGGTTCGGGCGCTCGCGCAGCCAGTAGAATTTTTGAAGGCATTGATCTAATAGTTCGCGCTCCATGTCGGGATGGTGAACGTCGACGATATCGCGCATCAGATCGGGGTCGGGAAAGTCGATATAATGAAAGATACAGCGCCGCAAAAAGGCGTCGGGTAGCTCTTTTTCGGCGTTCGACGTGATGAGAACGAAGGGCCGGTGCTGGGCGACGACCTCGCGGCCGGTTTCGTCGATGACAAAGCGCATGGCGTCGAGCTCGTGGAGCAGGTCGTTGGGGAATTCCAGATCGGCTTTGTCGATCTCGTCGATGAGGACCACGCAGCGCTCATCGGCTTCAAAGGCCCGTCCCAGCGGGCCGAGTTTGATATAATTTTCGATGTCGCTGACGTCGCCGTCGCCAAAGCGACTGTCGTTGAGGCGCTGGACGGTATCGTAGTGGTATAATCCCTCGTCGGCGCCGGTGGAGGACTTGACGTGCCAGCGAATCAGAGGCATTTGCAGCGAGTCGGCTACGGCGTGGGCCAATAAGGTCTTTCCCGTGCCCGGCTCGCCGCGCACCAAAAGAGGGCGCTGCAAAGCCAGGGCGACGTTGACCACCTCGCTCAATTCGGTGCTGGAGATATAAGACGTGGTTCCCGTAAAGGTCTCGTTCATAGGTGCGCGTGGTTGTTAAGAGAAATGGGTTGAATGTCCGTGCGACGCGGAGCGTCAAAGCCAATGTAGATCAGCAGCGGGTGCGATGCCAATCGATCCCCCGATCTTGCAGGTCGATAAGATGGCGTGTAGTGTAATTCGGCCAGAGAACGAATGGTTGCAGGAGAATTTTCGAATCATGAGAAAGACCCATCAAATCGTCATTTCGGGAGTGTTGGCCGCGGGATTGATGGCGGCCTGTTCTTCTCAAGATGCGCTCTCGGAGGGGGCCGCAGATGCCGATGAGGCGTCGGTCGTCGAGGAGCGCTACGGAGCGCTGTCGGCGGAGTTCGTCTATCCCCGCTCGACAGACGACGAGGGGGTCGATGTGCAGGCCCAATTTCTCGACGCCCGGGGCGTCCCGGTGGATTCTGCCCTGGAAGCCCTCGAGGTGTGGATGCCGCGGCGCGGTCTGGAGATGGAGTCCTGTCAGTTGAGCACTGGCAGCGCCTCGGCGCCGGCGGGCCACGAGCCGGTCTCGCTGCATCTTCTCGACGTCGGCGAAATCGACGTGATGTCGCCGCAGGACACGCTGACCCTTGAGCCCCGTCGGCTGCCCGATCTATTGAGCTCGTTTTACGGCGTGGTCTACGGAAGTGAGTGGAGCGATCTTGGGGCCCGGGATTTTGTCGAATATTATCCGGGAAGCGATTATCGATTCATCGCTCCCGGCTCCGCGCAGGCCGGCGCATTCGACGTGACGTTGCAGGCCCCGGATCCGATCGTCTTATTGGCCGCCAACGGCGAGGAAATCCGCGATGAGACGGTGCTCTCGGTGGCCGCTGATGAGGCACTCGAGCTGGTCTGGGCGTCTGACGACGGCGTCTGGAGTACTGAAGAGGTCTTCATCGATCTCTCCGCCGGATATGGTCCCGACCAGACTCGTATTCAATGCCGAGCCCGCGACCACGGCGCTTTTTCTGTCTCCGCCTCCAGGCTGCGCGAGCTGAGTCAGTTCAGCGACGAGGTCGACCTTGAGATTCGCCGCGTTCGAAGCGGTGAGGCCGCCATTGAAGGCCTCGACAAGGTCGACTTTTATTTTGCCACCACCGACAAGATCGAACTTCATTTCGACTGATTGGCAGGACGGCTCGTTTAAATCCCCAGCAGCCGATCCATCACTAAATTGGCGATCCGATTGCCCATGGTGGGAAATAGCCGACGGAGCCCGTCGAATAGATGGGTTTCAGGGGTGATTAATACGCGGTGTTCGTTGCGGCGAATGGCGCCCACGATCCGCCGGGCTACGACTTGCGGATGACACCCGCGGCGGTTGAAATACGAGCGCATCTCCTCGGCCGGTAGATTCTCGGAGATCTGGGCGGTGTGAATAATATTGGTATCGATGCAGCCCGGATGGACGACGCTGACGTTGATATGACTGTGGAGTAATTCCTCGTGGAGACTCTCCGAGAAACCTCGCACGGCGAATTTCGATGCCGAATATGCAGTCTGGCGGGCGACGCCCACGATGCCGAAGGCGCTCGAGATGTTGACGATATGGCCCTCGTCAGCGCGCCGAAGGTGGGGCAGAAATTCGCGACAGCCATGGATGACGCCCCAGATATTGACGGCGAATACTTTTTCGAAATCAGCAATGGTATGTTCGTCGAAGGAGGCCGTTACGTTGATGCCGGCGTTGTTGACGACGATGTGGACGGCGCCAAAATCGTCGGCCACGGCGGTCGCGAGTTGTTTTACGGCCTCGGCATCGCCGACATCAGCCTCATAGCAGATGCTTTGAACGGAGTGTTCCGATTCGATCTGAGCGCGAGTCTCGTCGAGACCGTGGGAATCGATATCTACCAGGGCGAGTTGGCAGCCGGACTCGGCGAGGGCTTTTGCAGTGGCGCGGCCGATGCCACTGGCGGCGCCGGTGACGACGGCGATTCGATCGGCGAGGGTTTTCATGGTGGCTCCAGGCGGCTGCGTTGACCCGTGGACAATGCGTTTTTACGCTGTGGACAGTAGTGCAACGATCAGGCGAGGCGCAACGTGAAGAGGAGCAAAAAACAATTGGTGATCGGCGCCGGACCGACGGGGCTCGCCGTGGCCAAGGCACTTGGCGAGGCCAATATTGCTTATGAGCACGTCGAGGCCACCGATCATGTGGGCGGAAATTGGGCGCACGGGGTCTATGAGTCCACCCATATCGTCAGCTCCTGCAAGACCACGGAGTACAGCGATTATCCGATGCCTGAGGATTATCCCGACTTTCCCAGTGCCGAGCAGATGTGCCGGTATTTCGAGGCCTATGCTGAAAAATTTGGCCTCGACGAAGATCTGCGCTTTGAAACCGAGGTCGACGAGGTCCAATATCGCGACGACGAGCTGTGGGATGTGCGCTTCGATGATGGCACTGAAGAGATCTACCGCGGTGTCATCGTCTGCAACGGGCATCACTGGGCGCGGCAATTTCCAGGATGGGTCGATGATTACGAAGGGGAAGTGATCCACAGCAAGGATTATAAAAGTCCGGAGCAACTCGACGATAAACGGGTGCTCGTTTTAGGGGGCGGAAATTCGGGCTGTGACATCATTGCCGAGTCCGCGCGGCGAGGTCAGTCCGCCCATTGGAGTCTCAGGCGGGGGTATTGGTTTTTGCCGGAGTTGTTATTTGGTCGGCCGGTCATCGAGATCATTAAGCCCTGGATGCCCGTGGCCGCCCAGCGCCTTCTGTTGCGCGCCCTGCTGCGGATTGTCATTGGCCGCTACGAGGATTACGGGCTCCCCGAGCCCGATCACCGGCTATTTGAGGCTCATCCCTCCATAAGTTCCGAGGTCTTTTTATATATAAAACAGGGGCGAATCGAACCGGTGGGCGATGTCGCCGCCGTCGACGGCGAGACGGTGATTTTCGCCGACGGTGATCGCAGAAAATACGATCTGGTGGTCTGCGCTACCGGCTATGAGGTGGCTTTTCCCTTTTTGCCCGACGAGATCGTGCCGGTGGAGGGAAAAAATCCCCAATTATACGGCGGTCTGGTCCGCCCCGAATACCGCCATCTATACGTGGCCGGGGCCTATCAGGCGCGCTATGGGATCGGGCCGTTGCTGCGGCCGATGGCGCAGTTGATCGCCGATCTGGTCACACTCCAGGAGGAGTTGGAGGTGCCACTCGGCGTCTTATTAGAGGAATTGGGCCAGGGGCCACTCGATAGCCATCTCGTCGACCCGCACCACGCCATTCGGCGCATGGCGATCAGTCGCAAGTTAATGCCCGCTATCAAGTGGTTTGCCCGGGCTAAAGGGATGGCATAATCAGTGCGACGAAATTCTCATGTAAGCGTTCAGTGGGGTGACGAAGTCATTCGCCAAAGCGCACTAAAAGGGTCGGGCTGACGGCCCGAAATGCGGCCAGGCTGGCCGCGGACCCCGAGGGA
>SKQC01000459.1 GCA_007119175.1 Myxococcales bacterium | reverse complement strand
TCGTCGTCGCTCTCGTCGCTCTCGTCGCTCAAGCTGTCGTCGTCGACCTCGAGATTGCCGTCTTTTTCTGCTTCTGCTTTGCGGGCCGCTTCCCGTGGGTCTTCCTCGGCAAGGATATCACTGGAATTGCGGAGGAAATCGACGCCGAATACGACGCCGATGCCGGCGGCGATAAGCCCCTGGATGCTGGCGGCGAAGAAGACGAATACCAACGCCGGCCAGCCCAGCCAGGCTCCGACAAGGGCCATCATGGTGACGTCGCCGCCGCCGAGTCCGGCGATACCTCTCACGGCGAAATATAGATAAAATAATAACACCACGGCCAGGCCACCGCCGATGGCGCCGATCAGACTGCTCGTCAGGGTGACCGGCGGCCAGAGAGCGACGATTGATTCCGGTGCCATGACCGTAGAGCTATTCAACAGCCCGACGCCGACGATGCCGATGACAATGCCGGGCAGGGTAAATTCGTGAGGAATCAGATAGTGGTCGACGTCGACCAGCGAGATAAGCACCAAAAGAGCGAGGAAAAAAAAGTACAGCCCAAAGGCCAGTCCAATGCTACCCCAGGGCAGGGCGGCGACGTTGGGGGCCGGGGCGGGAAGACCGGGGATCGCCTCTCCACCGACAGTGCGAAAATGGGGACCCGCCACCTTGATCCACAGGGCGAAGCCCAGAAATCCGGTCGCGAGCTCGACGAGAGCATAGCGCATCGAAATCGGGGCGTCGCAGTCTCGGCATTGCCCGTCGAGGACAAACCAGGAGACGACGGGGATATTGTCGTACCACCGAATCGGCGATTTGCAGGACGGACAGCGGCTACGCGGTAGCACAACGGACTGTCCGGTCGGGAAACGGTGGGCGACGACGTTTAAAAACGAGCCGATCACCGCCCCGAATGCAAAGGCAAATCCGGACAGGATATAAAAGAAGGAGTCGGCAGCCATGAGTCCCGGGGGGAAGCGGTTTTATCCGGCCTCATTGTTATCATGCAGCCGCTTTTGTCGATACCCTCGCCCCAGGTAAATGGCGTGGGTAAAGACGGCGGCCAGACTGAGGGTGGTCAGGACGGCGACGGCGATCAGCAGCGGTTGTGACTGCCTTATGACGAGTTCTCCGCCGGCGGGAACGGCCATCGACGTGCTGCGCAGAGCGGCGACCAAGACCAGGGAGCCCGCGGTGAGTGTGGCCATGGATAATGAAAAGACCTTCATAAATCGGCGCCGATAGCGATAGGCCACCGCGTAGACCCAGTACCAGCAAAATAAAAGTCCCCACCCCACCACGGTCATCAGTGGGTGCCACTCGCCGCTGCGGATGGAGAAATGCGCGGCCAAAAGCCCGGCCAGTCCCACCGCGGCGTAGGCCGGGTATAATACGAGGTGCTTTGAGACTCGGCCCGGCAATACGCGATAGCGCAGTTGCTCAGCGTCGTCGCCGCGCTCGCCGATGATCACGGCCGGAAGCTCCAGCGAACGCTCCTCCGGTGGCGGAAGATCTGGGGGCGTCATTATCTCATCGTCCCCAGATTCGGATTTGTCCTGGCCTGACACTTTTGCGCTATCCTGGCGGTGCGAAAAAACTCATCCCTCAATGGGAAGGCATAGACCATCGGGATTACAATAATGACCGGGATCGCAGTCTTCATTCCCGGTACACGGGCATAAGACGAAGGCGGTGCGCTCGTTATTCGTCTCGTCGCATTCGCGGTACTGGCGCTGTCCGGTGCCATCGTCATTTGCCCGGGCGATGATCTCAGCCTCTTCGCCGATTCCCACCTCGAAGGGGGCGTCGTCCCACTCGTAGACAATGGTTTCGCTGGCCCCCGGGGCGAGCATCTGCGTGGTCTGGACCACAGCGACCAGGGTTTCTTCTCCGTCGACCATGGCAAAGAGAGCCACGTTGAGTCCCTCAATGACGCTTTGACTGCCCTGATTGGCGACGGTGGCCTCGATGGTAAATCCCTCGGCACTGCACTGGCCATCGAGGTGGGTGATCAGCAGGTCGGGGGCGTGAAATAGTCCCTCGCCCTGCACGTTTTGGCGGTAATTATTGAGGTGGTCGACGTCCCAGTTATTAACGCGCCCGCTGGGAATTGCCCCCGGTCGATTCTGGACTCCCGGGCATAGCGAGTCGTCGACGCCGTCGCAGACATTGGTCACGCTATAGGCGTGTTGATTCCAGACCTGACGGGTCGGCACCCATCGGTTTTCGCTATCGCGGATAACGCGAATGCCCCGACTCGGTCCGCCCAATTCGTCGAAGCCCTCCCAGTGGTCGCGGCATCGATTGGTGATGCCCTGCGAGTAGTCATTGCCGATGAGAACGATGTCGGCGTGAAAGTCGCCGTTGACGTCGACGATCACGGGAAGCTCACGGGTGGTTCCCGTGGTATTGGCCACCTCGAAGAGCACGTTGGTGGCACCGTCGTCGTTGCCCATTCCGTCATAGACCCGCAAAAAACACTCATCGGCATACACGACTTCGGCGCGACCATTACCCTGAAAGTCAAAGACCGACGAGCCCGTCACGCGACTCGAGAAGTCCTGAATGCCCATATTCCACAATATCTCGCCGGTATCTTCGAGCACCACATAAAAACAGGCTCCGGCGGTGGCGATATTGAGTCGTCCATCGCCGTTGAAGTCGGCGATCGTCGGGGGGCCGGCGCCGGTGCGCCCCTGACATTCGGCGCTGTCATATACGCTATGACCTTCGATGGGCATTGATTGCGACCAGATCACATCGCCGGTTTCTCCGTCGTGGAGCCGGAGAATATATTCGATATCGTCGTGGCTGACTGTGGCGACTTCGGGGAGGCCGTCGAAGTCGCCAAATTGGTGATCGTCACCGGAGAAGGTGCCGAAATCGGCGACCGCCGGAAATCCGCGAAAATTGTCGTCGTAGGTCCACAGGGTGGGACAGTCGACGGTGTCGTCGGCATTTCGCACGAAGCGAAAAGCACCTCTGGCGGCGACAATCTCCAGATTGCCGTCGCCGGTGAGATCGGCCGTAAGCGAGTTGCGCGGCGCGGAACCGACCTCGTCATTGATGCATAATAGCTCTCCAGATTCCCCGTCGTAGACCCGGTTTGCCCCCACTACCTCCACGGAGCCGTTGGCGTCGAGATCGGCGAGGTAGGCGCCGTCCCAGCTCGTGCTGAATCCGTCGGTTCGCCATTTGACCTCCCAATCCGTGGTGTGGTCGTCGAAGGCGATCAGCCCCCCGCCGTCTTCATTGGGGGCGATGGCGACGATTTCGTTTCTTCCGTCGCCGTCGATATCGCCGATGGCCACCGAGGAGGCTCCGGAGACCCGCACTTGCGGATCGGTGAGATCGAATACGGGCTCAAAGCTGCGTCCATTGACGGCGCGCAGAATGCTGTCGTTATTGTAATCGCTGCCCTGAAAGGTGGAGAAGACAATCTCCGGGATACCGTCGCCCGTAATATCGACGACGGCCGGCGCCATCATGACCTGATCGTGGTCCGGAAGTGGCGTATCCTCCCCGCCTTCCCAGGCGACCTCCACGACCGGATCGAAGGCATCATCGTCGGGTTGATAGGTGCACTCGCCGGCGGAGCCGGGCAGGCATTTTTCGAGGGTCGTCTCGCAATACTCGTCGTCTGGACAGTCCAGATTGTGCTGACAGGGATCTCCGGGAAGAGTGCATTCGCCGGACAGGCATAATTCGTCGGGCTCGCAGCACGCCTCGTCACACTGAAGTTCGGCGGCACATTGCGGCCCGGTATCCTGGCCGGCATCCTGGCCGGCATCCTGGTCGCCGGGGGCTGTGTCGTCGTCGGTGGCATCCTCGGCATCACCGGCCACATCGCTGTGCTGATTGTCGGCGTTTGCGAGTTGTCCGGTCTCCGAGCAGTCGCTGCAGCCGAATCCGGTGGCGATAACGAATAAAATCGACATGATGGCGAAGTGACCGGTGTGCCGCATAATCAACCTCGAAAAAGGGCCCTTAGCGAATATTACGAAGGGTAAGTCATTGCCGGTCCCGTGGCAAAATGCCGAGAATAGCGCCGGTGTGGCGAAGATTGCGGCGAACACCTCAATTTGACGCTCGAAACGCCCCTGTGGTACCGCTGGAGACCTCTTTTTTGGGTGGTCTAAGACGACCTCCCGGGAGATGGTCGGTTCCCGCCAGATGAGTTTTCTCACCAATGCCAATTGACGAACATTCAACGGGAGAGTTTGGACCCCCTCGGATTCTGGTCGTCGACGACGAGCCGACGATCCGCGACGTATTGGTCGATTTTCTGGAATTGGAGGGGTTTTTGGTCACCGCCGTCGGCGATGC
>SKQC01000227.1 GCA_007119175.1 Myxococcales bacterium | reverse complement strand
CGGCACTAATCCTTTCCCCCGCCGGGGGAAATGTCGAGTAAAGCGAGACATAGGTGGGCTGCTTTCCACGAAAAGCGGGGTGGTTATTCACCGCACTAATCCTTTCCCCCGCCGGGGGAAATGTCGAGTAAAGCGAGACAATGGGGGAGTTTCGGGGAGCCATCAATGAATCATAGAGCACCTGCGATCTCCCCCACAGCCCGCCCTACGGGCGGACAGCTCCCCCGAAGGGAGAGCGGACTCTTCATGTGACTGCTAGGGTTCGATGGCCTCGCCTCGATGATCTGGCTTGCTTTGGTCTCGAAAAACGCAGGCGATGCCGGAGGCTATCGTCGAGGCTTTTCGAGGCCGAAGCGGGCCAGATCAGCCGGCGAGGCGACGGGAGAGCGCCCGGTCCGAAAATACAAAAAGAACGGAGAGGGAGGGATTCGAACCCTCGATACGCGTAAACGTATACTCCCTTAGCAGGGGAGCGCCTTCAGCCACTCGGCCACCTCTCCAAAAAAACTGCTATTCAATTATCAAACACCGCAAAACCGTCGGCCACGAGGGCACATTTTAAAGCGGAGGAGGTGGGATTCGAACCCACGAAGCGTCGCCGCTTGCCGGTTTTCAAGACCGGTGCCTTCAACCACTCGGCCACTCCTCCACGAACGGCTCGTCTCGGAACGAAAACCATTCCGGGGCCGGTGAGTGTACCCGTGAGCCACTTCCCGTCAAGAGCTTTTACGACTCATCGCTGCCCCCGTGGTAAATCAGCGCCTCATGCTCCGAAAATCGCCGATCCGTCAGAGGCTGAGCCAGTCACCGCTGACGAGCACCGCGAAGTCAGCGGGTTCACAGGGATACGTTAGTCTTGACCGCACTATTCCCGCCCCATTGGGGTTCGGCTCGACTTTGGGCTCTTCGACGATCACAATGACCAAGATATGGTGAATCAGTAGTTCTCAGCCTGGCCGCATTGCCGATGGCCGTTATTACCAACTGATATTTGACTCGGAGCGGATAATGAATTTTCGACTGATGATAGTCGCTGTGGGATTGACCGTCGCCCTGGTGGCCTGCGGTGACGACGACAGCGAAGGCGACCCCGAGAATCAGGCGGAAAATCATGAGTCCTACGAGGGGCCGACCTATTATGGCGATATCAAACCGCTGATGGAAGAACACTGCACCGATTGCCACGTGGCCGATGCAGTGGCTCCCTTCCCGCTACAGACCTACGAGTCGGTCAAGGCGACGGCGCCTCTGAGCCTGACAACGATGGAGTCCGGCACCATGCCTCCCTGGCCGCCGGCCGACGATTGCGGCTCGTTTCAGGGCCATCGCGGAATCGACGCCGACGCAATCGATATCTTCCAGGAGTGGATCGATGGCGATTTCGCAGAAGGCGACGCCGACGATAGCAACGAGAGCGACGAGTCGGCCCTTGTCACCCCGGAGGGCACGCCCGATCTGACGCTGGACTGGGGCTTTGAATACGAGCCCGATCCGGGCGGCGACGATGGCATCGACGACTACCGCTGCTTCGTCATCGAACCTGAGCTCGACGAGGACACCTTCGTCAGTCTCGTTCATACTCGCCCCGATAATCTGGAGATCACCCACCATATGCTCGCCTATATCGCCACCTCCGATCAGGACGACGAGATCGCCGCCCTGGAGGCAGAAGACGACGATCCCGGCTTTGAGTGCTTCGGCGGACCGAGGGTTACTGAACCGGAGCTGCTCGCCGGCTGGGCCCCCGGGGCAGAACCGCTGCCCTACGAGGACGGCCACGGTGTGCGGCTGCCCGAAGATGCCCGGCTTATCGTCCAGATGCACTACAATATGCAGAACGATCCGGAAGGTACGGATCGCACGGAATTCGACCTGTATTTCGTCGACGATGAAGAGCACCCGGATCCCACGGAGCTGGTATTGATCCCGCAGGCCGATCTTGATCTGCATATCGACGCCGGCGATGCCGAAGCAGAAGCGGGCAACACAGGCCCGTCAATCCCGGTGGATCTCACCATGCATGGCATCGCCCCTCATATGCACCTTCTGGGCACCGAGATCCGCGCCGAGGCCAGCACTGGCGACGGCGACATATGTCTAATCGACGTGCCCGACTGGGATTTTGACTGGCAGGGATTTTATCTCTACGAGGAACCTCTGGAGTTGACGGCGCCCATTGAAACCACGCTGACCTGCCGCTACGACAATTCCGCCGACAATCAGCCTCCCGGCCGATCGCCACAAGACGTCACCTGGGGCGACGGAACCTACGACGAGATGTGCCTGATGTATTATATCGTCGAGCGGCCCCCCGGATTCTGAATAATCGGGACTGACGATTACGGCGCTTCCAACAACTGCATCTGTACCATCCGCGCGTACATCCCGTCGCGCTCCATGAGCTCGTCGTGTGGACCGCTCTCTATCACTCGTCCGCGCTCCAGAACCAGGACCCGGTCGGCGCCGGCCACCGTCGACAAACGATGGGCGATGATCAGCGTGGTCCGTCCCTCCATCAGCCGCTCCAGAGCCTGCTGGACCAGGGCTTCGCTCTCGGCATCGAGAGCACTTGTGGCTTCGTCTAAAATCAATACCGCCGGATCTTTTAGGATTGCCCGAGCGATGGCGACGCGCTGTTTTTGCCCTCCGCTCAGGCGCACACCCCGCTCGCCGACCAATGTATCGACGCCGTCACTAAATTGACTGACAAACTCCCAGGCATTGGCCGCCTTTAATGCCTCAGCTATCTCGTCATCCGTGGCCTCTGCATCGCCGAAGCGCACATTGTCGGCAACAGATCCCGTAAATAGCATCGGCTCCTGGGCGACCATCCCCACGGCGCGGCGCAATTCTTCTTCTGAGAACTCGGTGATCTCTCGATCGTCGATCAGTATTTTTCCCGATTTGGGGGGGTAAAATCGCGATATAAGTGCGGCGATGGTGCTCTTGCCCGAGCCCGATGGGCCGACGAGAGCGACCTTTTCACCGGGCTCGACCTCCACCTCGATATCGCAAAGCACGGCGAGGTCCGGCCGAGTGGGATAGGAAAAATCGACGCCCTTAAAACGCACCCGACCGGCCTCGACAGTCGGCCCTCCAGTGGCGGCCGCTCCATCATCTTCGCCGGCGTCGATGAGTCCGAATACGCGCTCGGCGGCGCCAACGGCCTTCGTAAAATCAGTCCACAACCCGCTCAATATTCCCAGTGAAAACGCCACAAAGAGAACGTATAGGATATAGGCCGTCAGCTCCCCGCCGGTCATCACATCGTCGAGCACAAGCGAGCCTCCGTACCAGAGGATGACGGCGATGGTGGCGTAGCCCAAAAACGAAACTCCGCCGCTAAATAGCCCTCCCAACAGGGCCCGAACTTTTGCCAGTTCAAAGGAGCGCTCCACCGACTCGCCGTATCGCTCCTGCTCGCGGGGCTCGCGGCCGAAACTGCGCACGGTGCGGATTCCGCCGATCGATTCTTCGGCAACCGACATGGAGTCGGCGATAGCGTCCTGGACCTTGCGCGACAGGCGGCGGACCCGGCGGCCATAGCCAATTGCCACCACCAGCACGACCGGCAACACCACGGCCATCACCAGTGACAGTCGCAGGTTGGTGACAAAGAGAATGACCAGCCCACCCACCGCCTGTACCCCGTAGCGCAGCGCCATCGACAGGTTGTTGGTCACCGCGTTCTGGACCAATTGGGTATCGCTGGCGAGTCGGCTCGTTAATTCTCCGGTGCGATTGGCGTCGAAAAATCCCATCTCTCGGCCAATGATGGCTCTGTAGAGATCTTTGCGCAGATCGGCCACGATGCGGTCGCCTACCACGGAAAATAGATAGTGGCGAAGCCCCACGAAAAAGGATTGAATCAAAAATAATCCCAGCAGCATCAATCCCACCGCCGTGAGATCGAATTGGGCCCCATCGCTCAGGACATCGTCGACGACGATCCTGGCTGCCTGTGGATATAATAATACGATTCCCGAGGCGACGAGCAGCGACAACGTCGCCACCAACAGGGGCTTGTAGTGGGGAATGGCCAATGAGACCAGACGCCGCAGATAGGGGCGATTTTCCGCCTCTGTATTGGATTCTCGATTCGTCAGGCCAACCTCGCCCGAGCTGAAAGATAAAGATTGAGCGCAACGTCATTTCGCTGCGCGACGGACCGACAAGATCGGCGATCGCTGTGGGAAGTCAACGCAAAGCCCATCGTCGGTGGACCGCACAAGCCCCTTCGTGGCAGGCTTCGCCGCCGAAGGACTCGAAGATAAGACCAACGAAGACCGGAGATCTATGCGACGCCGCACGATGCCACCGGATTTCAAACTCAACTGGGGCTCTCTACTGCAGCTCTTTCCTTCCGTCTGGCGCCATCGCTGGCGTGTGGCCCTGGCGGTATTGATGCTGCTGGCCGCCAAGGGTGCGACGGTCACAGTGCCCCTGATTCTGCGCGCCATCGTCGACACCCTCGACGAGACGCTGGTGATGGAGGTGGTCTTGCCGTTGGGTCTTCTTTTGGCCTACGGCGCTCTGCGACTGGGCTCGACCTTATTCAGCGAATTGCAGACCGCCATTTTCTCCCGGGTGCGCCAGTCGATGATGCGAGAGCTCTCCGTCGATGTCTTGCGCCATCTACACCGGCTATCGCTGCGCTTTCATCTCACCCGTCAGACCGGTGCCATCAGCCAGGACCTGGGCCGTGGCACCCGCAGTCTTGCCACTTTGCTCAACTATCTTCTCTTCAATATCGTTCCCACCCTGGTCGAGATCGCCATGGTCACGATCATTTTATTTGCCGAGTACGACGTGCGCTACGTCGCCGTCATTGCCGTGACATTTGTATTTTATGTCATCGCCACCTTCTTTTTGACCGAGTGGCGGATGCCGATTCGCCGGCGCCGAAATAAAATGGAGTCCGAGGCCAACTCCCGGGCCGTCGACAGTCTGTTGAATTTCGAGACCGTCAAATATTTCGACAGCGCCGATTACGAAATCGAGCGCTACGAACGGGACCTCATAGAATGGGAAGACGCCGCCGTTGAGACCCAGTACTCATTGTCCGTGTTGAACGTCGGCCAGGGTCTGATCATCGCCGCCGGTGTCACTGTATTAATGATCATGGCCGGACAGGGGGTGGTCGACGGCGATCTGACGCTCGGCGATCTGGTGGCGGTCAATGCCTTTTTACTACAGCTCTTTGCCCCCCTCGGGTTTCTGGGCACGGTATACAGCATTCTCAAGCATTCGATGGCCGATATGGAGCGCATGTTCTCGCTGCTCAACGAAGAGCCCGAGGTCGTCGACGCCGAAGACGCCTTTGAATTAGAGGTCACCGACGGAGAAATCCGCTTTGAAAATGTCCATTTCGCCTATGCGCCTGAGCGCCCCATCCTCCACGGCATCGATCTTCATGTCCCGCCGGGAGCCAAGGTGGCCCTCGTCGGTCCCAGCGGGGCCGGCAAATCAACGATCGGCCGATTGCTATTCCGGTTTTACGACACCACCGAGGGGCGAGCTCTGATCGATGACCAGGATATCTCCGACGTCACTCAGGAGAGTCTGCGCCGGGCGATCGGCGTGGTGCCCCAGGATACGGTATTATTCAACGATACGATCCGCGCCAATATCCAATATGCCCGTCGCGATGCCACTCAACAGGACTTAGACGAGGCAGCCCGGCTGGCGAATCTCACAGAGTTTATCGACGCCCTACCAGATGGATGGGATACCCTGGTCGGCGAGCGGGGCTTGAAGCTATCGGGCGGCGAGAAACAGCGGGTCGCCATCGCCCGGGTAATTTTAAAATCGCCGCCGATTTTGCTCTTCGACGAGGCCACCTCGTCGCTGGACTCCGAGTCAGAGCAGGAAATCCTGGAGGCTTTGGCCCGCCTTGCCGAAGACCAGACCACAGTGGCCATCGCCCACCGGCTGTCGACGATTACCGACTCCGACCACATCGTATTTCTGGAGCAGGGCTCGATCGTCGAGCAGGGAACCCATGAGGAACTCCTCGCAAGCGACGGTCGATATGCCGAGCTATGGCGTATTCAGGCCGAGGAGCAGGAGGAGGAAATCCTGTGACGAAGTGACGACGTCGTTTTCCTTTGACGCCGCTTTCGCTACACTGCGCTTTGAATTTGGCCGTATGCTGTCCTCTAAGTGTGAAGTATAGAATGCCGTATCTTTCGTCGTTACGAATCTCTCGCGCCGTTCCCATTTTTGGGGTTTTATTTCTCGCCGCCTGTTCCACCGATCCCTATATGGAGCGCGAGCCCGATTCGGACGCCGGCGACGATGTCCTAATTTTGCCCGACGTCGAGGACGATACCGAGCCCGATGCATCGGCCGACGCCGATGTCGACGCCGATGTCGGCCCCACCGACGAGGAATCTTCGGAGCCCACCGACGAGGCCGACCTCGCCGAGACCGGAACCGAGGGCTTTTTGCTTCGCGGCGTCGTCCTCGCCCCCGACGAGGTCTTAGATCCCGGCGAGGTCGTCGTCGAAGGCGACCGAATTAGCTGTGTCGACGCCGATTGCTCCAGTCTTGCCGAGGGCAAGCAACTGACGGTCATCGAGACCGACGGCATCATCTCGCCAGGATTGATCGACGCCCACAACCACCTGCCTTATAACTTTTTGCCGCCCTGGTATCCGAATCCCCAGACCTTTTTCAACAACCGCTATGAATGGGCCAACGAGGCGGCCTACCGCGATCATATCGCTCCCTACGCCGACAACCGCAGCACGGGCACCCATTATTGTCCCGCCGCAAAATGGGGTGAATTGCGCTCGCTGATCCACGCCACGACGACCATTCAGGGACAGTCGTTCCAACAGCTCTGCGTCAACTGGGGGGTGCGAAACGCCGACCACTATCACGGGCTTCAGCACAATCATATGCGCACTACCATCGACTCACCGCGCAATATCACCGACTCCGATGCGGAAAGCTTTATCAACAGCTTCGAGGCCGAGAACAACCCGACCACTCGGCTGGCAGTTCATATGGCCGAGGGCCACAGCGGCAATGGCATCGAGGATGAGTTCGACTCCTTCGCCGGCCGCGACGAACGGGATAATCGCCACGCCGGCGTCTCGCTGCTCGACCATGGCACGGCGATGCTCATTCACTCGGTGGGCCTGACCATTCCTCAGCTCGAAGAGGTCTATCTGACGGATTCGCGCATCGTCTGGTCGCCCTCGAGTAATTTCCATCTCTACGGCGAGGGCATCACCGCGCCTATTGAAGAAATACTGGAATGGGAGATCACCACTGCTCTCGGGCCGGATTGGACCATTTCCGGAGCCTTCGACATGCTCGAGGAGATGCGCGTGGCCAGAGATTATGGCGAAGCCCAGCAGATCGAGCCGCTGACGGCGAAGCGAATCTGGGAGATGGCCACTATCGACGGCGCCGAAGCCGTGGGACTTCAGGAGTTTATCGGCCGGCTTGAGCCGGGCTATCACGCCGATATCGCCATCTTCGGAAGAAGCGGCGGCGATCCCTACCAGGCGGTGCTCGACAGCGATCCAGAAGATCTGGAGCTGGTGCTCATCGATGGCCAGGCATATTTCGGTGACGCCAACCTCGAGGGCGCTGCCCGAAACGAGTATTGCGACGAATTTCTGGCCTGTGGAAAGGCCAAATTCTTATGCGCTAAAGACAGCCCCGATGCCGAGAATCGACGTGATGAGCGACTCGGCGACATTGAGGCCCAGCTTCTCGATATTCTCGAAGGTCGCGACGACGCCCCGCCGGAAGAACAATACGATCGAGCCGACGATCTGCTCGATCTGGTTATCTGCGACCGCCGATAACGCCTATTAATTTGCCCTCCCTCCCCCGGGGCGCTTAGATTTAGAGGGCAAACGGTTTAATCGAGGAGAATTTGGCGGGATATCAACCGGCACTGCGCTAAGCCGGCGCAACTCACCGGTCGGCATCGCCACGCCATAGTAGTTTGATAGCTCGAATAAGGGGGGAGGTCATGACATCCGTGCGTTGGTGGATCATTTTGATCAGTATCGGACTGTGGGTATTCGCATCCCCGATGTCTGTGGCTTTCGCTCAGGAACCAGATGACGAAGAGCCGGAGGTTGAAGAGCCAGACGACGAAGAGCCCGAAGTCGGTGAACCGGACGTTGAAGATACGGACGAAGAAGAGCGCGATCCCATCATCGACGATGAAGAAGTCGTCGACGCGCCGGATGAACCCATCCTGGACGTCGGCCAGGACCGAACAGCGGCCGGCGTCTTCTTCGGCTACGATCTCGACAATATCAACGATCCGTTTATCGGTGCCGACGTCCGGTTGTCGTTCAGTATGGACGACTTCATCCCCATGTTATCGCTCGTCGCCAACCCGGCCTTTAGTTTCTATTTCATCTCCGGGGCCACCCTATGGCAAATCGACGCCAATGCGCTGGCACGTCTCGATCTCGACGGACCGGTCCGCCCCTTTGCAGGGCTTGGATTCGTCATCGCCGGGTGGTCCGACGCCGCAGCCACCGATATCAACCTGACGATCAACCCCTTTATCGGTGGTGCAGAATTTGATCTCACCGAGAATATCGATGCCTTTGCCCAGGTCCGCGCCACGCGCCACAGCTTTGGCGAGCCCGGATTCTTATTCACTTTCACCACCTGGGGACTGATGGCCGGCGCCCATCTGCGCTTCTAACCCTCAATTCTCACCAGAGGGGACCCGGGGCAAAACAGAGTGTGCGCGACGACAGCTTGAGCAGCGCAGGCGATGCCTTAGCATCGTCGAGCAGGTTTCAAGCGGAGTATCGTGCATTCTGTGCAGCATCCGGGCGTCGCTCTGGTGAGAATTGAGGGCTAACCGTCAATTCTCACCACGGAGATGGCGACGAGATGTTGCCATCTCCAAGCTCATTGCTATCTTCGCCGACGGTCATCTCCTGTGATCTGAGGCATTTTATTTTGCGCAAATCTTCCGATTCCGATCCCCCGCCCGCTCCCATTCCCCGGGTCAGCACTTCAGCAGCGTACGGAATCCTGCTTTTCACAATGGTCATCTGGGCGTCGGCCTTTGCGGGGCTGCGCTTTGTGCTGCGCCAGATCGACCCCATGACGATGACCGCGTTGCGCCTATATGCCGCAGCCACCGTCTTTTTGCTGGTCGCCGTCATATTGCGGATCCCACTGCCTCAACGAAAAGATTGGCCGAGCATGCTGGCGGCAGCAGTGCTCGGATTTACCGCCTACCACTACCTGTTGAACCTCGGCACGGAGACGATCACCGCCGGTCAGGCCAGTTTTATCATCGCCACCATTCCTATCTGGACAGCCATGTTGGCGTGGCGATTTCTCGGCGAACGCCTGACGGTTAGTAACTGGCTCGGATTGCTGCTCGGACTGGCCGGAGTGGGCATTATGAGCGTCGATCCCTCCCGACTAAGCATCGGGTTGGGCAGTTGGCTCGTCCTCGGTGCCGCACTCTGTGCGGCCGGCAATCTCGTGATCACCAAAGATTTATTGGTTCGCTACCGGGCCCTGGACATCGCGGTATACGCCGGAATAATCGGCGCGCTACCGTATCTCTTACACCTGCCCTGGACCTGGCCGGCCAGTGCCGGACTCGATCTGTCGGGCTGGCTCGTCCTTTTATATCTCGGCATTATTCCCGTCGGACTCGGCTACTGGCTAAGCTCCATCGCCCTGGCCGCGCTTCCGGCGAGCCGGGTCGCCCAGATGCTTTTATTGATTCCGCCAATGGCCGCCATGATCGCCTGGATCACCATTGGCGAGCCGCCCTCAAAGATGCTCTTTGTCGGCGGCCCTCTCATCATCGTCGGCGTGATCCTGGGCCGTCCCAGCTCTACGCCGATCCCTTCGGAGTAAGACATGTATCGGTGGCTTAAAAGACTCGGCATCGCAATCGGCGTGATCGTCGCCGTCGTGCTGGCGATCGTTTTCTTCCGCGCCTCCGGCGTGGAATCTCCTCAACAACCGGCACAACCGGTGGAATTTGACGTCGAGACCGACGCCGAGGCTGCGCTTGACCGTCTATCGGCGGCGATTCAACTACCCACTATTTCGCCGACTGATCCCGACGCCGACACAGTCCCGTTTATCGAGCTTCATGAATTACTGGAGGAGAAATTCCCCCACTTTCACGAAGTCGCCGAACGCCAGATCATCAACGAACTGACCCTTCATTATACCCTGGAGGGAACGAAATACGGCGAGAGTCACGTCGTCTTTCTTGCCCATATGGACGTCGTCCCCGTCGAAGCTCAAACCCTCGACGACTGGACGCATCCGCCATTTTCCGGCGTGGAGTCCGACGGCTATATCTGGGGCCGTGGGACGCTGGATAACAAGCATAATATGATGGCCCAACTGGAGGCTGCCGAGGCATGGCTTGAGCGGGGCGAGCGACCGGAACACACACTTCATTTTGTCTTCGGACACGATGAGGAAATCGGTGGAATGCAGGGCGCCCACGTCGTCGCTGAACAGATGCAGGAAGACGATCTCGACGTGGTCACAGTCTACGACGAGGGGCTCGTAGTCACAGATGGAATCGTGCCCGGAATCGACGCGCCGGTGGCCCTCGTGGGAATCACCGAGCGCGGTTATCTGACGGTCGAGATCACGGCGAGCGCCGAGGGCGGGCATTCATCGATGCCCCCGAAAGAGCTCGCCGTTACCCGCCTCGCTGACGCGCTCAACACTCTCGACGAACACCCGATGGACGCCGTCTTAGATGGCCCGACCCGTCAGATGTTTGCCTCGATTTCCTCCGAAATGGATTTTGCCCACCGCCTGATCTTTCGCAATCTCTGGCTCTTCGAGCCCCTCGTCTTATCCCAGATGACGGGCTCACCTAGTACGAATGCAGCGGTGCGGACCACGGCGGCTCCCACCATGCTGCGGGCAAGCGAACGGGAAAACGTCTTGCCTCAACAGGCGGTGGCCACCGTCAATTTTCGCATCAATCCGCGAGAGTCGATCGACGATGTACTGGCCTATCTCGACGACCTGCTGGAGCGCGAATATATCTCGGTCGCACCAGTCGGTGAGATGCGTTCTGAGCCCAGCCCCATTGCGCGCATGGAGGGACCGGGCTACGAGGCGCTAAAAAGGGCCTTCGCCACCACCCATCCCGGCGTCGCCCTCGGTCCCAATATGCTCACCGGCGCCGCCGACGCCCGCCATTTCACAGATCTGACGGCCGACGTCTATCGCTTCACCCCGGTAACGCTCGACGCACAAGACCTGGAGCGAATCCACGGCACTGACGAGCGGATCGCCGTCGACGACTATCTCGGACTCATCGACTATTACGGTGCCCTTTTTCGCCAATGGTGACACCAACGAACGACCAAAAAAAGAGGCGGACCACCCGTTGACCGGGCGATCCGCCTGAAGACTTCATGAGCCGAGCTCTGCTATGCGAGCTCTTCTCGTTTAATGGATGAGTGTAATCCCGACATCTTCCATCTGATCGAGCATCTCGTCGGACATCTCCTGCATCTCCTCATGATGCTCCGCGAGGGTTTCGTGGTGGTCGGCGAGTTGGTCGCGATCGGCGTCCTCATTGAGATCGGCCATCTCCTCATGAGTTGAGACCATCTCCTCGTGGCGCTCCATCATCTCTTCGATTTCGGTGCGCTCGTACATCACTTCAAAATCCTGCTCTCCATATTCTCCGCCGCGGCGTGCGTATTCTGTGCGCTTCTCTGCACTGTGGCTGCCGATGATCTCGACGTCATCCATCTGCCGTTGAATGCGCTCATGCTGCTCATCGAGCCGCACCTGCATCTCGCGCATATCGGCCAGATGCTCGGCGAGTTCTTCGTCGACCTCACCGGCGGCCTCTAGAATCTGATATGCGGAATCGAGTTCCCCGTACATCTCGAGCATCTCGGCTCGCTGTGTGTGCATTTGATCCTGGATCTGTGTCAGCTCCATCTGAGCTTCCACATCGGGCTCCTCCTCGACCTCCGGCTCATCTACCGGATCCATCTCCGGCTCCTCCTCCGGCGCCGTTTCGCAGGCGACGGAAAATAAAGCGAGACTAATGGCGATGATGATTGCACTGATTCGCGTGAACATATTTCCCCCCTCAGGTGGAAAAAAGACAATGTGCCGGACCGAGACGTACAACGTGCGCCACGATCCGGCATCAAGTTAAATCTGCGAACCAGCTCACGGCGGTCAACCAATTCGCCGTTTCACATCGCGAAGCACGGTCACCCGATCTTTGTTGGCCTCTTCGTACTCTCGTACTTTGGCCAACTCGTAGACCGTCAGCCCGTCGAGGGCCTCAGAGACCTGTCGGACATTGAGATCGTCGTAATCATCGATCGGTGGTCGTTGCACATCGCGGCTGGCGCTCTGCAGTGCCTCGGCGCGCTCACGAAGTCCTTCGGCGCCACTGCCGACCACGGGAACCTTTCCCGTCAGCTCGGCTGCCGTCGACAATGTGGAGGCCCCAAATTCATAGATCGTCGTCAGCGATGCGTCGCGCAATCGTCCCGCCGCCGTGGTGGAGCGCTGCTCGATCTGGCGCCGAAGCTCAGCGCCCCGATCGCAGACATCGTCGCGTCTATGAACAAGATCATCCTGAAATGTCTCCAGACGCTCGCGTGCACCATTAAACCTGGAAAGAATCGACTGTGCCATCTCGGTACTCCTACGCTTCAAACTTGATTAGTAGCGCCATTTAGCTCGCTCAAGCGCTCGTGCCGACACATCGGCACTGCTCGACCATAGCTTATGACGCATTGCGTCACAAGCGGTTTGACGCAACGCGTCATAGCGGCGCTCGTCCCTACCATCTATCGCTCGTCGAGATCCGAGACCACTTGCGTTTCAGGAATATGACGAGGCGTTTACCTTCGGTGGTGTTATGTCGACTGCATCGCATCCGGGACAGCTCACCAGATGCTGTTTCGCTACTCCAGATTGAGGGGGGAACTCGATGAAGAGCCCAAACGCATTTCGTATCGCATTGCTCACTGCCATCATACTCGGCATGTTGCTCATTCCCGGGTTTGCCCTGGCCCAGGATAGCGACGTTGCTTCCCAGGAGGCAGAATCCACGGCGTCGTCCACCGAGGATGCTCACGACAATGCCGAGGATGATGAAAAGGCGGAGACCGACAAGGTCAAAATGAGCGATATGCTCACCAGTGAGGGAGAAGCCAACGCCGAGGCAGACGAAGAAAGGGGCGACAACGCCGACGAAGCAACGCCGCCACAAAATACCAACCAACAGACTCTCCGAACCACTCATTGGTCGTGGATCATTGCCGGAAACGCCCTGGCCGGAGGACTGGCGGGAGGATTGATCGCCGTCGCTGTATTACTGGTCCGCGGAGATCCATGGGATACGATGTTCGTCGGCCAATTCATCGGCGGTGGCATACTGGTCGGCGCGAGCCTGGGTACTCTTCAATTGGTATTCGGCTCCACCAGCTCTCGCCTCCCAGATCAACCGGGCACACTTGAGTTGATGGAGCGCGATATGCCCACCATCTACGGCACCGACGTGATCCGCCTCGAGTTTTAAGCCCCCCACCTATCGGAGACCTCCGCGCGTTGTCCCCGGCGCGCGGAGGTTATTGATGCCCACCTGATCGACACCAACCGTCAACCAGGTTGACACTTTGGCCTCCCAGGCCGCCCCCTCTCGCGACCTCAACTCCGCAACCCACTGAAATCACAGCATTTAATAGAACCCGTCCGTCCTGGCACGGGCCTTGTATTACTCCTCAGGTGAACCGGACGACAGCCACCACGGAACGTCCGTCACGAATTTCCAAAACGCGGCTCTGCAGTATGGGAGCCCGATTCTTTCACCCGAGGAGAAGTCATGACTTCCACCGCCCTTCGACAATCAATCCGAGAAGTGGGCCTGGCCATCCGGCGCCCGGAATCGCTGGCCCGCCGGTGGCGTGATCGCCGCGAGGACGGCGTCGAAAGTCCGCCGAACGCCGTCTTTTTCGTCCTCTTATTCAATGCCGCCTTCGGCGCCGCCGCCTACGGCATGATCATGCATATGCACCGCGGTCTGAGCGGCATGGGTGAGGGGGCGTTGTACTTCCCGCTTGCCGCCGGCCTCGCCTGGACGCTGGCCTTTCCGGCGCTCTATATCATCAACTCCATTCTGGGCTCTCGTCTGGACTTTACGACCACCACGCTGGCCGCCTCCATCACGGTCAGCTTCGGTGCTGCGGCGATGCTCGCCAGCATCCCCATCACCTGGTTTTTCTCGCTGTCGCTTCCCTACACATTCATTCATTGGGCGGTCAATCTCGTCGTCTTCGCCGGGGTCAGCTTCTGGATGAGCGACGTCTTTTTGCGGGTGATGAAGACCCTCGAGCCCACCCGCTCGCGAGCCTACCCCTTTATCTGGCTGGTGCTACTGACAGCCCTCGGTGCCCAGCTCTTCTGGCTACTGGGACTCTTTCAATTCTGAGAACCACCCCTCGATTCGACTCACTGACAGATTTGATTCGCTGACAGATTCACTGACAAATAAGGAGTGTTCATGGAAGCCACACTGGACCAATTCGCCCATCACAATGCCACTGATTCCATCAGAGATGAGGATCTCGACAGGGAGGATAAACAAGCACAATCGGACGTCGATTTTTTCGACGCCATGCTGCGCGACGACAAAGTGGTCGACGATCTGATCTGCGATACCCGGCGTTTGACCACGACGACGCAGAAATTACTGGGACTCGCCGTATTGGGCCTGTTGATGTACGGCCTCGCGCTGGGAACAATTTTGCAGGTCGCCCAGAGTGCGGAGCTATTGTCTTTTGGCGTGGCTGGCACTCCGCTGGTCTGGATGCCACTGACTCTGGCCGGCGG
>SKQC01000447.1 GCA_007119175.1 Myxococcales bacterium | reverse complement strand
TGCACCACTGTCGAGTCCTACGCTGCCGACTACTTCGACGTCGACCCCGACGATGATGTCATCATATACGACCTTATCGTCGACTATATCGACAACTACACCGTCGACGAAATCATCGAAATCCTCGGCGAAGAGTACGCCCTGATGCTCTACGACTACGTCCAGGAGTGCGCCCCCGGCGATGACGGCGATGACGGCGATGACGGCGATGACGGCAACGCGCTCTGCACCACTGTCGAGTCCTACGCTGCCGACTACTTCGACGTCGACCCCGACGATGATGTCATCATATACGACCTTATCGTCGACTATATCGACGATTATACCGTCGACGAAATCATCGAAACCCTCGGTGAAGATTATGCCCTGATGCTCTACGACTACGTCCAGGAGTGCGCCCCCGAGGGAAGCTGAGATAGGCGTCACTTCGACCGCAACCATCGCGACGTCTAAATGACCTTTCGCCTGGCGGCATAACCGAAGTGGGAACGGCGCTAAAAACGAAGCTCTTTTAACAACATGGACGGCGGTCAGGTAACACCCTGGCCGCCGTCCTTTTTTATGCCGCGACATGACTGGCTCGGCTGCTATTTACGCCCGTCCGGGCCGTTGCTACCATCTGTTGTCATACTTAGTGATGATGAGGGTTTGCTACTTATGTTGAACGAGCGTCGAAACGCCTTCTGGTGGGTCCTACTGATATGGTGGCTGTCCTTGTGTCTGGGCTGCGATCCACTCGTCGATGAGGACTATATGGGAGAGGTCCTATACGAGCTGGAGGGCAACGTCATCTTAGGCTCCGGTGACGAGACCTTTCAGGACGCCGATCTGCGCGTTGGCGTGGTCTGGATGGGCGACGTGGACTGGCGAACACCAGAGAGGCATCTAATCTCCAGCGGTGGATTTCCGGCTCGCTATCAAATCGAATTATTCGCCCCACCACCGGCTCAGACCATACAGCCGTTTTTCGGCAATAATACTCGGCTCGCCATTGGCCGAGTGGTGCTCTTCGTCGACGAATCGGGCGATGGCATCTTTAACCCGATTTCCGATCCCGTCGTTGGGGGCGACCCTTCCGGAGTCGTGTTGTACGTTGAGACCATCGACGAGCTCGACGAAGTCTGGCTGGGGACCACAGCGGGATTCCAGATCGCTCGATGGCGCGAATGTGACGCTGTGCTGGGGGAGGCCTTCACGGGCGACACCACCGAGAAAGTGGGCGTTCCGCATCGGTTGGCCATCGACGAAGCAGTCACGGAGATGGACGTCAGCATTCATTCGGCTTCCGAGGCCCTGGACGCAAACCTCTTTTGTAGCAGTCGGTCTGAAGCTCCCTGTGCGACCCTTCTGGGTCTTGCCCAGGCCGGTGATGTTAACCTCGCAGATGACGATGGTACGCCAACCTCATCGACCGTTTTGTGGGAAATCTACGCCGCGCGCTGCCCGGTCGACGGAGACACACGGACACGAGAAGCCGCCGCGACCTGCCTGGCCTGGGTCGAGGAGTTTGAGGTCGATCCCGATGCCCTGGCCGACGACCTTGATGCCGACAAACTCGACACCTATGAGTGGTGTACTACGTCCTCCGAGGATAACCGTGACCCCGAGGAGCCGGAGAATTCCGATTCCGAATCCTGTATCCAGATCACCGACGAATATTGTTTTACGGAAGCGCAGATCGAGTATCTCTGTGAAAACGAAGGTGCATGGAGCTCGGAACCGGAATACGAAGAGCATTACGATGAATATTGCACCGATGGGTAATGCAATGCGCTCAGCCCAGACCTGCGTGCGAATTGCTGTGGTTCCCCTCCAAACTTAACAAGATAGAAGCGACTGGCCTATTGAGGCGAAGCCTGCCGGCGTGAATTCATCTCACGTGCAGGGTCAGACCGGCGGCGATCGAAGGTGAGGTGCGAATCGCCCTCTTTGATTGCTGTGTCTCCGGGTCCAGTTGGTTTACCCCGACGAAATCGATGCCACCGTCGACGAAAATGCTGAGGGAACTCCGCAGATGGGACTCAAGGTGTAGCACCGGGCCAACTCGCCAGATGGCGGAACGCCGCGATGCAATCTCGTGATCGGAGTCAAAGGTCTGTTGAAAGCTGTCGGCTCCCACTCGAAGCCCAATGCCGGTGCTCAGGCGCCACCACATCGCAGTGAGACTCACCGCTGCGTCGATGCCGACGATCTGTTGTGTAATATCGAGGACATCATTACCCCCCTTCGAACGGCCGTAACGCAATCCAAGCTGCGCCGTGAAAGACGAAAAATCGGCCCGCCCCCGGAGGTGGCCGATGGCCAGCGAACCGGTTCCGTCGAGGATTTCGCCGGCCATACCGAACGCCGCAGACGTCCCCAGACTCAGCGACCGGGAATCACTGATGCCCCGACGCACCACCGCTGGATAGGGGACTCGACGCATGGCAGTCGAAGACGGCTTCGCCACTTCTCCACGCAGAACCTCCACATCAGTCTCGTAGATCGCATCTGAGCGCCGATGACGCAGATAATATGTCCCCTCGCTGAGGGCTATACGATTCGTCGCTGCCACTTTGAGGTCGGCGGCCACCGGGCCGTCGGCGTCCCCTTCGAAAATCACGTATTCTCCGGGATCGACGAGTTCTAAAAACCCCATAGATTCATCGAGATCGCCGGGATGGGTCAGGACAATATCGTCGCGGCCACGCATATCGAATGCATAGGTTGGATGCTGAACGAAGGGAGCGCGGCTGGTGGAACGGACCGTCTCTTCATAGGCATAGCGATACAACTCATTGAGCGTCACCTGCGCACGGTCGTCCTCGCTGGCCGCCCCCATCAATCCGGTGATTAAATGGTGAGTAAAAAACCCACCTCGCAACCTTTCTGACTCCTGAGCGTCCTCCCCGGCAGCAGCGCTGGTCATGATCGCCATCCCTCGCGGCACACTCCAGCGCTCGGTCTGCATTTGAAACGGTTCCACCGGTTGAGCTCCCTTCACCCGTGTCAGCTCACCTGAGCGACAGGCATCAATCGTCAACACCCGCGCCTCCGCCGGAGACGCTTCCATTAATTCCCGGAGCCGATCGAAGGACAGATTTGTCCCATGAAGATGCAGCGAGTGGGCGTCGGCATGTCCACTGAAGTACACAAAGAGCAGTGCATCGCGCGACGAATCGGCCTGTTCAGCCACGATACGCTCCTGCAGAGCCGCAAATTCGCTTTCGAATTCGTCGACCGTCGCCCCCAGAAGCAACACCACATCGTCGACATCAATACCTCCCACCGCCTCCATCACACGGGCGATGCGCATCGCATCTGTCTCCGCGTATTCCAGTGGTGTTTCATCGGGGCCACCGATATTGGAACCCACCACGAAGGCATATCGATTCGCCTCGGAGGCCGCCGCCGACAGGGGCATCATGGTGAGCAGTACCAGGGCCGACGCCGAAAGCATTGCGAGGCGGAGGTACGAGGGGTGCCAGGCGCTGTAGGCCGCGCGTTCGTTCCTCGATTTGGTGGAGTTGATCATAATTGCCGCCTCATTATTGCCGGGCTCGCTTCTCAAGCCGGGTCTCCGAAATCACACAGCTCTCACCGATGGCCTCAGCCAAGGCGTCCCCCTCGTTTTCGTCTATTGCAGTCTCGATGGCCGCCTCCACGTCTGCGAACTGAAAAGACTCGGGACATGTGATGGCGATGAGATGCTCTCGACCAGGCTTGTCATCTGGCAATATGGCCACATCGAGATCGTCGCCCTGAGGCCGTGGCTTCATGGGTTTCGAATCGCCGCCATCACCGCCTGGAAAGACCTGATAGGCCTCACCATCACTGCTGACACCGACAATCATAACGTCACCGAGATCACCGGTAAATATACGAAACCCAAGCCGATCACCGACGTCAATAACGTCGCCGTCATTGACCGGTCGCGGCGAAGCGCCAGCGCCCACGGCGGCGTTATCCCCTTCGTCTGGAGCGGCCCAGACCTCAAGTGAGAATGCTTCGCCTCGGATTCGAACCGCGTCGGATGGCACCTCCTCAACGAGAGCGGAGGAGGATATGGCGTCGTCCGGTGTCGTCGACTGCTGCTGGACAACGACGGCCCCGAGAACGGCAGCAAGAGCGGCCGCACAGGCAGAGACGACCCAGATGGTACGACGGCGCCGCCTCCGTGTCTCTAGATCGATGACCCCCGACGTCTCCCCTTTGCCGTCGGCGGACTCCACCGAATCGGCCTCGCCATAGAAACCACGAGCTATCTCGAGTTCCTCGGCGCAATGCGAACACTCGTTGATATGCTCGAATAAAATCTCCTCCTGATTTTCCGTCAACTCACCGATGAGATATCGATCGAACGTCAGCTCCGTGACGTGGCCGTCACGGGTCAGGAGGATGTCTTTGTCATTTTTATCAGTCATCACTTGCCTCTCTTCGCCGGCATGCACATTGAAACCGAATGGGCACCTGCTCCGGTGGTCGCCCTTACGTCGTCGCCTCTGCGGCATCAATCGCCAACTCCTCGAGCCGATTTCCCACGGTTCGACGAGACACACCGATCACGCGAGCGATCTCGGCCTGCGTCATGCCATCGACATAATAATAGACGGCGATCTGACGCTGTTCCTCGTTTAATTGCTCCCAGATCTGCTCGAGTTCCGCCGCCGCATGCTGCGAGGCTTTCTGGCGTCGAAACGAAAGCGTCGGTGCATTCTCTCGCAGCAATTCCTTTCGCCGATCGTGGTTGCGAAGCCGATTCAGGCAGTGGTTTGTCGTCACCCGGTACAACCAGGTTGCGATCGATGACTCGCCGTGAAACGCGTTCGGCTTCTCCATTACCTTGACAAAAATTTCGTGAACGACATCTTCTGCCTGATCCTGTCCATAGAACCGAAGAACCCGGCGCAATATCAGCGGCTTGTGTTTTTCGTAGATCGCCTCAATATCCAGCGACTTTCCAGACTCTTCGGTATTTGTCACAGTCTTCATTCCTCTTGGACACGTCAGCGGGTGTTTTCGGCAAAAAAAGAATTGAAACTTCTTATCTCAAGCTGCCCTTCGTTCATATCAAAGCCATTAAACGCTCCAAAGTGACCGACCGCAAAGTGGCCAACTGAGATTGCTTCAGTTTTTGGCTACATCAAAGCGAATGATTTCCGAAACCCCGGCGAGGTACTCAAATGGCAAAGCAGTTTCCGAATGTATTCCGTCCGGACCATATCGCCGCCGCTGTCGCCATGGCGATCTGGCTCGTGCCCTCGATCGCCCTGGCCTGCGGTGCCTTCGTTCCACTGGATGAATTCGACGGTGACCTCAGCGCCGCCGACACAGCCCTTACGGATCTGGTGGGTCACGACGAGGAGCAGATGTTATACGTCGTCGATGACGGCCAGGTGACGGTCTACCAGGGACGAACATTTACCGGAAATGTTGATGAATTCGCCTGGCTGTTGCCCATCCCGGGAAAGCCCGACATCGAGATGGCGCCCAGAGAGATCTTCGCAAAGCTCGACGAGGTGACGACACCGACTTTCGTTCTCGACGACGAATCCGACGGCGACTGTCCAGCCGAGCCCAAAACCCTGGTCGAGACGGAACAACGCTCGGCAGGTGCACTCGGCGTACTCTCCGCAGAGAGTCCGGATATGGGTGGTGCGAGCCTCAGTGCCGCCCCGTCTAATTTGCCCGAAGTCGGGGTGGTCGACTCCGGAACCGTGGGCCCCTTCGACCATACTACCATCACCACCCGCGAGGATGTCCGCCGTCCCGGCAAACGAGCCCTTCAGTGGCTCGAAGACCACGGCTATGCACTCGACGCCGTCGACGACGCTTTGCTCGACGCCTATCTCGAGGCCGGGTCGAATCTGCTGGCCTTTCGTCTGCGTGCCGATGCCAGCAAGGACGAAATTCGACCGGTGGCGATTACCGTCGACGCCGACCAGGCCATGAGTCCCATTCGACTGGGGGCGATGGGCGCCGCCGAACGCACGGATATCCGCGTCTGGGTAGCTGCTTCCAATCCGGTGGCCCCCGAGACCTACGACCAGGTTCAACCAAACCAGGCTCTTGTCAACTGGGCCGACGGCGGCACCAACTACGATGAAGTGGTTGCCGAGGCGGTCCGTGAAGCGGGAGGACAGGCCTTTACAGTCGATGCCACAGTGGAGACCTCGAAACTCGACCGGTTGCTGATGTCGCCGGAGGACACCCGGCGGTGGAGTGATTTACGAGATCGGTCGGTGGATTCACCTTCGGAGAGACGAGCTCAACTTCTGGAGGTGGCGAATTTGGTCGACGCGTTCGATGAACAAGACGAACTCGATATCACCGGTGAACTTCACGCACTGCGAGAGGAGTTCCTCCCGGTTCCCGATGATGGATTTTCGGTCGCCGTGGCCAGGACACGTGGATTTCGAGTCGCTCCCGACCAACAGCTTCCCCGTTCATCCGATTATTACGCACGGCGGTTTCACGCCGCCCTTCGCAGTAGCCTCGACTTCGACGACACCATCGACTGTCACACCGGGATTGAAACCGAAGCCGGAGTCGCACGACACCGCATTTCCGGTAGAGTACGCACCCAGATCACCATGGAAGCCGATCAGTCGATCGAACTCAACGCCGACGGCTCCTCGCTGAACGAAGAAGACACGGAGTGTGTGATCAACCACCTTCAATCCGCGCTTGCGACAAAGCTCGACCAGACGAAAGTCGATTTTGGGTTAGAGAAAGACCAGATCGAAGAGATCGTCTTCCAGACCAGCATCCAGTTTCGAGATCGATCGCAGCCCGAAGATGAAGTCTCGACACGACAATGGATCGCGCTGCTCAGCGACGATGAACTAAATGACATCGACCGGCAGGAATTTGTACAACGCGTCGAGGACGACCTTATTGCTCCCCGACAACGGGCTCAGCGACGACTGGCGTCGGTCGACTATCTGACCCGCCTCTCAACAGTGATGTCCCCCGACGACATGATCCGCGATGTCTACTTTACAGAAGAGCCCGATGCCGAGCCTCGGCCCCGCAAGCGAAGAGCAACGCGCACCATTTTGTGTGGTGAAGACTCGGAGCAAAGAAAAGAAGAAATACATGGTGCGGAAAAACGAATTTACACCACCCGCGACTGGCACTTCGATCCGCCCCACGGAACCCCGGTGGAGGGACACGGTTCCACCTGGCCGCTTTCGCCGACAGACGGCAATCCGGTGTACACCGTGGTCAATGCCGACGTCGATAATCCAACATCTCCCCCCGACCGAGACTCCAGCCCTCGAACCTGGATTGTCGCGTTGATGATCACAGTCGTGCTTTCCGCCGTGGCAGCCCCGGTGGTCATGCGCTGGCGGTGACGCACCCGATGCACGGGCAACGAACCGAATGCACAGACCGGACGACTCGCCTCGGGGTTATAGGCTCTCGTCATTGGCCGTAAATTGCCCGTTTGTGATCGCAACTCGCCTCTCATTGCCGTCGTCGTCATAAGAGATGAGGTCGAACTCGAAAGTCCCGGCTGCGGACGACGAACTGGACGATGTGATATCCATCATTCCACCGACGTCCTCGTCCAACGAGGCCGCGTGAAAGGAAATGGCTTCCGACTCGTTGTCCATCGCGAAGATTTCCATACTCACACCAAAATCGTCGTCCGTGATTGTGCCCACCGTGTAGACTCCCACCGAGGGTGACTCAATTCCCTCACCCATCCGCGACAGCGTGAGGGTATAGGTATCGCCGTCACCGAAATTAAATTGGTAATTGGAAATAGAATCCGTCTCGTAGGTGCCAATATAGGCAAACCCATCTTTTGCGCCGTCGATATCGCCGCTCATTTCAAAGCTCACGGTACCGCCGGTACTACTGCCGCCTCCCGGCCCGGGGCCGGGACCGCCGCCGTTGTCGTCATCGTCGCTCCCACAGGCAAGCGCCAGCGAGAATATCGCAATCGTCAGCAGTGAAATGCTACCAGTTCGGTTCAGCATTTTTTTAAATCTCCATAAATGGCCAAAACCCGGGACGGTATATCCCGGAAGATACAGGTGTCCCCGCCTGGGATCGGGCGCCCGTCTGGCGTCGATTCCGCAGCCTGGATCAGGCGAGTGTTATTTTGGGGCGAATGTCCTCAGGTGTGTAAGGGGTGGTGCAAGCTGGCATTGTAATCCGCCACAAGTAGATAAGCCAGCTGTATTTGTGTGGCGCAATTAAAAATGAGATCAGCAGGATCTCTCAGCCAGTTCCATGGTGACCTGGTGGGTCGAATGGTGATCGCTATCTGCCAGGAGTTGCTTGCGCATTACTTTGCGCCAGAAGTTCTCGTTAGCTACGTTACCGGCGAGTCGCTTCAATTTTTCAGTGAAAATTACTCTGGAGAATGCCATCTACATCGACGAGATTCGCGAATATTGCCTGACAAAACCGGGCGTCACAGAGGATTTCCCATTCGACGATGAGGTTTTAGCCTTCCGGGTCATCGACAAGATCTTCGCGTTGGTGAACGTCGAAAAGCAACCGTCATTCGTCAATTTAAAATGCGATCCCGAGCGGGCTGTGGAACTGCGAGAGCGTTATCCGTCGGTCAAGCCGGGCTACCATATGAATAAGCGGCACTGGAACTCCGTGTATGTCGACGGAGGTTTCTCGCAGGAGGAGCTGCGGAAGTGGATCGACCATTCCTACGAATTGGTAGTGAAGAACCTCAAAAAGGCCGACCGAGAGAAGTTGCAATTGTGATGGCGACGACCATTTATGGAAATCCGGAACCCGGTAATCCAATCTTCTTCACCGATCATCACCGGCTCGTCGCCCCCTACCCGGACGCATCGTCCCCCTGGTGTCCCGGGATCGGTGGCGAGGTGGTCATCCATTCCATCTCCCCTATCTCGGGCCGAACGACGATAAATAACAGGAGGTTCGCCACCGCCAGCACGGCGAATCCGACGAGCCCGTGAATGCCAACGACGAGGGGAACCACGTCGTCCAGCATCAGGATCGAAAACCCGGCGGAGGCATTGAGCGTACCGTGCATGATGGCAGCCGCGAGAACAGATTGGCATTTCAGGGTCACCCACGAGAATAGCGGTGACAAAAGGAGGCAGAACCCGACCATCATCGCCACCCCCAGGATGGGATATTCCGGATAATTATGCCCCTGAAGGACCACCGGCGCATGCCATAGTCCCCAGACGACTCCGATAATCCCGGCGCTCTTCCAAAAACCCATCGACGCCAATTCGCGGAGCATCAACCCACGCCATCCCAACTCCTCGCCCAGCGCAAAAAAGGCGTTAATAGTGGCGCCGGCGATCAAGGCCTGAACCAGTTGCCAGGGCACGAGCAACCAGAGTGGAAAACGCTGCAGTTCGGCGCGGGCCTCCTCCATCTGTTGGTCCGTGAGAAGCTCCTCCACGGCGACGAGCAGCCCCTCCATATCGGCGTCGAAGCCGATGCCCGGCAAAAGCAGGGCTGCGCCGAGGGCAAGAAATGCAAGCAGGGGTGGCAATAGCCAGGCGACCAGCCACCATTTATTGGGTTGAATCTTCAGACCAAGGCTCTGGCGCAAATCCTGGCCGGCCCGCCAGTCTATCCACAGGGCCACCAGTCCCGGGACGAGCATATAGAACGCCCCGAACGCAACCATCCACAGGCCGCTATAACCGACTCCGCTGGCGTAGAATAAGCCGGCGGCCGCCCAGTTAATGGCGAAGGTCAGGAGGATGAATTGAAGAATCGTTCGACTCATAATTTCTCTGTACGTCTTCTGTTGAGCCTCCACAGTGATCGCGACTATGCCGGACCTGGCAACGCCACAGATCGCTAAGAGCAATGGGCGCCAGCGTGTTGCCCACTTTGCTTGCGCCGCGGTTTTACTCGATACGACAATTCCTACCGGCCGTCTATCTCCACCGCCCACGGTCACTTCGTGGGGCCCCCATTCGATGGCCGGCAGATACCTGCGATTCTGATTCCGGGTCTCGAAACGGACGGTGCCCTCTTCTCCTGCAGAGGACCAGATGGAGAGCCACGTCATTGGGCGGCTAATTCGCCACTCCGTGGGTTGACTCGGCGGACGATGTAACCAATGTATTGCTGACGCTCAGCGGATCGCGCTGTGGTCGCTGGCAACCCCCGAAGTAGTGGAGCGATGATGACGAAGCATTTGAATCGCTCGGGGCGATTCGTTCTGGCCGCCATGGGTGCCTGCTTGTCACTCGGCGCGCCACTCGGATGGTTAGTCATTCAATGGCTGCAGGGAACGGGTCCCGCCACAGTGGTCCGCGACTCTCCTCAGCTCGTCATTTACCTTCTCGTCCCAACCATGTTGGTCTTCGGCCTGGCCGGCTACCTGCTGGGATTGCAGTGGGAAAAATTAGCGCGCGCCAATGAACGACTCAAGATGCTGGCCACTCGCGATGGGCTCACCGGTCTATTTAATACACGCCGATTCTGGGAGGATGTACAACGGGAGAATATTCGCTCCCGTCGACACCATCAATCGCTCTATGTGCTGGTCATCGACCTGGATCACTTCAAGGCTGTCAACGATACCCACGGGCACCTGGTCGGCGACGAGGTATTAAAGGCCGTATCAAGGGCGATGTCCGACGAATTGCGCGGTGAAGAAACGCTGTATCGGGTGGGTGGAGAGGAGTTTTCGGTCCTATTGATCGACGTGACCAGTGCCCAGGCCAAGGCGGTGGGCGAGCGGCTTCGGCGGGCCGTGGAAACACTTGATATCCCGGTGGGCGATATGGCCGATTCCGACTTTGAGCCAACTTCCATTGGAGTCACGATCTCAGTCGGCGTCGCCGGTCGCACGCAGACCCAATCGCAGACTCCACAGTCGATATACGACCGAGCAGATCAGGCGCTATACCGCGCCAAAGAAGCCGGCCGAAATACCGTCAAGCTAGCTGCAGAGGCCTTACTCGTATCGGCATAAAAGGCTGCGCCCCGCCCTCCTCGACGACTCGCTCCCAGCTATTGTCCGGATGAATTGAGGGCGAGGACTGGGCGGCGAACTCATCGCCCAGTCCTCGCCGAACTCTTCAGCAAACCTCACCATCAAACGACTGACGAGATTTGCCAACGCCGTCTATCAATCCTTCTTTTTAGGCGGCTTGACGACCTCTTTACAGGTCACCACAGCACTGTCCTCGACCTCCCGCATCGAGTCCTGAGCTGTAGCAGTAGCGGTATTAATATCTCGGTATCCCTTACAATCCTTCTCACTCATATAACCCGAAAGATTGAATATTCGGGTGTATTGAAATACCGCCGGCAATTCGTCGTCGACACATACTTCGGTGTCCTCGTATGCATCGCCAAATTCCGGGTTGGTATCGGTGATATCGACACATTCGTCGATCGCGCCATTGGGTTCTCCCGTGAGAAAGAAGGATAGCGAATCGACGAAGTCCGTGGTTCCATCTTCGAGTGCCGTGGCACCGTCATAGATGAAATTCTGTAATTCGACGCTCACCGTATTCTCACACTGACTGCCGCTATCGGGACACGGATTCTCACTAAAATCGTAGGAGTAAAAGCAGGTCAATGAGGCTCCACCGTCCAGCGTATGGGGGAACGAGACGTCCTCTTCGAGACCATCGATACAGTTGAGCTCCGGCTCGATGGTGCTCTCATCGCCGAGTTCAAAGACATCGGAGACGTCATTGATCAATGCGCCCAGGAAGGGATTGGGGTTGGAGATAGAAAACGATCCGGAGACCAGAAAATCACCGTTCACAAATTCGGTGTCGGCGAGGTCGACGGTAATCGTATATTCGACCTCGTGGTCATTCGAATCGGCGATCACATACGTCGGCGATGCCACTTTGTCGATATCCCATAGATACTGACGATCGACGAAGAGGGTCGGTGCGGCCTGAGTGATATTCAGGTCGTAGCAATTGACCTCGACGGAGGCGCTATCCTCCTGCCCCGTTTCGATAATCGTGGCCGTGTTGGGATATGTGCCCGCATCATCGTTACAGACAAAGGTCCTGGAGTATTCAAAGTTGCAGGGAGCGTCCTCAGCGCTACATTCGCCGAGCTCGCCTTCCCAGCTATCGTCGATATTGACCGTCTCATGTGACGGTGTGGTCTCGTCGAAGATCACATCAACTTCGGCGCTGCCTCCTCCGATCGAGCTTTCAGCACTGACCTCAACGGTGGCCACATTGGTCACCATGCCGGGGTCCTCACTTCCGAGGTCGGCCTCGTAGGTGCAGACCAGCTCATCTCCCGGTTCCAGCGTCAGTGGAAATTCGACGCCATCACCGCAGTCTACGTCAGCTTCAAACCCGTTGATCTCGTCAATCACGTCGGTGATGACGGCATCGGCGGACTGGTTGTTCTCGATCGTGATCTCACCGGTCACCGTATAGGCCCCGCTGACCTCGCTGGCGTCGACGTCGACGCTATAATTGGAGACGCCGGAGTCGCCATCGAAGAGATCCCAGGTGGACGTGTCGACCGATTTGTCGATCGTCCATTCATAACCACTGGTGAAGGCACCTTCCGCCGTCTTGGTGACCTCTAGATTCGGGGCGACGCAAAAGGTGATAAAGCTCAGGTCACACCATTCGCCTTCAGCGCCGGGACATTGCGGTGCGTGCAGTCCCTCGTCTGCGCTGACAGGCGCATCGTAGGCGTAGAAATTGGCGTCCGGCCCTCCCTTAACGAGCACGGCGGCGATGCCAATATTGGATGACCAATCAAATTCCTGGCCGTTTCCGTCGTAAATCTCCATGACAATTTCGAGGAGCTCATTGCACTCCTCGTTTTCGAATTCTTCGTCCTCGGGAAACTCATACTCTCCCGATGCGATCTCATCAAAGTCGAGCTTACAGCTCAACCAGTTCTCCGACCCGTCAATGTCGAGCTCGGCGCCGGCGCTGGCACAATCGGCCCCTGCTGTCCCCGAAACTACGACCGGATCGACATAAAGCGACTCCGAACTTCTCGTATCACTATCCTCGTCGTCGACTCCCTGGGAGCATCCAAAGGCTCCCAATCCAAGTCCCACAATGGCTGCCGCGATGGTGAATAGCCCTATCGATCTCGTTGCTACATTCGATCGTCTCATATACCACTCTCGCCTTGCTACAGTTTCCCCCAGGGAACCTCGATCCAACTACTTCCCCCTGGTGACTTTGATTTCGAATTTGATAAACGACAGGCACTTCTCAGCCGTCGCTCTCAATCACACGGGGTGTCTCAATCAACGGCAATCCTGCGAGCATTAGCGCTCGACCAACAAATCGATTGCCCGTCCGGGACACACCGCACAGCGTCCTTATCGTGGAGTTCCCCCTCCTCTGTCTATGTCACCGAATCCGAGCACTTAAACCTCATTACCACCTGTACCAATGACAAGGAATCGGCCCCGTCAGTTTGAAAACGGACGTGCCAAAGTCTGTGAGCGCTGTGAGGCCAAGAGTGACGAAGAGCACGCCCGGATGCTACACAAAAACGCACGACACTCCGCTCGAGACCTGCTCAATCTGTCGTCGCGCACACTCTGTTTTGCCCCGTGGCCCATGTGGTGAGAAACGAGGGCAAGCCGACCGGTTTGGCCGGTGTCGGTGTGATCCGATATGTATTACTCAATGGTGTCCGATTGGAGATCCGAATGGAGGAAAAGTGATGCAAAACGACGAATTGTCATCGAACACCTCCCGGGCTCCTCAGCAACTCAAACGGAAGTTTGTTGGCTCCTACGTGTCCTGGAAGGTGACCGTGAGTGAACAGTCCATCTCGGCAAGACACGGCTTCGCCAACTACGAAGTGCCGGTCGACCAGCTACGCTAACCCGGATTATTCATGAGGTATCGTGACGAGGCGAAATCAGCGTCAAAAGCGCAAAATCGAGCCCCACAGGCGATGCGCCGGGAGCGAAGCGACAAAGTGCTCCTGGGGTGCGGAGCATCGTCGAGGAGTGAGATGAAGCGATTTTGGGGCTGATGAGCCGCAGTAGACACGTCATGAATAATCCGGGCTATGATGGCCGGGTGGTGTAGAGGCTACAAATCACGCAAGAATTACGGTGGAAATAATGACGAAACGCAAACACAGATATGGCTCCAGTCTCGCCGGTGTGACAGCGCTGGTGTTCCTTTTTTCGGCGGTGCTTCTCAACGGATGCAGCTCCGACCAGGTCGCGGAAGAAGGCCCCCTGGAGCATGAGCGAATCGTCGATGATACGAATCGCCTCAAAGCGGGGCAATTCATCCGCATCGACGACGATGTGATGATCGGCGCCCACCCCCATGTCTTCGACGAAATTCGCGCCACCGGCGGGATGGAACTCAACGACGGCAACATCTTCGCCGAAGATCCGCACCTTCGCATCGACGCCATTGATCCTACTTTGGTGGAAGACGGTCTTCGCATCGAGGTAGAAACCATCGATCCCGAGTCCATCACCGAATTTCCCCCGGAGGGCGAAGAGGTGGTCGACTCTGATCTTGCTGTCCAGATCACGGCCCCGGACCTGGACGACGACGAGGCGGTTAGCGCTCCCATTGACACTGCCTTTTATGCCGCGATTCCCGTGCCCGAGCAATGGGATCCCCAACATCTGGTGCCCGTCATTTATATGTACGGGGGAATCCTCTTCGACGGTGGCGAGCAACAGATCGAGCCGGGGTGGATGTTCGAACCTGCCCAGGGTTTATACGACCGGGAGCAAGGGAGTTTCCTGGTGGAAATACCTTTTATCGGGGGAGATAATTATCCAGCCCGCGTAGCTCTCGTTGAACACAGCACGCGCACTACAGAGGTGATGGAGCCCGGGCTGCAGGACATTCTCGATATCTATTTTCCCGAACTTGAACAGGTGCGACAACAACAACTGGGGCTGGACAACGCCCCCTTCGCCTCCCACGAGGCGGACCACGAGGTTCGCCTCAGCAC
>SKQC01000133.1 GCA_007119175.1 Myxococcales bacterium | reverse complement strand
TGAGGAATTTTTCGTTCTATCGCGCCTCAACGGCTCCACCACGATCGGCCAGATCTGCAAGACCAGCGGGCTCGGCAGGCAAAAGACCTTAAAGTGTGTGGAAAATCTTCGAAGCTACGGATTAATTCGGCTTCCCGGCGACAATAACAGTGACGAAATCAACGACGTCGCCGACTCCACAACGTCCAGCTCGGCTTCCTCGCGACACCCCGTAAAGCGCTCGATGTCGTCTCCCACGTCGAGTGCTGAAGAGGACTCGGCGCCGGAAACCAAACCGGACCCCGGAGAGGCGCTGCGCTCTCGGTTCCCCATCGCCTTTTCAAATTTTGAGTTCGACCAGGAGTTATTGGACCAGTCAGTCGAACTCGACGACGATTTCAAAGCAGAGGTTCTCTTCGTTCACCAGCAACTCGACGATATCACCTATTATGAGTTGCTCGGCGTCGATCGCGACGCCCAACGGCGCGCGTTGCGACGAGCCTATTTTCCACTCTCGAAGCGATTTCATCCCGATCGGTTTTACCAGAAAATCCTCGGCGACTACGAGCGAATGATTCAGCGCATCTTCCAGCGTGTCACCACGGCCTACCAGACACTGTCGGACCGCAATAAACGCCAGGAATACGACGATTCACTTCACCGCGGACGCACCACCCATGCCACGCCGCGCATGGCGTCCACCCCGGCGTCGCGCCGCAGCGAACCGCGCGAGGTCATTCAGGGCAACCGAAAGCAAAAGATGGCCTATAAAGTGCTGGTCCAACGCGGCGATCGCGCCCTTGAAGCCGGCCGTATCGGGCCAGCACTAAAAGAGTACCGAAAGGCGCTTACCCTGCATCGCGAGGTGGAATTGCCACTGCGAATCGCGCGGAAGCTGTTGGAGCGCGAAGACTACCTCGATGACGCAATTAGCTTTGCCCGCACCGCCCACAACATCGACTCATCGTCGGTGGAGGCGCTCAAGATCACCGGTGAAATCTACGAGCAAAAAGGCGATATCAGTGATGCGATTTACCATTACGAGTTGGCTCAGAAAGCAGCCCCCGACGATCCCGATTTGCAACAACGCATTAAACGACTGCAGGACTGAGCCTTTATCCAACCAACGGTTTTAACCGACCCCCAATTGCGCCGCGACGCAACCGCGTTTTTTCTCTTACGGAGTTTTTTTTATGGAACGTATCATCGGTATCGACCTGGGGACCACCAACTCCTGTGTGGCCGTCGTTGAAGGGGGCACCCCGGATGTCATCCCCAATAAGGGCGGGTATAAGACCACTCCGAGCGTCGTGGCTATCACCGAGAGTGGTCGCCGGCTGGTCGGCCAGATGGCCAAACGTCAGGCCATCACAAATGCCCGCCACACCGTCTACGCCGCCAAGCGACTCATCGGTCGCAAGTGGGACTCCTCGGAGGTCCGCCACTGCATCGAGACCTGCCCCTACGAGATTGTTCAGGGCCCTCACGAGGACGCTCGCATCCGTCTTCGCGGAAAAGAATATAGCCTCCCGGAAATCTCGAGCATCATTCTCCAAGAGATGAAGCTTATCGCCGAGGAGTATTTAGACGGTGAGCCGGAAAAAGCGGTGGTCACCGTCCCCGCGTATTTCAACGACAATCAGCGCAAAGCCACCAAAGATGCGGGACGGATTGCCGGACTCGATATCGTCCGTATTATCAACGAGCCGACCACGGCCGCTCTCGCCTATGGCTTCGGAAAGACCATCGACGCCACGGTCGCCATCTACGACCTGGGCGGCGGCACATTCGATATCTCGATTCTCGACATCTACGATGGCGTCTTTGATGTGCTGTCCACGGCGGGCGACACCTTTCTGGGCGGCGAGGACTTCGACGCCCGGATCATCGAGCATCTTGCCTTTGAATTTGCTCGCGAGCACAAAATCGACCTGCGGAGTGACGAAATGGCCCTGCAGCGGCTGCGAGACGCCGCCGAAAAAGCTAAAATCGAATTGTCGAATATGGAAGAGACCGAACTCAGTCTCCCCTTTATTCACAGCCGAGACGACGGAGAGGCCCTCCATCTTCAGACCATCCTGTCACGCGAGAAATTCGAGGAATTATCGGTCGATCTCATCCAGCGCACCATCAAGATCTGCGAGGCCACCCTTCAGGAGTCGGGACTGACCACCGATGATATCGACGATGTGATCCTCGTCGGCGGCATGACGCGCATGCCGCGCATCCAAAAGGAGGTCGAAGAGTATTTCGGCAAAGCTCCCTCAAAGCAGGTTCACCCCGACGAGGCCGTCGCTCTGGGGGCTGCAATTCAGGGAGACGCATTGCTGGAGGGAAGCGGCGATGTCCTGCTCCTCGACGTCACGCCACACAGCCTGGGGATCATGGTCCACGGCGGCGGCTTTGAAGTTCTAATCGAGGCCAACTCCACCATCCCCACCACCCACAGTCATATCTTTACCACTGTCCGGGACAACCAGACCTCGGTGAAGATCGTCGTCTTACAGGGGGAAAGCGAGCGCGCTCAGGAAAATGAACTCCTCGGCGAGTTCGTGCTGAGTGGACTGCGAACGGCGCCGGCCGGCGAGGTCGAAATCGATGTCACCTTCGAGATCAGCGCCGACGGGATTGTCTCCGTCTTTGCCAAGGATCTGGAGACCGGTAAAGAGCAGTCCATCACCGTGTCTGCCACCAGTGGCCTGACCGAGGACGAAATTGAGTCCATGGTCGCTGAAAACGAAGACTACCTCGTTGAACTCCAGCGCGGTGAGGAAGTGGAATCGCAGCGCGCACGCATCCGCAAGTCAATTCGCGAGATCGAGTCCCTGCTCGATAAGGGGGCCGATGTCGGCGACACCGATATTGTGGAGAAATTAAAGCAAAAAGCATCGTCCGTCGTCGACGACGCCCGCGAGTCCCTGGAATCCACTGATGCCGACGATCTGGCGACAGCCGGCGAAGATCTGGAGAAAGTGCTTCAATCCGTTCGCGCCGCCGTTCAAAGCGACTGACACTGATCGCCTGGCGCCCTTGTTTTCCGGTCCTACTCCGGACACATCGTTTATGAGTCAAGCTTCAGACACATCGAAGTTAACGACCTATCTCGACTCGCTCGAGACGGCCTTATCCGACGGAAATCCGGCGGATGTTCTGGCTTTCTTGCGGGTGTTGCGGATGAATGGTCTCGACGGTGAGGCCTCGGTCCGGCTGGTTGCTGCGTTTTCCGATAGCCCAGAACCGTCGCACTTTGAACAGGCCGCCAAATGGATTTCTGAAAAACGCGCTGAACTCAGTCACGACGGCGATGCTCAACGTCTCGACGACGACGATCCCTTCGGGCTCGGCGACCTGGTCAGTATCGGCGACGACATCTCCGACTTCGATCTTGATGAGGGTAGCGAGGGGCTCGATGCCTTCGTCTCCGTGGACGACGACGATGTCGGACTCGATGAACTGAGCCTGGACGATGCCCTCGATGTCGACTCGTCAAATGACGCCTTCGACCCCTTCGAAGATCTGACAGCCAACGAAGACTCGTCGGCGCCTGACTCCGCCGATTCCTTTCCAGCATCCGAAAAATTCAGTGGGGCTGACGTATACGGTTCCGACCATACACCGCCTCCGTCGGGGACCACTGAGCAGGCCGATCCCGTTCCCGCCTCATCGCTGGCAGACGAGTTTGGCTCCGATACATTCCATACCCCGGCCTCCGCCTCGTCGACGATCACCGGAGAACGAGAAAAGACCGTTGAGCTAGACGGAAACCACCTACAGGCTCTGAGCAAGGCCGCCTCGGTGGCCCGCGATGCTGCTCAGAAATCAACACCGGATCCACTTACCCCCTCTCCCGAAGTCGGCTCTGGTGCCTCCACGGCCGAATATGAAGCTCCGTCTACCAACGGTCCCGAAGCATTCGATGGTAGTTCTGAAGACGCGCCCCCCGAAGAAGAGGGGCAGGTCAGTGTTCACGAACGTCCCACAAAGCGACAATTTCGTGCCGACGAGGCCTCTCCCTCACTCGAAGAAAGACAAAGCCGTCAGACGGCAGAAAAATTCGAGGTCTCAGAGTCAGACGCTGACAGCGACGACGATTTCGACTTCGATTTCGACCTCGAACCGGCGGCTCAAGACAGCGAATCCGAGGACGACGACGACTTCGATTTCGACCTCGAACCGGCGGCTCAAGACAGCGAATCCGAGGATGACGACTTCGATTTCGACCTCGAACCGGCGGCTCAAGACAGCGAATCCGAGGATGACGACTTCGATTTCGACCTCAAACCAGAGCCAGCCTCAGAACCGAGCGAATCCGAGGGTGACGACTTCGATTTCGACCTCAAACCAGAGCCAGCCTCAGAACCGAGCGAATCCGAGGATGACGACTTCGATTTCGACCT
>SKQC01000405.1 GCA_007119175.1 Myxococcales bacterium | reverse complement strand
CGAACGTTACAAACCACCAATTGTCAGGAGAGTGAAATGTTATACCTCATCACCGGAGCCAATCGTGGAATCGGACTGGGATTTGTCGGTCAATTATTGGCTCGGGGCGACTCGGTGGTCGCTACCGCCCGGCGGCCAGACGAAGCAGACGAGCTTCAGCGGCTCGCCGAACGCCATCCCGATCGCCTCGAAATTGTCGAGCTGGATCTGGGTCGTCAGGACACCATCGACGAGGTCGCCGACCTGCTCGGTGAGCGCCCGCTGGATGTATTGATCAATAACGGGGCCACCATGCAGGGGGCCGGTCCCTTCGAGGAACTCAACGACTCGATCCTCTTCGAGAGTTTCGAGGTGAATACGGTGGGTCCGCTTCGGGTAAGTCGCGCTCTGCTGCCAAATCTGGAGCGGGCTGAGGGAGCGAAGATCGTCAATATTACCTCCAAAATGGGCTCGGTGGCCGACAATACCAGCGGCGGCTCCTACGCCTACCGTATCTCGAAAGCAGCCCTGAATATGGCTACCCGATCGATGGCCATCGATCTCGCTCCGCGCGAAATTATCGCCTTCGTGATTCATCCCGGCTGGGTTCGGACACGGATGGGCGGCTCCAATGCCCTGATCGATACGGAAACAAGTGTTTCCAATATGCTTCGAATCATCGATGGGGCTGACGAAGAGACCTCCGGGACCTTTCAGGAGTGGAACGGAAATCAGGTCCCCTGGTAGTGGACTGAGTGCCCTCGGGGCCCGCGGCCAGCCTGGCCGCCTTTCGAGGCGCCGATATTTCACAGCACTCGGGTTTCGCGCCCTAAGTTTCGCGCAAGGAGCGAAGTGTGTGATATGGTGAGGGAGATAATTGGTCGGGAAAGTACCCGGAAAATTTTGTTGCTCGAGCATGCGGAGTTTAGTTGTGAAGCCTGCAAACCGGAGTAGTCGCGGATATAGTCTGGCAGCTTGCCTCGTTTTATTGATGCTGGCGGGCTGTGATTACAGCGGAGGGGCGACCGATATCCAATGCGACGATGACACGGATTGCGAGGGGCAGTCTTATTGTGTCGAGGGCTATTGTGTCTTTGATGGAACGATCGATCATGACGGCGGTGTCGACGACGCAGATCTTGAACCCGACGCTCCCGGAACACCCGATATCGGTCCAGACCCAGATATAGGTCCCGATCTCGACGCCAGCCCCGATGCCGACACCGATCCGCAGCCCGACACAGGTCCGGACTTAGACGCAGATCCCGACGTCGATACCGGTCCGGACTTAGACGCAGATCCCGACGTCGATACCGGCCCGGACTTAGACGCAGATCCCGACGTCGATACCGGTCCCGATTTAGACGCCGACACAGGCCCCGACGCGGATACAGGTCCCGACGCCGATACAGGAAATGGCGAGGAGTGCGACTATTCTGAGATCATTCCGCGACCGGCAGACACCAGCGATGAATGCGAGCCGTCCGAGGGATGGGATGAAGTAGCGGTCTTTGTATCGCCCGACGGTTCCGGAGGAGGCGACGGGACTGAGTCTGATCCGCTCTCGTCGATCGCGGCCGGGATTGATCACGCCGACGATACTGAAAGACCGTTGGTGCTGGTGCGCGAAGGCGATTACGGCGAAAATTTCGAACTCAAAGAGGGAGTCGACGTCATCGGCGCTTATGGCGATGATTGGGCGTTCGATTCCGATGCCCGGGCGACAGTCCAGGGAAGCGATGGCCCGACGCTTTACGGCGAGAATATCGCGGAGCAAACACGGGTGATCAATTTCGAGATTTTGCCCGACGACGATGTCGGCACAGCGGAAACCGTGGTCACCGCTCATCTGGTGGCGGCCGGCGCGGTGGTTTTTGAAGGAGTGATCATCGAGGGGGGCCATGCCGGAGACGGAGAAAGCGGCGCTGACGGGGAGCCCGGAGACGATGGAGACGACGGCGCTGATGGAGACGACGCCCCTTCGCGATACAGCGATGATCCGCCAGGGATTGGCGGCGGGGCAGAGGCGACGAGTTGTGGCGACGGCGCTGAGGGTGGTGCTGGTGGCAATGGCGGCCAGGGTGTCCGAGGCACTTCCGAGGGGAATGACGGCGACTCCGGAGAACCGGACGAACTCGGCGGAGACGGCGGTGCCACAGGTAGTTCCCCGACAGACGACGGTGATGACGGCGACGACGGAATCTTTGGAGCGAGCGGCGAGTCCGGCGGGGGAGGCTCTTCGGCAGGTGGTGAGTTCAACGGAATAGACTGGATGGGTATGCCCGGTGAGGGCGGCGCAGTCGGCCAGGCCGGCGGTGGCGGCGGTGGCGGTGGCGGCGGACGAGGGCGCAATCGGACTGCTAGTAGCAATAACCCCTGGGGCGGCTCCGGCGGCGGTGGGGGCGCTGGCGGATGCCCCGGCAGTGGCGGAGAGGGCGGAGGCGCAGGCGGCGCGTCGGTAGCGCTATTTTTAGAAGACAGCGCCGATGTTGAGTTTTACGATACCGACATTTTTGGTGGCACAGGTGGAGACGGCGGCGATGGCGGTTCGGGCGGAGATGGTGGCGATGGCGGTGACGGCGGAGACGGTGGAGATAACGACACCAGTGGGGTTGGATCGTCGGGCCACGGCGGAGACGGCGGCGATGGCGGTTCGGGCGGCGATGGCGGCGATGGTGGTGGCGGCGCAGGCGGTCCTTCCTACGTCATCGTCACCGACGAGGACCTGGAGAACGCTCCCGATAGCGACGATCTCGAGGTCGGCTCGGCAGGTCACGGCGGAAGCCCCAACGGCGATGACGGAGGGGAGGGTGAGATTTACGTCCTCCCCTGAACGGATTTTGAAGCCGGCATATCGAAGTGATCTGAGCGGACAGTGCGCTTTGATTTTCCCGTCGACCTAAAGTATTGGAGGTGTCGCGATGATGTTCACACCTCCCAGCCATTATTTTCTGTGTACCGGCCGCTCCGAGGGCTACTCGGTATTAAACGCCTTTGATCAGGCGTTGTTCGCCGCCGGTGTGGGAGATACTAATCTGGTCAAAATGAGCTCGATTTTGCCTCCGGGCTGCCGGAGAGTGGAGCCCTTCGGGTTGCCCGGCGGCGCCCTGGTCCCCACGGCCTATGCCAGGATGGATTCCTCGAATCCCGGTGAGATCATCTCGGCGGCTGTGGCGATTGCCATTGCCGAAAAGCCGGAGCTGCCGGGCTTGATCATGGAGCACCATGGGGCGGCGCCGCTTGAGGCGGTCATTGCCGAGGTCCGAGAGATGGCGCGACAGGGCATGAGGTTTCGAAATCGGGCTGTTTCCGAGGTCGTCACTGCCGGCACAGAGCACCGAGTCGAACGCCACGGGGCGGCATTTGCCGGCGTTGTATTGTGGAATGGAGCGGGCGGGGAAGGTCGCGATGAGTGAGATTTCCTATGACACCCACGGCCCGCGCTTTGCGGAAGCCGGCAGGTCTTTGAGTCGCGGCGCCGTCGCCCTATTCGGGGCCTGCTACGATGGCACCACATCCTTTCGGCCCGGGGCTCGATTTGGGCCGGACGCCATGCGGGCGGCGAGCCTGGGACTGGAGACGTATTCGCCGGAGCAGCAGGCCGACACCACTGGGGATATCGATCTGGTCGACCTGGGGAATCTGGAATTGGCTCCCGGCGCTCCGGCGCCCGTCGTCGATGCCGTAACCTGGGCGACCCGGGATATTCTCGCCGACGGCGCTCGCCCCTTCTTATTGGGAGGTGAGCACAGCGTGTCCATCGGTGCGATTTGTGCCCTCGCCGAGTTTTATAGTGACCTGGTTCTCGTCCAATTCGACGCCCACGCCGACCTGCGCGACGAGTACCTCGGCGAGCCCTACAGCCACGCCTGTGTGATGCGTCGCGCCCTCGACGTGCTTTCCCCAAAAAGTGTCTGGCAGGTGGGGATTCGCTCCGGGACTGCCGAGGAATTTCGCGAGCTCCGCGATTCGGGACGTCTGCTCGCTCCCCAAAAAGAGCTACTGGAAGAGCGCCTTGAGAATAGCGACGGTCCGATCTATTTGACCGTCGATCTCGATATCTTCGATCCCTCCGTGATGCCCGGCACGGGGACGCCCGAGCCGGGCGGGATCGACTGGAATTGCTTTGCCGAGTTATTGTCGGCCATTCCCACGCGGCGGCTGGTGGCCGCCGATGTGGTCGAGCTGGCGCCGGGGCTCGACCCGACGGGCTGCTCCGCAGTTGTGGCCGCCAAGGTGGTGCGCGAAATCGCCTTGAAGCTCGGCAGTTGAGCCGCTCGGGGTCCGCGGCCAGCCTGGCCGCAATGTGAAACCGGGGTCCGCGGCCAGCCTGGCCGCAATGTGAAACCGGGGTCCGCGGCCAGCCTGGCCGCAATGTGAAACCGGGGTCCGCGGCCAGCCTGGCCGCAATGT
>SKQC01000097.1 GCA_007119175.1 Myxococcales bacterium | reverse complement strand
GTGAACTCGGAAGTGGTTGGAACGGACTCGGAGGACACGGACATTCTCGAATTGATCGATGGACGCGAATTTCCGTCGTCGGTGATCAATCTCAAGCGACTGCGGTATTTCAATGTGAAAGCCAATCATATCACCGGCCCCATCCCTGAAGGGTTCATGCATCTCGAAGAGCTCGAGCAGCTCCTGTTGAGCGGCCGGTCCCAGCAAGACCCGCGGTACGACAACGAGAATCATCCCGGCAAGTCGCATGCACATGACCTCCAGAACGCCTGGACCGGGGAGCTGCCCAGTGATTGGAGCAAATTGACGAATCTATTTGCCGTGGAGATCTCGCATCATCGCATGGAGGCCGGTCTGACCGGTGAGCTCCCCCAGTCACTATTCGATCTGCCGAATATCGAGCTCATCGTGTTGTACACGAACAATTTTAGCGGCGAGATTCCCGAGATCAGCGAACCGGAGGAGAGCAAATTGGCGTTTATCGCCTTGCAGGGCGCATCGTACACCGACGAGAGCCTCTCCGGCCCCCTTCCCGAAAGCTGGGGAGAACTCCAGGAGATCGACGATCGGAGATTCTTGCGTGTCAGCTCCAATCGCGACATTACGGGCCCCTTCCCCGAAAGCTGGGAGGACATGACGCGGCTCAGCATGTTCCGCGGTGCAGGCACCGGTCTGTCCGGCCCATTTCCCGACTTTCTGTTTTCAGAAGACAATCCAATGCATCACTCGTTCGGGATTGAGAACACCGACATCGAGGGTCCATTGCCCTCGGAGTTGCCCTCCGATTCCGAAGGACGATGGGCACATATGTCGATCTTTGGGCTCAACGACATCGGGCTCGGCGGTGAGATTCCGAACTGGGTGACCGAGATGGGCATCATCCAGGGCCGATTTCGCAATAACGATTTCATCGGTGAATTGCCGGAGGGATTTCACGATCCCGACTCGCGCATCAACGACCGGTTGCGCTATCTCCATCTTCAGGGAAATGATCTCGAGGGCCCGCTTCCCGACGTCTCCTACAGCTCGAGTCTGGGTCAGTGGCTGCACTTTCAGGGAAATAGCTTCAGCGGCTCCGTTCCGTCGGCCTGGGCCGACATCGAGGGCAGCATCCACAGAATCCGGGTCGACGGAAACGAACTCTCCGGGGAAATCCCGGATCTCTCCACACTCGACGATCTAACGGACTTTCGTGTCCAGAATAACCGCTTCGTCTTCGCCGACCTGATACCGAATTTCGACGCCCTCGACGACCATCTGGGCGACGGCTTTGAGTACGCGCCGCAGAAGCCGTTCGGCGACTCGGAATTGGTGACGCTCTCCGCTGGAGAAGACTTCGAATTCGAGTTCACCGAGGTATCCGATCCGAACAACGACTATCAGTGGACGAAGGACGGAAGCGACCTCTCCGGCGAGAACTCGGCGAGCCTCAACATCAACTCCGTCGACGAATCCGACGCCGGGGACTACCGCCTGTTGGTCACCAACTCGGAGATCCCGGAATTGGAACTGGAATCGGAAGTGGTGGAACTTTCCGTGGACTAACGGGCGCCGTGGCGCGTCCGCCCGGCGAGGTCTATGGAATCGCTTTCGGTATTGGCGGTCTCGTCGGTTCATTGGAGGGAGATATTATCGCTTCCTACGCAATGGGAGATGTCATCGGAGTGCACGACGGGGTCGGCGGTCTCGTTGGCACCCTTGCATCGTCTGCTACGCTCAGCGACTCCTACGCCACGGGCAGTGTGGGAGCGGATTCCGAAGGACTTGGTGGTCTGGTGGGATCGAATGACGGCGAGATCAACGCTTCTTTTTTGGGATGAGGATACCAGCGGGATCAGCGACGGTGATTATGGACAGCCCCGGTCGACTGCCGAGTTCGATGATGACGACTTCGGGGGCTGGGACTTCAACCAGACCTGGCAAATAGGCACTGCTCCCGACGGAATGACGCGACCGATCTTTCAGTGGCAATAAGACGGGCCGAGGGGGGAAGCCGAAAAATTCGGATTGGCTCGCGATGAGGTTTTGTGAATACTTCTGGGGTAAGCACTGGACATAGGGCGAGGCTGTATACTCTGGGAGATAAACGAGTTGATGATGGCTAAAGAAGAGGATCTGGATTTTGTCGAAAAAGAGGTGGATCGCCGAATGAGGCGGCTTCGCAGCGATCCAGGAGCCCGTAAGCGCTACGGCTTCGGCGCCGAGTCCGAGATGGAAAAAGCGCAATGGTCAGAGATTCGACGTGTGGTCACCCTGGAAGTCCAGACCGAGTTGCAGCGTCGCGACAAAGAACAGCTCGCCGATGGCGAAGAGGCGCTCGGCGAGCAGGAGTCCGATGTATTGGAAAATCGCTTCGAGCTGCGTCGCCAGATTGGACGCGGCGCTCAGGGGCGGACGTATCTGGGCTTTGACCGACAGACCGAAAAGAAGGTGGCCGTCAAAGAGTTGTTATTGCGCGACGTCGCCGACTGGAAGGCCATCGAGCTATTCGAGCGCGAGGGCCAGGCGCTGAAATTTCTCGATCACAGGGGAATCCCGGCCTACGTCGACGCTTTCCACATCGATGACGGCGGCTCGGAGCGCTTTTTCCTGGTCCAGGAATTCGTCGACGGCTCCGATTTTAAGACTCTTATCGACCAGGGCCTGTCGATCGATGAAGAGGAGGCGAAGCAGATTTTGGAGGAAATGCTGACCATCCTGGTCTATCTCCAGAATCGCTCTCCGCCGGTGATTCATCGCGATATCAAGCCATCGAATATCATGCGCCGTGGCGACGGATCGCTGGCGCTGATCGATTTTGGAGCCGTCCAGTCGGTGATTCCGAACGAAAAGGGCGGCTCAACCATCATCGGCACAAGTGGCTATATGCCGATGGAACAATTGATGGGCCGCGCCGGGCCGGCCACCGACATCTACGCCACCGGGGTGACGGTGATCCACCTGTTGAGCCGTCGACATCCCACAGAACTACCGATCGAGGATTGGCGGCTTCAATTCGAGGATGTCGTCAATATCTCACCGCGATTTACCGGGTATCTGAGCAAAATGATCGCTCCGAAGGCAGAAAAGCGCTTTTCCAATGCCGAAGAGGCATTAAAAGAACTGCGCGCACTGGAGCGGCCGGAGCCGACCCCGGAGCCAACTCCGGCGCCAATGCCTGAGCCTCCTCGGCCCCCGGCCCCGCGCAGTACGAGCACGGACAGCTCCTCGACGACCGACGGATCCTGGTCGCAACCGACCTCGAGACCGCCGCCAGATCTGGGCAGCCTGACTACGTCGCGCTTTGAATTTCTTTCGGTGCTAAATCCGATGGAAAACGAGCAGGCGCTGATCTGGTATTCCGTGACGTTTTGCCTGGTCTTTGGCTTTCTCCTTTTCTTTGGCTGGCCGCTCTACATCACCTGGCAGGACTCTAAGGCTGAAAGCGCGGTGGAGCGCGGCGATCTTGAGACGGCGATGGAGTACAGGCAAAAAGCCTGTAACGCCGGCGCGACCAGAGCCTGTGCCTATCTGTCGGCGGTGGCCATCGAGATCGATCCCGAACTCGCCGAAGAAAGTGCACGAGATGCCTGCGATAGTAATATCGCGCTGGGGTGCGCCAATTACGCCGACATCTTTCTTCGCCGCTACACCCAATCAGGCAGCAGCACCCACCTTCGAGACGCCTGGCGCTATGCCGAGCAGGGCTGCAGTGGCACCAGATCGCGGGATGGAGAGAGTAGAGCGGAATCGGATACCGGCTGTGCCCGTCTGGCACTCGCAGAGCTATACCGGGGAAACCCCGACGAAGCACAGAGAGCGGCGATGCGCGCCGTGGGAATCAACGACGGCCAGCCCTATCCCCACAAAGCGCTGGGCGTCACTCTGGTCATCGAGGGAGATGTGGAAAGTGCCATGCATAGTTTTGACGACGCCACAGTGGCCGCAAAAAATCCGCAGGGACGAGAACATCCCATATTGACGCGTCCGCTGACCGAGATCGCCGCCTCGCGCCTGGAGTCGCTGGCCCCCTATTATCCGGAACGTCGCGACGAGATTTCCGAGGCCATCTCCAGGCTGCAATAATCGCTTGCGCCGCAAGTCTCCGCCGCAATCCGTGTCGATGCATCAAAAGCTCGACTAATCACCCCTGACATGCTTTGCGCAGTCAGGGATTCGAAGTCGCAAATCGGTGTTGGTGGGCGAAGGGACCCCCGGAAGCTCGATGACGAGGGTCGAGATAGCCCTGGCGGACAGTCAAAACGACGTGCCCCAGTTGATCATTCATGGGGAAAGCGGCGATGGGTGCGACGCCGGGAATGGCGACCAGGGTGATTAATATGGTGCCTTCCGGTGACGCGCCAGTGGAGGCGAGAGAGGTGAGCCCCACCACGGTCACTCCAGCGCCGGCGAGCAT
>SKQC01000287.1 GCA_007119175.1 Myxococcales bacterium | reverse complement strand
GAGGGAAGCGAGGCATCCGGCGATGGCCCGTCGCTGACACAGCGCTCTCTCTCCTCATCGTAATCGTATCCCGGCGGGCAGACGCCCGTATGCCCATCGGAGCCATCGCCGGAACAGGCGACGAAGAAAAGCATGATGACGGCGACAAACGACAATTGGCGACACGCGTATTTCTTTGAGATCCGTGGGGCGCGACTCAGCTCTTCAGGGGGATGGCGCAAGCCGGTTGGCCAGTGAGAGCTTTTCCGACTCTCGACTATCTTAATGGGAATTGACGCGCAAAGCTAACCCACGGCGCAGGCCCTTACCTTAATTCTCAGTGTGGTCACTTTACAGCGAGACTACAGGCCTTGAATCCGCGCGGTTTACCCGTCGGAATCTGCCACCGAAGGTAATTTCAGACAGGCCTCGGTGGTGCGACACCATTGGTCCGCTATTGACAGGGCCCCATCGTGCCCTGGACGACCTGGTAGTCGAGCGACGTGATCTCCACGGTCTGGCCATCGTTGTCGACGTCGATATCGGCGACTTCCCACATATCTCCACAGGCCGTGGTATGAGACTCCTCGAATACGAGCTCTCCGCCGACATAGATTCGCACCCGTCCCTCGGCGGGACCATTTTCGTAGTCCCACCAGTGATGGACGCCGACGCGGAATCCCTCCGCGTCGAAGAGCTCCTCTTGATTGATATTCTCCGGCTCTTCTCCCTCGAGGCTATCGATATCGAGCTCTGGGTTATGTGCGTCCGTAGTCCCCCAGTCGGGATTTTCGGAGCACCACCATACACCGTATGGGACAGCATCAGTGGCGGCATTACAGGGATTGTTCGGGCCGCCGCTGCCGCCGGGGGCCTGGAACCAATCCGTACCGGGGTGCCGATATTGCAGGTCGAGATCGATGGGGTCGTCTACATCCCAGGTCAGCTCGATATGGAGGTCGACGTCGGGGACGACGCTGATGGTGACGCAGGACTCGTCGGTCTGTGTGGAGTCGCAATCATCCTCGTTGGTGACCTCGAGGCAGACCACAAACTCGCCGGCAACATCGGCGGTAAAACTAGGTGTTTCGGAGTTGGGATCGTCGATCGAGGCGTCGCTTCCGGAGGGCTGCTCTTCAATATACCAGTCGTATTCCAGGTCTTGTCCTTCATCGTCGTGGGAGTCACTACCGTCGAGATTGACCACCGTATTGGGGACGACTTGCTGGTGGCTGCCGGCATCGGCGACGGGATTACCCTCCGCGCAGGGATCACAGATATTGGTGACATCGCACTCGCCAGCAGCCTCATCGCACTGGGCTTCGTGGCACTCGTCTTCGTAATCGCTGCACTCATAGGGTTCGCTTACACATTCTCCGTCTGAGCACTCCTCGTTCATCGTACAGAAGAGTCCGTCGTCGCAGCTCATCCCGTCCGGCTCGTCTTCGGCGACGCAGGCGTTTGCGCTCTCGTCGCAGGCGCCGAATTGGCAGGCCGTATCGAACTCCGAGCAATCACGGGGCTCTCCGTCGGCACATTGGCCGTCGTCGGTGCACACCGTATCGACCGTGCAGTAATACCCATCGTCACAGGTATTTCCGATATTGGTCGGCGAGGTCACACAGGATTGTTGACTCTCGCTACAGGAAGCGCTCGTGCATTGATCTTCGAGATGCGAACAATCGCGCGGCTCGCCACTGCAACTGCCGTCCTGACAAGTGTCATTTTCCGTACAGAAGACGCCGTCGTCGCAGGAGGTGCCGTCGGCAACGGGCTCGGAGATACAGGATTGACTGCTTTCATCGCAGACCCCGTCATTGCATTGGTCGCCGGCATCCGAACAATCGCGGGGCTCTCCATCGGTGCACTGGCCGGCCTGACACTCAGTTCCCACCGTACAATAGACTCCGTCGTCACAGCTCAACCCGTCCGGCTCGTCCTCGGCCACGCAGGAGCCGGCATTCTCGTCACAGGTGCCGAATTGGCAGCTATCGTCGAGCGCCGAGCAATCCCGCGGCTCTCCCTGACAGGTTCCGTCGCTGGTACAGACCGTATCGACCGTGCAGAAGGCACCGTCATCACAGCTATCGCCCGAGTTGGCTGGCACGGCCACACAGGACTCCTGACTTTCGCTGCAGGATCCCTCATTGCATTGATCGTCGAGCCCCGAGCAATCCCGCGATTCACCGACACAGCTTCCCTGCTGACAGACGTTATCGACTGTGCAAAACGATCCGTCGTCGCAAGGGGTATTGTCGGCGACGGGCTCGGAGGTGCAGGTGTTGTTGTCCTCGTCACAGATCCCGGCGTTGCATTGATCGCCTTCGCCCGAGCAGTCGCGGGGTTGAGAATCGACGCACTCACCGTCGGAGCAGGTGGTGTTGACCGTGCAGTACAATCCGTCGTCGCAGGAGCTACCGTCGGGCAGCGGATCGCCGGTACAGGTATTATTCTCCTCGTCACATTCGCCCTCGCGACAGGCGCCATCGGCGGCGCTGCACGAGCGATCATCTCCAGCGGTACACACGCCCTCCTCACAGGTATCGTTGATTGTGCAATAAAGGCCGTTATCGCATTCCGTTCCGTCGGAGACGGGAAGGGGCTCACAGGTATTCTCGTCCTCGTTGCAGACCCCCTCATTGCATTGATCGGAGGCGCTGGAACAGCTTCGCGGCGATCCCGTGCAGGCGCCGTCAGAGCAGCTCGTATTGACCGTGCAATACAATCCGTCGTCGCAACTCGTTCCGTCGGAGACGGGAACGGCGACGCATGATTCGGCCTCGGAGTCGCAGACGCCCACATTGCATTCGTCGGTCAAGTCCGAACAATCGCGAGGGATTCCCGTGCACTCACCATCGGAGCACTCTGTATTGATGGTACAATAGTCGCCGTCGTCGCAACTCGCGCCATCGTCTACGGGCTCGGCCTCACAGCTATCGTCGTCTTCGTTGCACACACCGACGTTGCACTGATCGGTATAGTCGGAACAATCGCGGGGCGCCCCCGCACATTCGCCATCGGAACAGCTCGTATTGACCGTGCAATACAGCCCATCGTCGCAATCTGATCCGTCCTCGACGGGCGCCGCTTCACAACTTTCGTCGCCCTCGTTACAGACGCCTTGATTGCATTGGTCGTCGAAGTCGGAACAATCGCGCGGCTGCCCCGTGCAATCGCCGTCGAAACAAAGGGACGCGACTGTGCAGAAGAGTCCGTCGTCACAACTGGCGCCGTCGGAGACGGGAAAGGGCTGGCAGGCCTCCATCTCGGAGTCGCACACCCCTACATTGCACTGGTCACCGGCATCGGAACAATCGCGGGGCACTGTCTCGCATATCCCGTCCTGGCAGGTGCCGGCCACCGTACAAAAGTCGCCGTCGTCGCATTCGACGCCGTCACTGACCGTATGCTGGAAACACTGGCCGCTCTTCGTATCGCAGTCACCGAACGTGCAGGGACCGTCCATAAAACTACAGCCGAGGGCCTCGTCGTACTCGCATTGGCCGTCGACACATTGGGGGTTTTCAAAACAGGCCGAATCGAGATCGCACATCTCTTCGACTGCCCCATCGTCGATTTCCCCACTACAGCTATTGTCGAGCCCGTCACATCGCTCCGGTTGCGGCTCAACGCCCCCTTCGCAATCCTGCCAGACGCCGAAAAGGCACATCTCTTCGCCCTTTTCGCACTCCCCAACATCAGTACCGCAGGGACGGGTTTCACCCTCTTCATCGCAGGGTTCATCGTCGTTGAACTGATTGTCGGCGTCGACGGATGCGTCGCTCAGCGATGCGTCGCCACCAACGTCTGAAAGGTCCGACTCCCCAACCTCGTCACAGCCCCCGCAGGCGGAGGAGACGAAGAATACGAGCAACAGCAGATAGGTGAGCTGTCGGGGAAGAAAGCGTCTCATAAAATATCCAGATCGGGGAGTTCGGCAGCAGGCGTTCGACGGTCTGTGGGAGGCAATAGATTGAGTATTGCAGAGATTTGTATCACCTTCAAAGCATCCATATCACAAAATATCAAACGCTTCCGTACCTGGGATGACCTGATTAGGCAATACTGGCCCGTACCGTCTCGCGCCCCCGGTTCTTTCGTCTTTTGATCCGTTGCTTGTCGTCCGGCTTATCCCCCTCGACTCATCGTTTCTAATTGCGTTCTGGATCGTCGTTCGTCGAAATATCTACGGCGATAAGACCGCGCGCAGCAGGCCAGCCATATTTCAACGAATCCTACCAGCCAGCATCGCCCCCATCGCCGGTATCGTCGTCCGGCACGCCGGGATGGCGCTGTTGGTACTCTTTGAGGAGACTCGACTGTTTTGGGAAAAAGAAGACAAATAAAAGTGCTGCCGGCGCCGCAAACCACACGAAACGATTGATATCCTCACTCAATAAAGCGAGGACGAAGCCGTAGATGGCAATCGCCTCCACCAGCGCCCAGGTGATGATGCAGGCTATATAATAGCTAGCTCGTAGTTGCTTGAGGGTGTCGAAGTCGCCGGCTTTGAATTTGCGAAAGAATAGAAAATTGCGCCCGGCGAAGATTGCTCCCAGCATGGTGACCGAGATCGTGGCGAAGACCACTGTCAACATCGAGACCAGCTCCGCATCGTCGGCGCCAATCTCAGATGCGTCCTGGCCGAGTATCCACAGTGTCACAAAATAGAGTGCGAGACTGCCCAGCATCGCTGCCCACACGATCCACAATACCAGCCCGGATTGACTCGAGTTTCGACTATTCATGGGATACTCCCGCGAATTAATTTATTATCGTAAGGTTACCACCTCATTTCACAGCTCGCACCCACCGACGATTTCGTCGACAAGTATTCGTCTCGCGCCGGTGGTTGGCGACGAGAGCTGATGAGGCGGCCTCAAGAGTGCTGATGAGGCGCCGGTGACTTCGAATCCCCTTACTGCGCTTTGCTTGTCAGGGGTGACCGGTCGGGGTTTTATGGTGTCAGAGGTTGGTCGCCGCTATCGATTATCCCCTCGACTACTCTTGAATCACGACGTTGCGCCGACCAGGTTCCGGACGCAAATCGTGGATCACCAATAAACCCTTATCCGTACGGAGACCCTGATGACCATCCAGTTGTACCGCTTCGTTTCTGCCGACCGCTCCGGTCGCATCGCCTGGCTATTGCACGAAATGAAGCTCGACTTCGAGACAGTCGAGCTCGATGCCCGCAATAGCGAACACCACGAAGAAGAATTTCTGTCGCTCAGCCCCGCCGGGACCATCCCGGCCGTCGTCGACGGCGATGATGTACTCTTCGAATCCGGCGCCGCCCTCCACCACCTGGCGGAGCGCTATGGCGGCGGCAAAATAGCCCCGCTTGCCGACGACTCCGACCGCGCCGCTTACGTGTCGTGGCTGTATTTTGCGTCGGCCAGCCTCGACCCGCTGTGCTTTGCCTTCGTCAACCCCATCTTGTCGGAGGAGTTTCGCCAATCGCGCCGCGAATATGCCCGCCGGCGCGTGGGCAGAATGCTCGACGCCACAGAACGTCGGCTAGACGAACGCGAGACCGTGCTAAAGCGCGGCTTTACGACCGCCGACATCCAGCTTACGGCAGCCCTCGATTACGCACGAGCAGGAGGCTGTCTTGACGACCGCCCACGCCTGCAGCACTACGTCGAGACCATGAAAGCTCGACCCGCCGCGCGCCGCGCCGAAGCGTTTACGGAATAAGCTTTGTGGTCGGGGTAAATCAGTTTTGAGTTCCTGAGAGCCTACCAATAATAGGTCCGCTCGTTGGTCTGACTAACGGCGTCACTGGTGGTCTCCTCAAGGCGCATCGACACATCGCCGCTGGTGCCCATAAGCGCAAAGTCCACCAGTAGTGAAAGGCCCAATAGCTCTTGACCGGCCGGCGGCTCTGGCTCCCAGGAGCCCTGGATGTCGGAGGGATCGAAACTGTGCGTTACCCGTGCGCTATACTCGGACATCGAGTTTGCGTAGACATCGAAAGACTCGTCGAGCGTGCCGGCGTCGTTGGCGATAGTCAGTGTGGCCGGAAGATCGAGGCGATCTCCGCAGCCCCCGCTTTCTTCGGCATCTTCCTGACGGAAAATGGCGTATTCGCCCCGGCGCTCAAGACCGAGATAAACGGTTATATCATTTCCGTGGTAGGAGGCGCTGCCCACTTCTTCGTATTCGCCCTCGTGGTCGGCGATAAGCTCGTCCGGAACATCACCGTCGGGCGTTTCGTCGTCCCAGGGCACTTCGATATCGTCCCACACACATTCGGCGACGCCCGGTGAACCTTCGCCGAGGTTGTCATAGGGGTCGCCACTGTCTTCGCCATCGTCATCGCCGCAGGCGGCAAGGACAAATACAATCAGCGCGACCAGCGCAATACGAGTTGCGGCGGGTATTGGGACCATTCGCAAATCCTTTGTTCCGGGTTTCTGGGTGATCACAGGTATAAATGACGAGGCTTCGCAGTTTTAAGCGCGGCCCGATTTTTGTGGTAGCCAACGAAACGTTGTCAACAACAACCACTACCGGATGGCAGGCCACCAAGCCAGCGATACCCTTCCCCGGTTTCCCCGGTAGGCTGACAGTTAGTTGTGCATAACTCTTCGGGATATTCCACCGCCCTCGCATAGCTCGACCACTTCCCCTGGGAGGAGGCCATCGAACTATAGGAGTCACATGAAGAGTCCGCTCCGCCGTCGAGCTGTCTATTGATCACAAATAGAGGGTGACCACGAAATTTAGCAGCGACCGTGCCCAGTGGGCACAATAGGCATTTGACGAACTCAGGCGTTCGACGGTCTGTGGGAGGCAATGGATTGAGTATTGCAAAGATTTGTATCACCTTCAAAGCATCCATATTACAAAATATCAAACGCTTCCTTACCGGGGATGACACGAAATGGGCGATATCCTCACTCAATATGGCGAGGACAAACCCGTAGATAGCAATCGCCTCCGCCAACGCCCAGGTGACGATGCAGGTTGTAAAATACTTGACTCGTAATTTCTTGATGGTCTCGAAGTCGCCGGTTTTGAATCTGCGAAAGAATAAAAACCGACGCCCGGCGAAAATCGCCACCACCATGGTGACCGAGAAAATGGCGAAGACCACTGTCAGCACGACACCGCCACGTGCCTCGCGCTCGTGGTTTTCATACAGCCACGATCAATTCGGGGGATGAATATGGACGGTGTAGATGCCATCATCGGGAAATGAGGTCCCGGGAGTTCCCGAGGGTTCGGAGTCGACGAAGAGGTAATATGTCTCCCCGGCGGTGGCCTGGACCTGCAGGCTCGGACGGTCGTCGGGCCCTCCGTCGGTGGTGCAGGCCAATTCGTCGGCGGTGCAGGACTCTCGCAAATACAGAATAATGTCGGGGTCGGTACTCCATTGATCGCCGGCCTCAAAGGTGAATGCGCCCGACATGGGGGCGGTCCAGGTATAGACATTCTCCGGTCCAGTTCCGCCACATGAGCCGTTCGCATAATGGCCGGCAAAACCGATCAATTGGCCGCTGGTCACGTCGTTGCCGGTGGCCTCGCCGAGGTCGGTGGCGCAGTCCGGATCTTCGCAATCGACCAACCCGTTTCCGGAGACATCCGTATCGCTAAAGCACTGGCCGTATTCCGAGGTCACCGGGGCGACGAGGGGACTGATCACGGGGAGCCACCGTGGATAATGCGTGTTGATCCAATCGTTCTCCGACTGATTGTCCTTCAGAATTCCGAATCGATTTCGACCCCAGCAGGCGAGCTGCCCATTGGCCAGGAGCACACAGCGAGAGAGTCGACCGCTGACCAGTTGCACTACTGCCTCTTCATCGTCCAGCGTGGAGACCCACTGGGGGAGATTATGATTTTCGTCGCTGCCCGTACCTAAGGCGCCGTCGCCTCCCAGGCCCCAGCAATAGACCTGACCATCGGTGTGTAGGGCACAGGTGGAGGCGGAGGTGCCGACGCTGATTTTTTCGACGGGTCCAAGATTCATGACCGCTACGGGGGTTTCTCTCTGAATGGTGGTTCCGTCGCCGAGTCGGCCTTGGCCATTACTTCCCCAGCAATAGGCGAGGTCTCCAGTGGTGATGGCACAGGAGTGGCTCTGGCCGGCGACGATATCTCTGACCGCGCCGAGATCGACGACCTTTTGCGGAGTCGAATAGTGGGTGGCAAAACCACTATCATTGCCCAATTGGCCGTTACCGGCCATTCCCCAGCAATAGGCCTCTTCATCAGCGATGGCGCAGGTAAAATTCCAACCGGCGTTGATGACGGTGACGTCGTCGGGCAATTCGCTGCTCACGGCCACCGGGCTATTGCGCTCAGTGACCGATCCGTCGCCCAGTTTGCCGCTGGTATTGTCTCCCCAACAATAGGCCTGTCCCTCGGAGATGGCGCAGGTGTGCTCTCTGCCGATGGTGATGGCGCTGACATTGCTCAGATCCTGCACAAAAACAGGGGAAGATGAGTATAAGGTGGTGCTTCCGTCTCCAAGCTGGCCCTGGTCATTTGCCCCCCAGCAGACGACCTGCTGGTCCTCCAGTAGAGCGCAGGCGTGTTCGGAGCCCACGGCGATGGCCGTGGCGTCGCTGATGCCCAGGTCTGTGGGCTCCATGGGGAAGGCGCCAGCAGCATCATCGCCCCAGCAGAACACCTCGCCGGATTGGCGAATGGCGCAGCCGAGGTCGAGACTGATGTCGACTGCGACGATCTCGTCGATGGAGCACACCCCGCTTTCACAATTCTCCGCGTCGCCACAACTGTGGTTGCAAGAGCCGCAGTTGTCGGGATCGCTCTGCAGGTCCACCTCGTCCTCGCAGATGACGGCGTCGTCTCCCTGACAGGCCCACACGCCGCAGTCGCCACACTCCTCGCCCGGTTGCTCGTCGAGCTCGGCCATGCCGCCGCAGGCGTTATTGGGCTCGCAGCTTCCGGCTTCGCAATGGTGGTCTGTGGCGCATTGATTGCTGCAAGAGCCGCAGTGATCGGGGTCGCTCTGCAGATCCACCTCGCCCTCGCAGGTGACGGCGTCGTCTCCCTCGCAGACCCACACGCCGCAGTCGCCGCACTCCTCGCCCGGTTGCTCCTCAAGCTCGGCGGTGCCGCCGCAGACGTTGGTATCTCCCACAAAGATGCACTCTACGTCGCTGTCGCCATCGCATTGCCACTGCGAGTCTTCATCGCAGCTATCGCCGGGAGTAGCGGGCAGTGCGTCACATCCTCCGCAGTCATTTGTCGCCGAAGCCCCGGCACAGGCGGTGGCATTGGGGGCGACACAGACAAATTCGCCGTCCTCGCAGGGGCCACAGTGGTCGCCGGGCATATCGCCCAGGGTGTCCGTGCCGCCACAGGCGTTATTCTGAAGGTCCTCGTCGCAGACAACATCGTCGAGGCCATCACAGCTCCAGACTGCGCCGTTGCCACAATCACTGCCCGGGGAGTGGAGCAGCGATTGACAGCCACCGCAGGCGTTGGCCGAAGAGGCGCCCACACATTCGACGGTGTCGTCGTCACTGCACTCAAAGGCGCCGTCGCCACAGGCTCCGCAGGCCTCACCGATGAGATCGGCCGCGTCTTCACAACTGCCGCAGTCGTCGGCCTCCCCGGTCTGGATGCAGCGCAGGGAGTTGGGGCTATCACAGGCCAACACGCCATCTTCGCAGGCCCCACAGCGATCGGTGGGAGAGGCCGGCGCACCGTCGAAAAACAACTCCTCTTCGCCGCCGCATTCGTTTCCAACCGATGGCTCGCCGGTGTCGGCGTCGGGCTCCACAGTGCTTGCGTCGTCGGGGATGCCCGCGTCGGGTACTGCGTCGCAATCGCAACTGCCGAATTCTCCATCGGCCGCACAGGTGCGCACACTCTCGTCGCCACTGGGCAGACAGAGACAACTCTCGACCTCCCCGGGCGTGCAGGACCCCGCCTCGGTTTCGCCGCCACAACCGGCGAGGAAGCTAAAGAGAAAGAATAATGCACCGAGAAATGCGAATCGGTGGAGAGGTTTGTAGGTCATATTCACAGCGACAACCGGCGGTGAAGGGAAAAAGAATTGTAAGCGTTCGGGGCCCGCGGCCAGCCTGACCGCCTTAAGAGCTGGGGCCCGCGCTAAAAATACGGAGTTTTGCGTCGATTTGCCTCAATTCGGGGGATGGATATGGACGGTGTAGATGCCATCCTCGGGAAATGAAATATAGATACTACTTCCCGAGGGTTCGGAGTCGACGAAGAGGTAATATGTCTCCCCGGCGGTGACGTCGGCCTCCAGGCTCGGACGGTTGTCGGTGCCCCCGCCGGTGGCGCAGGCCAATTCGCCGGCGATGCAGGAATCTCGTAAATACAGGATGACGTCCGAGTCGGTATTCGATTGACCGCCGGCCTCAAAAGTGAATGTGCCCGACATGGGAGCGGTCCAGGCATAGACATTCTCCGGTCCAGCTCCGCCACAGGTGCCCGTCGCATAATGGCCGGAAAAGCCGAGCAACTGGCCGCTGGTCACATCTTCACCGGTGGCCTCGCCGAGGTCCGTGGCGCAATCTGGATCTTCGCAGTCGACCAATCCGTTTCCGGAGGAGTCCGTATTGGTAAAGCACTGCCCGTATTCGGTGGTCACCGGAGGGAAAAGGGGACTGATCACGGGGAGCCAGCGGGGAAAATAGCTACTCAACCACGGACCGTCCAGCTGGTTGTCCTTGAGAAGATTATATCGATTTCGACCCCAGCACACGAGCTGTCCATTGGCCAGGATCACACAGCGATCGTGGTCGCCGCTGGTCAGATGCACCACCTCCTCCTCGGGGAGGGTGGAGACCCACTGGGGGAGGCTGTAATCATCTTCGTTGCCCGTGCCCAGAGCGCCATATCGACCTTGTCCCCAGCAATAGACCCGACCGTCGGTGCGCAGGGCACAGGTAGAGGCGGAAGAACCGATGCTGATCTCTTCGACGACGCCCAGATTGGTCACCGGTACAGGGAGAGACCTCGAGGTGGTACTGCCGTCGCCGAGTTGGCCGGAGAAGTTATTTCCCCAGCAATAGGCGAGATTTCCGGTGGTGATGGCGCAGGTGTGCTGATTTCCGGCGGTGATCGACTGTGCTGAGCTGAGATTGCTCACTTTTTGAGGGGTTGGAAAGTAGGTCGTAGTATTGCCATTGCCCAATCGTCCGCTGCCGGCTGCTCCCCAGCAATAGGCCTCTTGATTGGCGATCGCGCAGGTGTGGCTACTGCCGGTGCTGATGGAGGTGACGTTGGCGGGCAATTCACTGCTCACCGCCACCGGGGCATTGCGATCGATGAGGGTGCCGTCGCCGAGGCGGCCGGAGCCATTTGCGCCCCAACAATAAGCCTGTCCGTCGGCGATCGCGCAGGTGTAGGTGGGACTGGCGTCAATGGCAGTGACATCGGTGAGTCCCTGCACCAACACGGGGGAAGTGGCGAAGATCTCGTCGCTGCCGTGTCCCAGTTGGCCGTCGTAATTGCCGCCCCAGCAAGCGACCCGTTGGTTCTGTAGCAAGGCACAGACGTGGCCGCCGCCCACGGAGATGGCTGTGGCGTCGGTAATGTCCACGTCCATCGGAAAGAAGCCACTCAAATCATTACCCCAGCAAAAGACCTCGCCGGACTGGCGAAGGGCACATCCGAGGCTGGCACTGAGGTCGACCTCGATGATCTTGTCGATGGAGCACACCCCGCTTTCACAGAACTCTTCGTTGCCGCAACTGTGGTCGCAGGAGCCGCAGTTGTCTGGATCGTTCTGCAGGTCCACTTCCCCTTCGCAGATGACGGCGTTATTTCCCTGGCAGGCCCACACTCCGCAGTCGCCGCACTCCTCGTCGGGTTCGGCGTCCAATTCCTGGGTGCCCCCACAGGCGTTGTAGGGCTCGCAGCTTCCGACATCGCAGAATTGATCGGCCGTGCATTGATTGCCGCAGGAGCCGCAATTGTCGGGATCCGTGTCGATGTCGGTAGTACCCTCGCATATTACGGCGTTGTCCCCCTCACAGGTCCAGGTACCGCAGTCATCGCAGGCCGTATTCGGCTCATAGTCCAGCTCGACGGTGCCGCCGCAGGCGTTGTAATCGCCCAAAAAGACGCATTCCACGGCGTCGTCGCCGTCGCATTGCCACTGTGAGTCGTCATCGCAGGTGTCGCCCGGGGTTCCGGCGAGCCCGCCGCAGCCGCCGCAATCATTTAAATTGGTGGCGCCCACGCAGGCCGTGGAATTGGGAGCCACACAGATGATCTCTCCGTCGTCACAGGGCCCGCAGCTTTCGCCGGGGGCGTCGTCGAGTTCGGCAGTGCCTCCGCAGATATTGGTCTGCAGGTCTACTTCGCAGGTCACAGTGTCAAGGCTATCACAGCTCCAGACCCCATCATCGCCGCACTCACTGCCCGGGGAGTTGGTCAGCGTTTGACAGCCGCCGCAGGCGTTCGCCTGGGAGGCGCCCACGCATGCAACGGTGTCGTCGTCACTGCACTCAAAGGCGCCGTCGCCACAGGGTCCGCATGCCCCGCCGATGAGATCGGCCTCGTCTTCGCAACTGCCGCAGTCGTCGGCCTCGCCGGTCTGGATACATCGAAGGGAGTTGGGGCTATCACAGGCCAACACACCATCTTCGCAGGCCCCACAGACGTCGGTGGGAGAGGCATGTGCACCGTCGTAGATCAGCTCCTCTTCGCCGCCGCATTCATTCGGGTCCGATGGCTCGCCGGTGTCGGCCTCGGGCTCTCCGGTGTCGGTATCGGGGTCGCCGGGGTCGGCATCGGGGTCACCGGGGTCGGCATCGGGGTCACCGGGGTCGGCATCGCGCTCCGGAGAGTCGGCGTCGTCTGGGATACCGGCGTCGGGCACTCCGTCGCACTCGCAACTGCCGAATTCTTCATCGGCCGCACAGGTGCGCACACTCTCGTCGCCACTGGGCAGACATAGACAACTCTCGACCTCCCCGGGCGTGCAGGACCCCGCCTCGGTTTCGCCGCCACAGCCGGCGAGGAAGCCAAGGAGAAAGAATAGTGAACCGAATAATGCGTATTGGACGAGAGCTTTGTGGGTCATGGTCAAAAGGCAACCGGCGTTGAAGGGAAAAAGTACCGTAAGCGTTCAGCCCCCGGGGCCCGCGGCAAAACAGCATGTGCGAGACGACCGCTCGAGCAGGTCTCGAGCGGAGTATCGTGCATTCTGTGCAGCATCCGGGCGCCGCTGTGGTGACAAATGAGGGCTAACTCTGGTGGTCCCCGGTGCCCCATCCGACCGCTCCCGGACTGCGGTCGCGCCCACCTTCCCCGCGGGGAAGGAGAGTACTGGTGGCTTTAATGAACTTCGGTGGTCGATGAAAAATCACTTGAGACTTCTTTCGGTTTTCGATCCTCGATCGCTTAACTTACTGGCATTGGGGCTAGTGCAACGGCCTATTTTCCCGCGCGACAAATCCGGGGTCCTGACGTCGATTTGCCTCAATTCTGGGGGTTAATATTGAGGGTGTAGATCCCGTCGTCGTCGAGGGGGTTATTATTTGTCGATCCCGATGGCTCGGAGTCGACGATGAGGTAATAGGTCTGGCCCTCGTTGACCTCCACCTCCAGGCGTGGGCGGCCGTCGGGGCCGCCGTCGGTGGCGCATCCCAGCTCGTCGGCGACGCAGGAGCCCCGCAAATAGAGGATGACGTCGGCGTCGGTTTCGAGTTGTCCTCCCGTCTCAAAGACGAAGGTTCCCGAGTCCGGGGCGGTCCAGGCGTAGACGTCCTCCGGGCCGCTGCCGCCGCAGCTTCCCTGGGTGTAGTGTCCGGCAAATCCCTCCAGTTGACCGCTGGCTACGTCATCGCCGGTGGCCTGGCCCAGATCGGTGGCGCAGTCCGGGTCCTCGCAGTCCACCAGGCCATTGCCGGAGGAGTCCATATTGGTAAAGCATTGCCCGTACTCCGAGGTCACCGGCGGGATGAGAGGGCTGATGACGGGCAGCCACCGCGGAAAGGGCCAACTCCCGATCTGGTTGTCTCCGAGTCGGCCATACCGGGCTTCTCCCCAGCAGGCGACCTGTCCGTTCTTCAATACGGCGCAATTGTTTCGGTCTCCCAGATTGAGGTCCACTACTTCATTTTCATCTTCCTCGTCGAGGGTGGAGACCAGTTGGGGCAGGCTCTGGTTCTCCGTGGAGCCGATGCCGAGGATCCCGTAGCGGCCCAATCCCCAGCAGTACACCCGGTCATCTGTGCGCAGGGCACAGGTGGAGTAGGTGTTGCCTGTGGTCAGCTTCTGGACAGTCCCCAGATTGGACACCGGTCCGGCCGTATTGGTCGATTGGGTACCCCCATCGCCCAGTTGGCCTTCGGCGTTTCGACCCCAGCAATAGGCCGTATTTCCATTGGTGGTGGCACAGGAGTGAAAATATCCAGCGGTGATCGTTTTTGCCGAGGGAAGGCCGACGACTTTCTGGGGAGTGGGCACACTTCCCCAGGTGGATCCCATGCCGAGTTGGCCGTTATTGCTTTGTCCCCAGCAATAAGCCTCCTGGTTGGCCACCGCGCAGGTATGGCTCTGGCCGCCGCTGATGTCGGTTGCCGACGCCGGCATTTCGCTGCTCACCGCTGTTGGTACAGATCGGTCCTCTTCTGTGCCGTCGCCGAGTTGGCCCCGGTCATTATTCCCCCAGCAATAGGCCTGTCCATCTTCGATGGCGCAGGTATGTCTAGTGCCGGCGTGGATGGCGGTGACGTTTTCCAGGTTCTGCACCATCACCGGATCGGCGGTGCTGGCGCCGTGACCACTGTCGCCGTTTCCGAGTTGGCCATTAAAATTGCCGCCCCAGCACAAGACCTGTCCGGTCTCCAGAAGGGCGCAGGAGTGGCCATTCCCGGTGGTGATGGCTGTGGCGTTGGTGATGCTGCTGCTCAATACGCCTCCTCCTTGACCCCAACAGAAGACCTCTCCCGACTCGCGCAGGGCGCATGTATGTTGGCTGCTCGTGGCCACCTGGATGACCTTGTCGACGTTGCACGCCCAGTTTTCGCAGTACTCGCCGTCTTTACAGG
>SKQC01000173.1 GCA_007119175.1 Myxococcales bacterium | reverse complement strand
TCCGTCATCCGCGAACTCGAGCATATCGGTGATGTCGGCCTGGCGGAGTTTATCGACCGCGCCGCGCTTGATCCGAAAGACCTCTATCAGACCAAAAATTGGTATTGGACGAAATTCCGCCGCGCCGCCGACTTTTCGACGCCTCCTCAGGGGCCGGACGATGACGAATTTGGCGGGCGACTACATCGAATTCTTCATGTCGATGCGGCCGATCGCCTCGGCTTCTACGACAGCCTGCTCGACAGGGAGTCGCCGCCCGCTGCCGGCGATCTGACGCCCCGCGAGAAGCGGCTTGTGTATATGCTGCATTTTGCGCTGTGGGGAGATAGCAAGAAAAAGCGTGAGCGCTGGCCCTATGCCGATGCGCTCCTCGAAGACATCTGGAAGCATCCAGCGATCCGGCGCGAATTGCACGAATTATTGGCGTTATTGGACGCCCGCGCCGATCACATCACCGTGCCGCTGGACGAGGAAATGGGCTGGGCTCACGATGTACCGCTATCGGTTCATAGCCGGTATAGCCTTTCCGAGATTCGCGCTGCCTTTGGGCTCCTTACGCCGCAGGAATCAACCCCGATTCGCGAGGGCGTTCGCTATCTCGAGGAGTTTGAATCAGACCTCTTTTTCATCACTCTCGAGAAGACTGAAAAGCATTATTCGCCGCAGACGATGTACCGAGATTACGCCATCTCACGGGAGCTATTTCACTGGGAGTCACAGTGGAATACCAGCGAAGAAACGCCCACCGGCCAGCGCTATATCCACCACCGCGATCGCGGGACGAATATCCTCCTCTTCGTGCGACGACACAAAAAAATCGGTGGACAAACTCAGCCCTACACATTGCTCGGCCCGGCCGACTACGTCCGCCACGAGGGCGAAAAACCAATGGCCATCGTCTGGAAGCTAAAAAGACCGATGCCGAGCGACCTATTTCTGGATGCCAAGGTCGTGGCGGGGTGACCCATAATCCGGCACCTGATTCGGACTGCGCCCGCCGATCCATCCCGAATGGCGGTGTCGCCATCACCCATCAGGTGCTCGACGTAGCGCTGCTACGCCTACGCCCTGACGGGCGCGTCTCCTTGCCCTTCGGGTGCCTCGTCGGGCTCGCTTTCCTCATCAGGTGCCGGATTATGGTAATTTTTATGACTTGCAACAGGTGGCGGGTAGGACCAGGATTCGCAGCAGGTTTTCCGGACCACCGCTGCGGAGCTGACCATGTCTTCAGAATCGAATACCGCTCTCGTTTATCTCTATCGTGACGCCCATAACTACCAGGAATGGGGCGAGATCGTCTTCGCCGGGAAATGGTGCGAGACCTACGGAGATCGACTCCGCGCGGCATGCAAGCACGGCCAGAATTTTGCGGCCCACCAGGTCGGAGTACCGACGGTATTTTTATACGACGACCCGAAGTGGGAATTTTCGTCAGCCGACCACGGATGGCATGAGTTTTTCGAGCTCCGGGCCACCGACGAGGTGCCGACCGATGCCGGGGAGCGCTCGATTGAGGAATTCGTCGACCAATTTGAGGATGTCGCCGCCGAGGGCTGGGTGATCGAGGGGCCGTAACCTGAATCACTCCTTATCCCAGACACGTCTCCAGGACTCGAATTGAGAGGGGCGTACGCGATAGCGGGCGAAATTTCCCTCGTGGAGGCTGTCGAGCTCCCGCCACACCAGCTCGGCGAAGCGGTCGCGCTCATCTGGTGGCAGGGAGTTGGCTTCCTCATCGAGTAACTCGGCAGCATCGGGGCGGGAGAGGGACTGGGCGACGATGCGACTGACGAGGCCTTTGATTTCTTGTCGCCGTCGGAGCCTCAGTGGGTCGGGTTCACCTATCGAATTGCGAATGGCCCGATAACGATCCGCCGAACGGTGGTAGGCCCAAACGAATAGGTCGCGGAGAATCGCCACGTCGTTGTCTTCATAGATGGCGAGCATGGCGTTCGTATATTGCTGGGTCGAGACCTCGACGAAGGACAGAGGTGAGAGGTTGTGTCGAATATAAGGGATATTCGCCGCCAGCCGAGAGACTCTTTTGTTGGCGTCCAGAAATGCCTGTAAGTAGGGCAGTTGAACAAGGGCGAAAAAAGACTGTTCGAAGGGGTCGTTGATGGATTCAGCAGTGACCAGAATTGTGTCGAAATACTCCTCGATTCGATGGGGATCCTGCAGGGGCTCGTACACCGTGCCGCTGATACCCACCGGTCTTCTTCGCAGCCGTCCTTCGGCGGAGGGATCGCCGAGCAGATTTTCGGATAAAAGTGCGTGGAGATTGAGGACCATGGTCCGGTGAAATCCCAACTCTTCCGCGCCGTCGACGAGAAACTCGATGGCCGATTTGTGATTTAAGAGCATCTGGGTTTCGCGAGGGTCGCGTTGCTCGGCTTCGATGTCGGCCTCGATGAGGCGTTCGGTCTCCAGTAGCGAATAGGTATTTCCCTCGAGACGACTTGAATTCCATGACAGATCGATGAGGAGCCGGTCGAGAATCCGGCGGGCGTAAGTTCCGGCCGGCAAGTCGCGATCGGTCAGAGAGCCGATGGCGCGCAATTCATCTCTTGTTTTACGGGGCAAATAAGTTGTCTGGCCGGGCTCATAGCTGTTGAGAAAGGCCGCTCGATAACTGACGGGCTGTCTGCGAACCAGGGGCGCGCGAATCCGCCGTCTGGCCTCTTTTGCCTCATCTGAAAAGACGGGCTGGGAGGGCTCTGATTTGGTCGCTAACTCATCGGTGGCTGCAGCCGTCGGCGATGATTCCGGCACAAAATATCGCGTCGCCCGTCCCTGACCCTGGCGCTGAAGTTCGCCTCGTGCCACCAGCTTCTTGAGTCGCCGCTGAATTGTCCGGCGATGGATATCGAGGCGCTCCTCAAGGTCACTGATGGCTGCGCCGTCCGTAAATTCGGCGACAGTTTCGGCGATGTGTCGTGCTTTTTCGTCGGTCATCGACGGCATCTCGAGGTGGTGGTTTGAGGGGGAAAAAGCACAATGATCGAATCAGTATCGCGACAAACCTACCAAATCACGACAGTAATCGCGACAAAATAGTCTTAATTGCGACAGTTTTGGCGCGATTTTGTGATAAATTAGGGTTTATCGCGACAAAATCGCGACAATTCGGCGCTGGCCGAGGGGGTTGGGTGCTTACGACGAGGTGGATGGTGTCGAGCGCAGACGGCTGGCGAGATCGGCGGATTAGTCGCCGATTTCGGGTTCCTCGCCGAGGTAGAATTGGAGGGTGATCTCGAGGTTTTCGCCCTCGTCGATGGACACCGATTTATCGACGGCCATGTGGTGTTCTGCATCGGCGGTCACGGTGTAGTCACCGGGGTCGAGGTCGGCGAGTTGCACGTGGCCCTCCTCGTTGGTGACGTCCTCTAAGAGTGACTCCTCACCTTCTGCCGTGATATCGGCACCTTCGAAGGGACTCATGCCATCGTCGATGACGAAAATATCGAGGGTCGTTGATGAATCGCTTTCGGCGGGCTCTTCTTCGCCGCAGGCCGACAGTGTCAGTACGAGAAGGGCGGCGAGTACGATTACTGGTCGGATCATTTTGGTTCCCCAAAAAAACTAAAATAGAGGTCAGAAGTTTTCGACGTTCGGGGCCCGCGGCCAGCCTGGCCGCTTTTAGATGTGCCAGCTCGAAGTCCTACTCACAATCGCCGGTCCAGCCGCCCTCGTCGATGCAGGTGGGCGGGCAATTTTCTTCGGCGCCCTCGCATACGCCGTCGATGCAGGCCTGACTGGCCTGCCAATTCTGCTCCTCACAGTGGCAGACGACCGGGCGACAATCGGTGTCGTGTTCGCAGGGCTGACCGACCGGATCGGCCTCCATGCATTGCTCGGTGCGCTCGTCTTCGGAGCAGGCAATAAGCAGGAGGGCGACGAGAAGTAGAATCAAGCATTTCAGTGGTGCCGGCATAATTGCCTCCAATTAGGTGACTGCGGCGCGGGCCTTTGCGGAGACCCACTCCGAGAGGACGACGGTGGCCAGGATGGCCAAAAAGATGACGCTCACCTGGCCCCAGGCCAGTGTATCGATCGCCGATTGCAGGGCCATGCCGATGCCGCCGGCGCCGACGAGGCCGAGGATGGTCGCCTCGCGGATATTGATATCCCAGCGGTAGATCGAGATTCCCGCAAAGGCCGGCGCGATCTGCGGGATCACCCCGAAGGTCAGCACCTGAAGGCCGCTGGCACCGGTAGAGGTGACGGCGTCGCGGGTATTTTCGTCGATCTCCTCGATGGCCTCATATAATAATTTGCCACAAAACCCGACGGAGCGCAGGGCGATGGCGATAATTCCGGAGAGCATTCCCGGGCCGATAATCACCACCAATAAAAGCGCCCAGATAAGGGAGTTGACCGAGCGCGAGGTGACCAGCAAAGCCAG
>SKQC01000026.1 GCA_007119175.1 Myxococcales bacterium | reverse complement strand
TGATCATGGGCCGAGTGCGCTACAAATCGCAATCCGGTCCGTCCTCATCATTCTCTTCACCAGGGAATACGTAGGCGTTCGGCAGCCCGGTGCTTCCGTCGAGAGGCCCGCAGGGCCGGTCATCGTCATTGATGCCCTCACAGGTCCAGTGGGACATGATCTCGAAATCGTTGGTGCCCTCCAGCTCGTAATCCCATTGCCCGTCGGCGAAGGGAAAGAACACTACACGGTCCTCGCCGTCGCTCAATCACTTCTCCATCGTCGTCTTCGAAGGGCTCGATATATCGAGAAGCACCTCCGTCGAAGATAAAGGCAGGACTGTCTCCGTTGAAATCCATGAGTTCTGCGTCTTCGACGTCAAAAGGAAAGAATTGGCGCGATGGTCAACCCTCGGGGTGGTTATTATTAATGCGGTTTCCGGTAAGCGTCGATGCGCTTTCCGATTGTATGCAGGACGTTTGTGAGGTCGTATCGGACCTGATGGTTTGAAAAGTGAAGTACTTCGACCCCGTGGACTTCTCGGAGCTTTGCGCGACGGAATTCGTCTGTTTTAGCCTGCGCTGCATTGTTGTGAGTTTCGCCGTCAACTTCAACAGCGAGCTTCATCTTGAAGCAGTAAAAGTCGACGATGTAGGGAAAGAGAATATGCTGACGGCGAAATTTGTAACCCTTTAGGCGACGAGCGCGTAATTTGCTCCACAGGATCCTCTCGGCATGTGTCGGGTTTTTGCGTATATTTGCTGCACGATGCCGTAACTCGAGTCGATTCGGTGCCATTGTAGTCTCCTTAGTCCAGCGAAGTCCGGACAGCCGAGTAGAGTGAGTGAACGCCCCCTCTGGTTATTATCGACGGTAAGGACAAAATCTTTCGGAAAAAAGGCCATCGGAGTGACATCGAAGCATCCAGCGCCCCCAAAAAAACACCGGAGGTCATCAAAGGCTCCAGTACTCTCCTTACCCTGTGGGGAAGGAAAGAATTGGCGCGGTGGCCAACCCGGGGGCGGTTTTTGGGGGCCCTAGACCACACCGTCGTCGCGGAGTCGTAGGACCTCTTCGCGAACGCGCTGGGTGGCGTATTCGATCTTTCGGGCCCGGTCGGCGTAGCCGGGCTGGCGGCCGGCGAAGAAGGCGTGGCGGTTCAGGTATACGAGGTAGCCGGCCATGGCCCGATCGTCGCGGCGGGCATGGGCGTGGATATTTTCGATGGTGTGATAGGTGGTGTGGTAGGCGCGCTGCGATAATTTCTCGGCAAGATCGACGGCCAATTCGAAGAGGATGTCCGCCGCCAGGGCGAAGGGGGCGTCATCCCAGGGGCGGCGGCGGGCGGTAAAGCGAAGGCGGGTCGTCTCGTCGCGCCAGCGGCGGTGGGCGTCGTAGAGGGGCTCATAGAAGTCGGGGTCGCGGCGCGCCGTGTCGGCGTAATACTCGTAAAATGACTCCAGAGCCTGGTCGAGCTCTTTTCGGAGCTGGCGGAGCGTGCGCATCTTCCACCACTGCTCGATGCGGTCGCCGAGTCGTCCGTCGAGAACCGATTGCAGCACATCTAAGGGCTCTAATTTGCCGATCTGGTCGAGATCTACTTCTTCTTCACCGGCCATTTCGGGCTGAAGGCCGAGGTGACCCTGGCCTCGACGCAACTGACGGCGCTCGCGCAAACCGGCGGCCGACGGGGGCTTTTCGGCTTTTGCCAGGGCCGTGGAGTCGTCGTCGGATTTGTCGCTCTCAAGCCGCAGGGGAATGGTGCGGCGCACGGCGCCTGTAAGGCCGGGCAGGCGTCGGCGGTGGCCGGCGTGGCGGTGCTCCTCGAAGAATTCCTGAATCGCCTCCAGCGAATCCTCCAGAAAGCGCTCGTAGCTTCCATGTTGATCGATGAGATCTTCGAGTCGCGACCAGGCGCCGAATAATTCGCGGTCGTCATCGTCGTCCGGCAAAAGCGAGTGGTGGGCCATCAATTCCAGGGCGAAATCGCTCGCGCCGAGGTCCCAGAAGACGTCGAAGAGGCTCAGTCTGTGCTCGCCGAATGCCCTGCGGGCGCGCAGGCTCTCCCGGAGCTGAAGGAGTTTTCGCTGTTTTCTGGTTCGACGCACCGCGGCCGTGGTCGCTCCGCCCGTTGCGAGGACGAAGAGGGTCGTGATGATGACCAGCGTGATCGGATCCATGAAAAGCGGCACTCGGCGCGAGAACTATCGGGGTTGACGGGCATGGGTTGCCGAGTCGATCATCTCGTCCCGGTTAGCCCGGATTAGTAAATAAGGCTGATGCTACGTCGGGTAAAGCGCGGTCGGCCTCGGGAAGTGAGATTCGATTGGTGGATGAACCAAAAGACCTTTTAGAAAAAGCTGTTTGCGTGGCCAACTCGGCGTTGATCGCCGCGCTGCTCGCGCTCGTCGTCTCCTGCAGCAGTTGGAAGACCCCGTCGCCGGTATGTATGGCCGGGGCTCAACTCACCAGCAGCGGCGAGTGTCGAGCACAGGTGGCGCAGGATCATCATATTCCCTTTCGGGAAGGCGAAGAAGTCCGGGTGACCCAATCGTATCACGGATTCGACACCCATCGAGAGGATATGGCCTACTCCGTCGATTTCGCCTGCGATGAAGGAACGCCGATCACGGCCTCGCGCGATGGCGTCGTCTGGTCGGTGCGCAGTGACTCCAATATGAGTTGCCCCGATCCGGAGTGCGTCGACGATGCCAATTACGTCATTTTAGATCACGGTGACGGGACCTACTCCTCGTATTTTCATCTGCAGCATAAAGGGGTGACTGTCGAGCCCGGCGATCAGGTCTGTCGCGGTCAGGTCATCGGCCTCTGCGGCGATACCGGTTATGCCAGTGGACCTCATCTTCATTTTTCGGTCCTCAATCCCCATTGGACGACGGTCCCCGTGAATTTTGTGGAATTGCGTGATGGTGGTGGCCCGGGAGTTGCGCTTCCGCGCGAGACCTACACATCGAAAAATCAGCGCACTTTCGGGTGTTCCGATAGCGATTATTCGCGGCTCGGCCACGACGCCTTTGCCCATCGGGGGATTATGCTAAATCGCTCGCTCCCGATGGTGATCGAGAGCGACGAGGATCGAACGATGTACGTCCAGGGAAGATATACAGGACAGGAATCCCACGTGGCTATCCATCGCCGGCGCACCACCGAAAGAGAATGGATCGAGCAGTGCATTGAGCCCGACGAAGATGGTGCTTTTTCGTTCCGCGTCGACTGGCCGCAGCAGATCTTCGATGAGGGCTATTATTTCCTGATGCTCACCGGCGCTGACTCTGACTGCAGCGCTCCGGGGTGGTCCTGGGCCTATCGGGTGCGCGTTCGGTAGTTTGTCACGCCTTGCTCGTCACGTCACGGATTGCAGGACTTCCAATAACTCGCCGTGGATATGGCCATTGGTTGCGGCGATGGAGTAATCCTCGATGGAAAAGGGGCCTCCCTCGATGGTGGTGACCTCGCCACCGGCTTCGGTGACCATCAGATAGCCGGCGGCAGTATCCCAGGGTTTAAGTCCGTACTCCCAGAATGCCTCGAGGCGTCCGGCGGCGACGTAGGCGCAGTCCAGGGCTGCGGAGCCGAGCCGGCGGATGCCGCGGGTTCCGCGCGTCAGGAGATCGAATTGATCCATGGTCCACTCAAATGCCTGGGTGTCGCCGAGCGGAAAGCCGGTGACCAGCACGGAGGTGGCCAACGCGTCGACGGTGCTCACCGCCAGCGGCTCCCCGTTGCAGTGGACGCCCCGTCCGCGGGCCGCGCTGAATAGCTCGTCTCGGTTCGGATCGTAGATGACGCCGACCTCTGTTTTGCCGGCGACCTCAAAGCCTATCGACACACAATATAGGGGTACGCCGTGGGCGAAGTTGAGCGTTCCGTCGATGGGGTCGATGACCCATCTGCGGTCCGTGCTTTCGTCGGAATCTCGCTCTTGTTCCCCGTACTCCTCACCGGAGATGGCGTCGTCGGGAAAGGCATTCGAGATCTGCTCGACGATGAGCTCCTCCGTGCTGCGATCGACGTTTGTGACCACGTCGTGCGGAGCTTTTAGCGAGATGTCGAGGTGGCGTGCGCGTTCGCGCACCACATGGTGGCCGGCTCGTCGGGCGACGGACTCGGCGCATTGGCGTTCGCGGTAAAAATCGGTCATGGAAGATCCTGGTCGCAAAAAAAAGCATATAAAAACAATATAAGCGCTTAGTTGGGTAATAAAGTCATGCGCCAATACGCACCCTAAGGGTCGGGCTCGCAGTCCGAAAGGCGGCCAGGCTGGCCGCGAGCCCCGGAGCTGAGCTCCCCTGAGGGTCGGGCGGGCAGTCCGAAAGGCGGCCAGGCTGGCCGCGAGCCCCGGAGCTGAGCTCCCCTAAGGGTCGGGCTCGCAGTCCGAAAGGCGGCCAGGCTGGCCGCGAGCCCCGGAGCTGAGCTCCCCTGAGGGTCGGGCG
>SKQC01000210.1 GCA_007119175.1 Myxococcales bacterium | reverse complement strand
CCAGAGCTTTTTCTCGCGCATAAGCAACTGCGTCACCGTCGACCACATCGTTGATCAAACCGGTCTGCCGAGCCGTCTCGGCATCGAAGAAATCGCCAAAATACAATAATTCAGCGGCTTTTCGATGCCCGGCCATCGCCGGAATGACGACGCTGGATCCGGCCTCGGGCACCAGGCCCAGATCGACGAAGGGCATTCGAAATTTCGCCTCCTCGGTGGCCCAGCCCAGATCGCAGTGCAGCAACATAGTGGTGCCAATGCCGATGGCGTATCCGTCAATGGCGCACACCACGGGATTAGGACAGGCGCGAAGCGCCAGCAAAAACTGAAATACCGGGCTCGACTCGTCGGTGGGAGGATCGCTCATAAAATCGAGGAGATCGTTTCCCGACGTAAAATGTCCGCCCCGCCCCCAGATCAGGACTGCCCGTACGTCGTCATCGCTCGCTGCCTCCTCAAGGGCCGACGCCGCATCGCTGTACATCTGCAAGGTCAGCGCATTTTTTTTATCTCCGCGATCGAAGACAATTTCTTGAATACCGCCATCGCGGCGAATTTCGATATGCTCAGACATATTGTCCTTCTTTTTTTCGTCGCATCATTTTTAGAGTGAGCCACACCAGGAGCAGCAAGGCGATCAGTCCTGCCAGCTCACCGGGAGTTGTCCCGGAAGTAGCGCAGGCACAGGAAGATGTCGAGGTAGAGCCCGAATCGTCAGACCCGGCGTCGTGCTCGCCTCCGGTCCCGGAATCGAGAGGAGCCGGCTGTCCAGGATCGCCTGGAGAGCCGATATCGGCATCACCGGCATCTTCCGCCGGATCGGGTGAGCCAGCATCGGGCAAACCGGCATCCGGCGATCCGCCCGGGTCGGGTTCCTCCCAGCAATGATCACCGCGGCACGGCGAGGCCAGGCGCAGCGTCGTATAATAATCGGGGTCGTCCCATCCGTCGTCATCAGACCACTCCGGACCGAATACGGGGTCTTCGGCAAACCCATCCCCCGTCGACGGCCAGCAGACGACCCCCATTGACGCCCGGGCACATAGATCGTCGCGGCCGTCGCCGGTGACGTCGGCGAAGCGAATGGTGCGAAAAAAGCGCTCCCGATACCACCCGGTCTCGTTGGCCATGCCGCCGTCGATGGTGTCGTCGAATTTCTCACCGTCCCACAGCCAGCAGCGAATTCCGGCATTTCGCCGGGCGCATAGATCCATTTTTCCGTCGCCGTCGACATCGGCGAATCGCATCGTCGAGTAGTTGCTATAATCGTCCCACCCGGAGTCATCTGCCAGGTTCGGGCCCTCGATTTCAGGGCCGAACCCGTCGCCCTCGGAGCGATGACAGACCACTCCGTCGGGCGACCGGGCACATACGTCGGCTCGGCCATTTCCGTCGAGATCGACGAGATCGATGGTGCTCCAATATTTGACGTCGTCCCAACCCTCGGCATTTGACCACTCCGGACCGTCGATTCGGCTGCCGAACCCGTCTCCCGTCGAGGGCCAACAGGCAAATCCGGCGTTTCGGCGAGCACATACGTCGGCCCGGCCGTCGCCGGTGACATCTCCCATGCGAATTGTGCCGTAATGCCAGGGCACGCCCCACCCGGAGTCGTCGGTCAAAGACGGGCCTTCGATCGCCTCGCCGAAGCCGTCTCCAGTCGACGGATAGCAGCGAAAGCCATCCGGTGTCCGCGCGCAGAGATCGGCGCGGCCATTGCCGTTAATATCGGCCAATCGGATGGTGCTGAAGTAGCGAATATCGTCAAATCCCTGCGCATTCGACCATTCCGGCCCCTCAAAATGATCGCCGAAGCCGTCTCCAGTCGACGGATAGCAGCGCATTCCGGCGTTGGCGCGAACGCAGATATCGGCGAGTCCGTTTCCGTTGATATCGCCCATCCGCAATGTGGAGTGATTCGTGGGATCGCTCCACCCCGAATCATCGGCCAGACTCGGCCCTCCCAGCGATTCAGTAAATCCACCGTCGCCGTCGGCGCGGTAGCACTCCACCCCGTCGGGCCCGCGTGCACAGATGTCGGCTATTTCGTCACCGGTGATGTCGGTATGACCCAGGTGGTCGCGCAGATGGCTCTGGAAGAGCAATTCATCAAAGGAGCGATCGCAGGACCCCGGCACCCTCGGCAACGACCCCGATGAGCCGGCAAAGACGCCCCAGCTATTGGGCACCGACCGCGGCGATCCATCGGAGGGATCGTTGATCGTGCCCTGTCCCTCGACCCACATCTGCGAGGAGCCACCGCCGTCGAGATTAAAGGCGGTATGCGCGCCCAATTGGTGCATCAGATCGGCGAGCTCCATCCCGTACATCCCTGCCGAGGAGCCGCGACCGTCGACGACGACGAGGATAAAGGTATTGCGATCCTCGGACAGGCCCATGGCCGTGCGCGGATGGCGATCGCTCATATCACCGCGATCGGGAAAACATGAGCTATCCGAGGGCGACGAACACTCGATGGGATTGCCCTCGACGACCAGTTGTGGAAACCCGCTGATCAACGCCTGGGTGCCGTCGGGGATCGATGATGTCACTGATTTCGGACTCCATCCCTGATCGGCGCCGTAGTCCTCCCAGCGCTCTTTGATCCACTCCGTATTGGAGTATTCCGCAAAGTCGTCGCCAAAGGCGATCCAACCATAACGCTGGTAAAACCACTGATCGCTATAATGACTGTCGCGCCCAGTGCGCTCACTCGGCCAGCGCTGGCCACCGCCGACGGCATCGCCGTAGACGTGAAGCCCGAAGTCATCCCAGGAGTAAAAATCGCCATTGACCGCCAGTTGCGCCCCCTGCGACGAAGCCCACTGACCGCTGCTCTGGGAATTGATCGCCTCCGAGGCGTCGACGTGGACGTAGTCATTGCACAGAGAGACAAAAGCGGCGTAAAAGTCGGTATTCGGAGACGAGGTCTCTCCCTCAATGACCTGAACTCCCGGAAAGGGCTGAGATTCTGACTGGGACGTAATCGTCACCGCCGAGGCCTCCTGCGGCATCGATCCCAGACTCAGCGCCAATAGAACCAACGCGGTCAACAAATACGCACAGGCCCGCATCTGACGGGGAAGAATATCATCGTGGCAGAGTCGTCGATCCATGAAATTTTTTGCCTGATAGTAGCTGTTTTGGTCCAATACCGAATCACCCATGGTGGGCAAAATCCCAGCGATGTCGAGGGTAGAGGTCAATTGGTGATGCGAAAAGAATCGAGTTTCGCATAGATGCAGCAGATGGTTCCTCGTGATAGAGTGGCGCAAATATTTCGCCTCCAACAGACCCATACCTTTTCGGGGGAAAGGTGGATGAAATAACCGACAAGGCGTTTTACGACGCACTAAAACAACTCGCCGACAAAAGCGATCTGTCCGACGGCAGTCGAGATGCGCTCGACAGCATACTCGATCTTGTGCCTCCCCGACGACCACGGGAGGCCTTCGCCGAACAAGACGATCGCCAGCCGGAAGATGACGACTTCTCCGATACACTGAGTTTTGCTCCCGTTCCCACCGACCGCAACAAACCACCGACGCTCAACCCATTTCGGCGCGACCACAACCTTCGCCCCGACACACCGACCTCATCGCCCAGACCGGGAGATAAACTGGGGCGATTTATCAACCTCGGCCTCATCGGACGCGGCGGCATGGGCGAAGTTTACCGGGTCCGCGACCCCGATCTACAGCGCCAGCTCGTCGTAAAAGTGCTGCGCACGGATTGGATCGACGACGATTTCTCCATCGCCCGATTCCTGGAGGAAGCGCGATTGACCTCGCAGCTTCATCATCCGGGTATCGTGCCCGTCCACGAGTTGGGAACGCTCGACGACGGACGCTACTTTTTTTCAATGCGAGAGGTGCGGGGACGAACATTGCGCGAGGTCATCGACGAGTACCACGATGGCTTTAATGCCGACGATGCCGACGAGCGGGCCTGGCATGCCCATTTCTACAGCCTCATCGAGATCTTCTCGCGAGTCTGCGAGCCCGTCGCCTATGCTCATTCCCGGGGAGTCATCCATCGCGATCTGAAGCCATCGAATATCATGATCGGAGATTTCGGCGAGGTCCAGATTCTGGACTGGGGCCTGGGCAAATTCGTGGATAAGCCGACCAAAATTATAGATAACCAGGAGGCGATAAGTGATCCGAGTTCGGCCGTCGATATGCCATCGCGAAACGATACTCTTCGCGGCAGTATCGTGGGCACTCCGGCGTTTATGCCCCCCGAACAGGCCCGGGGGCATCACGACGCACTGGGACCGGCAGCCGACGTCTACGCCCTGGGAGCAATTTTATACGTGTTGCTCGAGGGCTCGCTTCCCTTCTCCGGTAATAATGCGGCGACAATCCTCATCAATGTCATCGAGGGGGTCGACGGCGAGCCCGGCCGACGCCTGGGCGCACCGCCTGATCTGATTGAGT
>SKQC01000395.1 GCA_007119175.1 Myxococcales bacterium | reverse complement strand
CTCATCTACAGCCTGCGCCACCCCCATGTCATCGAGGTCTATTATTACGGCGATACCGGCAAGGGGTTGCCTTATATGGCGATGGAGTATCTGCACGGCACGGACCTGAAGAGTCTGTTGCGCCATCACGGCGGGCTGTCCCAGGCGTTGACCCGGCGGATCGCCATCGAGTCATTGGCCGCCCTTCATACCGCGCATAATACGGGGATTATCCATCGCGATTTAAAGCCCGCCAATATCTATCTGGTCGACGACGGCAGCAAAGGCCATGTCAAAGTCCTCGATTTTGGCTTTGCCAAAGCGCTGGAGGGCGATCAGACCACGGAGATCACCAATGCCGGCACTCTCGTGGGCACTCCCGCTTATATGTCGCCGGAGTTGGTTCATAAACGAGATGTGGGCCCGCAGGCCGATATCTACGCCATGGGATTGATTCTGGCGGAGATGATCACCGGCGAAAAAGTCGTCCAGGTGGAGAGCATCTACGACACGGTGGTCTTTCAGGGCTCGGAGAAGCCGATTAAATTGCCCGATCCGGTTCGCGACTCCCAATTTGGCGGGGTCATCGAGCAGTCAATCGCCAAAGATCTCGATCAGCGCTATGCATCGGCGCTGGAGATGATCGACGCTCTGCGAGCCATCGATCTCGACGGGGTCGGTACCTATACCGACGAGGTGCCGTTGGCGACGGCGCCCCCGGAGGTCGGCTCAGCCGATCCAGAGGCCCGCACCCGTCCCCGGGCCGACGGTCGTCCCTCGCTCGATGAAATCGAGGATAGCCTGGACGATGAATTCTACGAGGAACACGTCGCCGATTTTAGTGATGACGACCCGACGATCGAACAGCAGCCGATGTCTTCGGCGCCCGCCAGCGGCCGCTACGACCAGGTCAACGGCACCGACGAGCTTCGGCAGACCGCCGAAGTAGCCTCCTCCGACCACCAGGGCCGCGAGGACTATGCTCAGCACAATTCCCGGGTGACAGCCACCGCCGATCTCAGCACCCGACAGCCCGCCAACCAGCGGCATCCACATTCCGCCGACCAGCCCTCCGCATGGCGCGATATCTTGCTCGGCGTCATCGTCGGCGGCATTGTGCTGACGTTGATTATCCTGTTTTTATAAGCGCTCAAAATTGGCCGCTCCTCTGATCGGCGATGTGTGGCGGAAAAGGGAAAGTGATTTGTCGCAAGCCCAAGGGGGTGTTACGCTGCGTAAACATCTGCAACAATTGACGTAATGACGATCAGAGCGTGGGCTACGTCGTGAGTGTCACCAAAAAGCATATTCGCCGTCAGCTCGTGGCCTCGTTGAGCCAGATGGTGGACTCGGGGATCGCCGAATTGGGCGAACATGAAATGGCCGGGATCTTGCGCGATCTTCTCGCCGAATTGGAGGTCTCTGGCGGCGGGCGGACCTGTACGTTTTCCGGCGATGCAGGCCAGCCCACATTGACCCTGCGCTACGACGCGGCCACGGCATTGGAGAGGGAGATCGAGCTTTTGACCGAGGTCTGCGGGCTGATGGTCGACGTCGATTCGACGCCGCCGATGATGGAATTGCTCGATGTCGTCATCGAAGGTGAAGGATGCGGCGACTGCATCACCTTGAGTGGACGGGCGGTGCATCAGTCTCCGGAGGGGCTCGCCGTGGAATTGACCCCGCCCGACGACGGCCAGAAAAAGGGCCTGGAAAAACTGGCTGATCAGATGAAAACCTGGTCCGAAGACGTCGCCCAGAGCGGCCTGCATAAGTCGCTGGCCTCGCTGGGCGCCGATGCCGCTGCGCCTTCTGAGACACCGCAGCCGGAGATATCACAGCCCCAGCCCCAACCCCAGCCCGAGGCCGTCAGCCATCCCCATACTGTGGGCGGGGCGCCCAGTACGGGCGTGCATATCGAGCCGCCACGAGAGGGGCTGGTGGGCCATCCGGACACCGTGGATCGGCGCTGGAATTTAAAAAATACAGAGATGGTCACCCCGTTGTTGCAGGCCACCAGTCTCGACGGATACGGCCTGCTCGAATTTATCTCCCCTCAAAATACCCGCCAGTTGATCCTGCACTTTGGAGATCTCATCGATTTTCGCAGTGATCCGCCCGTGGCCACACAGCGGTTGGTCGAAGAGTTGCGATCCAGTGATGAGGTCGACCAGGAGCAATTGGCGGCGGCTGAAGAGCAGGCCCGTCGAAAAGAAATCTCGATTCAGACGGCCCTGATCGACAGCCGCACAATCTCCCATCGCCAGTTGGCAAAAGCCACACGCCGGCGCCTGTTGAGCCAATTACACCAGTTGTGGAGCGGCCAGTTTGAGGAGGCTCATCTATACTCGTTGGAGCATCGGCCGATCCCGGAGATTCGCTGTTCTCTGTCGGTGATGGAGCAGATCGTCGGCCATCTTCGAAACCGGTTTCGCCAGCTCTCCAACGAGGGGCGAGAGCGCCGTGAAAAACAATTTTCCGGCCGTCAGATTCGTGGCCGACGAGATGTCGCTTTTGATTACGACGAATTCGGTTTGAACACGAAAGAAGAGCGTTTCTTACAGGCACTCTTCGATGATTTTCGCACCGTTTTTGAGCTCAATCGCATCTCCACGTTGCATAGACGGGATCTGATCGACCTGTTGTTTATGCTCGAGGAATTGGGATGTCTGGAGTATCGCCAGAAGCAGACCAAGTCCTCCGAGGAGCGCAGAGTCGAGAAATTCGTCGACCAGATCCGGCGAAGCGACAATTATTTCGAGCTCTTCGGGCTGCACTGGTCGACCTTCGACGAGGAAGTCGAAGAAAAACACCGCGAATTGCAGGGCTGGCTCGACGTGCCCGAGGAGATCGAAGCCGGGCTATCCGTTGATATCGATGAGGCGCGCGAGCAGTTGGCAGCCGCCTATCGCGTCCTGTCGAGTAAGACTAAGCGCGATGCTCACCGCAAAAAACATATCGACTCCTATGCCCGTAAAAACGCCCGTCAGATGTACGAGGACCAGATCGAGGCGTTGCAGATGCGCGAGGATAAGCGCGATTTGCATGAAGTGCTAAAGCGCTATCTGGAGCTCAGGCCGCGCGATAAGGGAGCCCGCGAGATGTTGGCTGCCCTCGAACATATGGCCTCCCGGGAGGGAAAGTGACATCGCACTCCTCTCCCGGGGAGCGCGATAAGTTATGAGGGGTCGACCATCCTGCCCAGAAATAAGACGGTGTCCGTCGGGTGGTCGTAGATGGCGTAATAAAAGGGTCGATCGAATTCCACCTGCGGGGGCATCGATGTCGGCGTGGCGCCGACTACGCCGGTGGCCGCCGCCGCCTCCGTGCCCTCTTCATCGACGCTGACAAAGGTCTGATGGAAGATCTCGTCGATATATAATGATTTGAAGTCGATGCACGGAGGATGGCCGGTGATGCCCTCGAAGTCGGCATCGCAGTCGTCGAATGCATCGACCATGCCCATCGCTTCGAAGGTCTCTTTTAATTCGAATTCCGCGTCGTCCTCAAAGCGCGGAAACGACAGCATCACCCGCTGGGAGGTCATATCGTCGACCAGTTGGTCGAAGTCCTGGCGGTCAAAGCCCTGTTCCCACTGCGAAAAGTCGTCATCTTCGTCGGCCGGCATAAAGGCGATCATCGACACCTCTTCGCCCACATAGGGAAGAGACACGGCCACCGTGTCGTCGTCTTCGAAGAGCCCGTACGAGGTGTCCTGAGTCATGATCGGGACCTCCACTGTGGAGTCGTCGAGAAGGGTAAATTCCCGGTCCTGGGTGGCACTTTCCTCAAAGGGATCGGCCCAGCTTCCGTAGAAATAAATGGCGTTGACCAGGATAAATCGGACGTCGTCGCCGAGGCTTCCTTCCGGGAGGAGATCTTCGATGCGATCGTTGGTCTGGGCTTCGACCCAGGCGTTGATATCCTGTCGAATTTCCTCGTAGTCACTGACGAAGTCCACAAGACTCATACTGGCCCCGTAGTTGAGGGCCAATAAATCGAGGTAGTCATCGACGAAGTCGAAGTCCTGGTGTCCCCAGGTCTGGTTGATGACATCGAGCTCAAATGCCTGATCTTCATCGTCGTCGAGCTCGATTTCGGAGCGCTGGGCGAGCTCCAGGTCGAGCTTGTTGAAGGCGGCGTGTAACTCGTCGTCGTCGAGGTGAAATCGAAGCGCCTGCGCCATCTGCTCGCGGGTATCTTCTTCGGCGCCGGCATAGGTCATGGCCAGGGCGATGGAGATAGAGTGCGGCGAGATAAATAGGTTGTCGCCCTCGTCGCCCTCATCGCGCAATTGGTCGAGCATAGAAAATGCAAAATCTCGGTTGTCGCTCGTCAATTCCTCAAATGTCGCCGCGTCGACGTCGGGATCGGTATCGCGACTCAGCTCGCTTTGAAGGACCTCGCCCGGCGGGTCAGCGGCGGCCGGGTCGCCGTTATTGCCGTTCGGATCGTCGGGATCGTCATCGGATCCGCAGGCGATAAGTGACAGGGCAAATAAGGCGATCAACAGGGCGCGCGGTGTGTGGCGTAACATCAGATCTCCTGGTTCGGTGCCGCATTGGCATCGTGTAAGCGTTCGGGGCCCGCGGCCAGCCTGGCCGCCTTTCGGGCTGCTGGCCCGAACCTTAGGGGCGTATTGTGACGCATGCCTTCGTCACACAACTGACCGCTTACGGCATCGTTGTTAGCTAACAAGTCAAAAAGCTCAAAGATTCTCGTGGCTCAAAGATGTTGGCAATACTGAGCACTGATTTAAAAAAGCAAAATGCATGCCATGAGGGTGGTGGCGACGCAAAACGAAAAGACTGATAAAGCAGGTCGCACTCGCAAATCCCGGAGTTATGGGGTGAAACACCGGTAGTGAGCGAAATCAGGCAGGCCAACTGGGCTCGTTTTCGGCGTTGCGCGCCGGTGGATAGGGTGTGAGTACCGGCAAATTTTTGTGGCGGTTATCAAAAATCCATTGTCCTCCGATCCCTCGATCGCCTGGCCGAAGGAGCCACCCCGGAGATGTCACCACCAACCACCAGATGGCAGGCCACCGCGCCAGAGATCCCCTTCCCGGTGGGCTGCTTTCCACGAAAAGCCGGGTGGTTGTTCACGGTCCTAATCCTTTCCCCCGCCGGGGGAAATGTCGAGCATGGCGAGACAATGGGGGAGGTTCCATGAACCACAGTGGTCGAGCGATCTCCCCCACAGCCCGCCCTACGGGCGGACAGCTCCCCCGAAGGGAGAGCGGACTCTTCATGCGACTCCTATGTGGTTCGATCGACCCCGCCCACCGGAGGTGCCTTATAGTAGCCGCAGGCGAGGGCGCTGGTAGCCGCAGGCGAGGGCGGTGGGATATTCTGAAAAGTTATGCACCACTGTCAGCCCCACAGGGAAGGAGATCTGTGGTGACTTTGATAACCTCTGGTGGTCGCTGGAAGTGGACCATTGTCCTCTCGATAGCCATTGACGACGTCAGCGGACCCGGGGTAGCTTTTTTTCGCCCTCAGGTTCATGATTCCCTACAATAAAAGAATCCCGCCGGATCATTGGGGGGCTGTGAGTTTGTGATAACAGGTAAGTTTCGCTCATTTTAGTAAGGAAACGAATATGTCTAAATTCCGTTTGATCGCCCTTGTTGCCGCTCTCCTCTTTATCGTCGCCTGTGGTGATGACGATGACAACGGTGATGTCAGCGATGAAAATGGTGTCGCCGTTCAACTGCTCAATACCGGCTCCGGTGCCCTCGACGTGGAGGAGACTCTCGATGAGGGAATCGTCTTTTGTTATGAAGGCGAGGGGTGCGTAACGCATAGTACGGGAGCGACCCATATTATCGACGAGGGAGAGTCGCAAATCATCGCTCAATCAGACCCGGCAAGAGAGGCCGTGGGCGTCGAAGTTAATTTCAATGTCTATTCTGGAAGTGGTGAGGCCGAGGTGTTGAGTGGCGCCTCCCGTGAGGTCGATGGGGTCGAAGAATTCGAGACCAGCTCCACGATGGAGACCTCAGATCCGTTCACGGAAGGCGATCTCGTCGACTTTCTCGCCGGCGATACCGACCCCCCGATCAGCAATAATGGCGGCGGTGGTCCCGATAACGGATTCGGCCTGCGAACGACCAATACCGATCTGGAAGGTGAGCAGGACGATCTATTCGACTTTTATTGGGCCTCCGATCCCGACCAGTGGGTGATATTTTGCTACGATGACGGCGAATGCGATGAAACGACCGCAGGAGTTGGCACGACACCGGGAAGCACCTGGGTCGGTTTTCAATCCGATCCGGATCGAAACGCCGTTGGTGTCGACGTCAATATCGTGGTCGACGAAGGAGAGGGAGAAGTCGAATTGGTGCGCGGCCACTCCTACGAAGACGACGGATGGGAAGAATTCACCGTCAGCAGTGTTCTGGATTCCTCTGGACCTGTTTCAGAGGGTGATACCGTGACCATGACGGCCGGTGAGATCCACGAGTGATCAAGCACCTCAGGGCCCGACACCGCTCACCTCGGTGCTCGGGCCCTCAGCGGGCCTGATGAACCTGCCCAGCAGGACAATGAGCTCCGCACCTTCATCGTAGACGACAAAATAAAAGGGGCGGTCAAAGCGCAATGTCGGGATCTCTTTGTCGGCGCCGGCCTGTACGGGCTCGTCACTGACGCGGGGTCTGGAAAAACGCTCACCGCTTCCCCGGGCGTTGATATCTATTTTTGCGCCGTGAAAGGCGGCATCCACAGATAGCGAGCCGTCGTCGACGAATCTCGAAAAATCGGCCCCATCGGCGTCGAAGGCGGCGCTGACTCCCTGCCGAGTCAATGCGTCTTGAAGATCGACGGTGGAATCGATGGCGAATTGGGGCAAAACAAGCTCGGCATCGACGAGTCCCGAGAGCCCGCCGGTGATTTCATCAAATTGCTGGCGGTCCAGGCCCTGTTCCCAGTCTTGAAAATCGGCCTTTTCGTCGGCGGGCATCAGGGCGATAAAAGATAAATTGGCGCCCATATAGGGGATGGCCGCAGCGAGGGTGTCGCCGTCGTCGACGTAGCGAACACTGTCGTCGCCGTGCAGCATCGTCGTGTCGACCGTGGTGTCGGCGTCGACGTAAAACGGGGTCGGTGCCGACTGGCGGGGATCGAATTCATTGAGCCAGGCGGCGCTGAAGTGGGCGGCACTGGCGAGTACGATCGACGAGGTTGAGATCTCGATATCCGGCGGCAAAAGCTGTGCGAAATCGTGATGTGTATGGGCGGCCACCCAGCGGTTGAGCGCCTGGCGCGAGGCCTCGGCAGGGGGCGAAAAGTCGAGGCCGTGGACTCCGTCGCTATAATGTCGGGTCAGCGTATTGAGGGCCTCCGGGCGCAGCTCGATGCCGTCGTCGACGGCGATAGCGGCCGGCGTCTGGAGGCGAAATCCGGTCTGATGGGCGTGCATTGAGAGGCGCAAATCGAGTTCGTTAAACGCCGTATGGAGTCCGTCGTCGCCCGGCACGTGCAGGATGTCGGCCATCTGCCGGGCCGTCTCACCGCCGGCGCCGGCGTATAGGCGGGCCAGGGCGGTCTGTACGGCATAGGGCGACAAAACGAAATTATCGTCGTCGCTATTTGCGCGCATATCGTCGAGGAGTTCGAAGGCAAAGGTCCTGGTCGCCTGGCGATGCTCGCGGCGCTCGTCGTCGTCGACGTGGGGGGCCTCAAGGCGCGGCTGGGTGCCCAATTTGAATTCCCCCGGGCTATCCGGCGGACCGGTGCAGCCACCGCAGGCGTCGCAGCCGGCGACGAGAAGTACGACCAAAAGAAGAGCGATGATGTAGGGTGGTGATTTCATCGCCGCGATCCATAGCTTATGTGGCGATTGAGAGACAAGCGGGGATGACGAGCCCGTAGAGCTCGTGTTATCGCAGATGGGTGATGACGATGGACGACAAACAACAAAATACCGAGGAGTCGATCGTCGTCGACGGTCTTAGAAAGTCGTACGGCGATGTCGATGCTCTGCGGGGCATTGATTTTGGGGTCCGCAGTGGAGAAATTGTGGGCTTTTTAGGGCCCAACGGGGCGGGCAAGACGACGACGATGAAGATCTTGACCGGCTTTATGGCCGCCACCGACGGCCATGCCCGGGTGGCCGGATTTGACGTCCATCGCCAATCGGACCAGGTGCGAAAAAAGATCGGTTATCTGCCGGAAAATGTTCCGCTCTACGACGAGATGCTGGTCTATGACTATCTGAGATTTATCGCTGAAGTGCAGGAAGTAAAACGGGCTCACCGCGATGAACGGATCGACGCCGTGGCCGAATTGACCGGCATCGACGCGGTGATGGGGCGCACGATTTCCGAATTGTCGAAGGGCTATCGCCAGCGCGTCGGGCTTGCTCAGGCCATTATTCATGAGCCGGAGGTGATCATTTTAGACGAGCCGACCACCGGCCTCGATCCCAATCAGATCGTGGAAATTCGCGATGTGATCACCACCATCGGTCAGGAGAAAACGATTATCTTCTCCACCCATATTATGCAGGAGGTCACGGCGGTCTGCGATCGGATCATCATCATCGATGACGGCGAGCTTGTGGCCGATGGGACGCTCGATGAGCTGGAAGAAAAAGCCCTGGAGGCCACGCCCGGTGTGATGGTGAGCTTTGAGGGCGGTGACGAAGAGGACTTGCGCAACTACCTTGAAGGGCTGGGCGCGGTGACGGGAGTCGTCGACGTTTCTGGTCGACAAAAGACGCATAAATTTCGACTGCTGAGTGACGATATCTCAGAGCTTCGAAAAGCCATTATCGACGGGGAGAGCAGGACGCCGCGGGGGTTGTTGAGCCTCCGCGCTGCCGAGCCCACGCTGGAGGAGATTTTCCGCCTGTATACGGCGAAAAATGACGATGAGCAGGTCGACGAAGAAGTCGATGGCGAAGAGGAAATAAGCGCCGAAGCCGTGGACTGTCAGCCTGTAGAAAAACCGGAAGAGGTGGCCGGTGAATAAGGTCTTTTTCGTCACAAAGCGCGAGCTGGGGAGTTATTTCAACTCCGTGGTGGCCTATGTGGTGGTGATCTTATTTCTGGTGATCACGGGATCGATATTCTGGTTGAGCTATTTCGACGAAGTCAGCGTGTTGTCGATGCGGGGCTTTTTTAATCAGGCGCCGCTATTTCTGGCGTTTTTTGCCCCGGCGATCACCATGGGGCTTTTCGCCACGGAGAAGCGCTCCGGGACGCTGGAGCTGTTGATGACGATGCCGATCTCGAATTTTCAGATCGTGATGGGCAAATTTTTTGCGGCCATGATCTTGCTGGCCGTCGTCTTCGCGATGACCCTTCCCTATCCCTATACCCTGTCCATGCTGGGAGCCCTCGACTGGGGGGCCGTCTTTGCGGGATACGCCGGACTCATGCTACTCGGCGCCACCTACACGGCGATCGGGTTGATGGCCTCGAGCTGGACCCGCGATCAGGTGGTGGCCATTTTGACGGCCTTTGCGATCTGTATGTTTTTATATCTCATCGATCAACTGGTCGGTCAGCCCACGGGCACCGCCGCTTATATCGCCGAATATGCCTCGACGAGTTATCATTTCCGCAGCATCGCCCGTGGCGTCATCGAGGCGCGAAATGTGGTGTATTACCTGTCGGTCATCGGCGTCTGTCTGGTGGTGACCACGCTGAGCATCGGGGCGCGGCGATGGTAAAACAAACGATTCGCCGACGTTTTCGGGGGGGCGCAAATGCCGTGGTGATCGGCGCGGCCGCCGTGGTGGTCGCCATTTTGCTCAACGCCGTATTTAGCCAGGTATTCTGGCGCGTCGATATGACGACCAATCAGATCTACACGCTCAGCCAGGCCAGCCACGATGCGGTTAACGAGCTCGAAGAACCGATTGAGGTGCGGGCCTTTATCTCGCCCAATATGCCGCCGCCGTACCATGTCCTCGATCGGCAGGTCGAGGAATTGCTCATGGAGTATCGGGCGGCCAGCGACGGGATGGTCGATTTTAAGATTTTGTCGCCCGACGACGACGAGGACGTCGAGGAATTGGCCCGGGGCTACGGCATCGAACAGGTCACCATCGGTCAGGAGACCTCCCGGTCGCGCTCTTATCGCGAAGTCTACAAAGGGGTGGCTTTTATTCAGGGCGACAGGGTGGAGTCTATCACCGATCTTCGCTCCTCGGGGCGGCCGGAGCTCGACAGTTTCGAATACGAATTTACCCGGGCGCTGCTCAACGTCGTCGACGCAGAGCCTCAGCGGGTGGCCGTGCTCACCAATGCGGGAGGACCCGTCGATAATCCGAGAGCGGTAGATTCAATGCAGGCCGTATTTCGCGAAACATATGGCGAATTATTGCATGTTGAACCGATTAATATTCAAGAAACCGGCGAAATTCCCGAATATTATTCGGCGCTCGTGATCTGGAATATCGACGGCAACGTGGGCGAGGAGAGTCTGCGGGCCATCGATCGCTTCGTGCAACGAGGCGGAAATATCGGCTGGTTTCAAAGCAGCGGGGTCATCGACGTCGAGGCCGCGGCGGAGCAGCCGCAGCAGGTGGGGCGTCTTCGCCGGCCGCTCGAGTCGGATCTGATCGATTATTTTCGCACTCTGGGCATTCATTTCGGATCGGACGCCGTCATCGATCGCGAAAGGGCGCTGGCCTACGGGGCGGTACCCACCGATCGGGGCATGGTCCGGGTCAGTCATCCGGCCCTATTTCCGATCACCGATATGGCGTATGAACTTCCGCCGGTGCGTCATTTTTCAACGCTGGTCATTCCGATTCCGTCGACGCTCGCCATCGAACAAGGTGCTCTGGCCGACGGAACTGAATCCTTCGAGGTCTTGCGCACCGACGAGACGTCGACGCGGCTTCCATCGCCGCCGGGTCGGGCGGATTACGACGAGCTGGTGCAGCCGATCTATGGCGAGGAGCAGGGCTCGTTTGTGATTGCCGCTGCTCTTCAGGGAGTGATGCCGGCTCATTATTTAGATCAGCGAAGCGATGAGGGAGAGGAGTCGCGGATTTTCGTCGTCGGCAGTGGCGATTTTACCGGGACCTATGCCGAGGTCGGCTACCAGGGCGAGCTGAGCGGGCTGGGCCTGGAGTTTTTCTTAAATACCGTGGAGTGGCTGGCCCAGGAGCATGAACTTGCCGAGGTTCGCGGAAAGTCGATGCCACCACTGGTGGCCGATATTCCGGCGGAGGCCAGAAAGCTGATGCAGATCGTCAATATCGGCATCGTGCCGGCATTTTTCGCCTGTCTCGCCCTATTTATGTTCGTGCGCCGACAGCGCAGAAAGAGGGAGTTGAGCATTGAATAAAAATACCTGGATAGCACTGGCCATGGTAGCCGTGGCGGCCGCCGTTTTTTTCGTCGTGCGCGGCGGTTCGGAGCCCGTCGAAAAGTCCCGTGAATTCGGGGGCGTCACAGATCTGGAGCGGGTGGAGATCGTGCCTGCCGAGGTGATCGATGGACCGGAGCTTATCGTATTGGAGCGCCGCGACGACGGGCGCTGGTGGTTGACGCGTCCCGTACAGGCAAAGCTCAACTGGGAGCATGCCGAGTATTTTGAGGCCGTATTTGGAAGCTCGCTGAAGACCGACGATATCGAAAGCGATGGGGAACGCGCCGAATCCTACGACCTGTCGCCGGATCTTGCGGTTCGCGTGGCGTTATTTGGAGCCGGCGACGATCGGCCGGCCCGAGAATTTATGGTGGGTCGAGAATTCGAGGTCATGCAGACCGGGGCGCGGCGGACCTTCGTGCAGGAAGTGGGCGAGGACACTATTTATCGGGCCCAGGCGGCCTTCGGCGACCTGGTCCGGCTGACGGTCGACGAGTTGCGCGACCGGGCGATTGTCTCCGTCGGTGACGAGGGCATCGAGGAGGTCCGGTTTCGCCACCGCGATGGCCACGAGGTTCATATCGAGGGCGTCGGCGGGCAATGGAGACTTGTCGACGGTCCGTCGACGGCCTTTGGCCTCGACGCCCAGAAGGCGACCCGCATTGCCGCCACGGTGGGGCGATTGAAGGCGACGCGATTTGTGGATATGACCCCCGAAGAGGCCGGACTGGACGAGCCGGAGACGGTGGTCAATATCACCACGGGCCTCGCCGAGATCGAAATCGAGATAGGCCACAAAAGAGGCGAAGGCGATGAAGAGGATCGCTATTTTCTTCGCCGCGACGGCGCCGATGACGTCGCCGAAATTGGGGAGTCGACGGCGAAATTAATGATGTCGCGGCTGCCCGATCTTCGCGACCGGGCGCTGATCAGCGGGGATTCCTCGTCGATTACGGAGATCACCCTTGCCGGCGACGACGCCCTTCATCTGGTCTACGACGGGGTCGACTGGTCGATGGCCCACCCTCAAGAGGGCGAGCTAAACGCCCGGAAAGCGCAGCGATTGGCGGAATTCGTGGCCGGATTGCGTGTCGAGCGATGGGTCACGGACCGACAGCCCGATGAGGTGGGCCTCGACGATGATGAGGCCCCCACAATTCGCATTGCCTGGGAGGGCGAGGAAAAATTTATCACCCTGGGCGATACCGTGGAGCGAACTCGGGGAGCGCGCTACGGCGGCTACTCCGAAGAAGACGACGTCTTCGTATTGAGTCGATCGGCGGTGGAGCGCCTGATGGGCAGTGCCGAATCGGTGATGGGAGAATAGAACCGCAAAGGGCGCAAAGGAAGAAACCGCAAAGAACGCGAAGGACAAAACTGCAAAGCAACTCGGCGGTGGTGCTGGGCGTAGCGGTTGAGATTGAGTTCGGTGAGAAGAACGTATTTTTGGATCAAAATAAGAAGAGGTTCGAATGAAGATGGCCTTCGTGATGGATCCGGTGGAAAACGTCAATATTCGGGAGGACACCACATTTGCGTTGATGATGGCCGCTCAGAATCGGAGCTATCAGGTGTATTATGTGCGCCCCGAGGAGCTGGCTGCCGAGGGCGATGAGGCGTTTGCCGAACTGCGGGAGGTGACGCTTCGCCCCGATCCGGACGACAAGGTCAGCTTTGGCGAGGTCCATTACGGGCCGCTGCACGAGATGGATTGTATCTGGATGCGAAAAGATCCGCCCTTCGATACCACCTATCTATACGAGGCGAATCTACTGGAGCTGGCGCAGCAAAAGGGGACGCTTGTGCTCAACGAGCCGCGGGGGCTTCGGGCGGCCAATGAGAAGTTGTATTCGCTGAATTTTCCGGAGCTCACGCCGGCGACGGTGGTCACCAATAAGGCGTCGCGGATTCGCGAATTCATGGAGGCCAATAACGGTCGATGCGTTCTCAAACCACTGAGCGGGCATGGAGGCGAGGGGATCTTCGTCGCTGAATCGGGGGACCGAAACCTCAATGCCATGATTGAAGTCTCCACCGAAAAGGGCACGGTGCCGGTGATGTGTCAGCAATACCTTCCCGAGGCTCGACAGGGCGATAAGCGAATCATCATGCTCGCCGGCGAGCCCATGGGCGCCATCTTGAGGGTCCCGAAGGAAGAGGAGCACCGCAGCAATATCCACGTCGGTGGCACGGTCGAAAAGACCACACTCAGCGCTGCCGAGGAGCGTATCTGCGAGATTGTCGGTCCGCGATTGCTCGAAGATGGGCTTTATTTTGTCGGCCTCGACGTCATCGGCGAAAAACTCACCGAGGTAAATGTCACCAGCCCAACGGGCATTCAGGAGATGAGCCGCCTCGATGGCGTCGACGCCCCCGACGAGGTGATGGAGTGGATCGAGGAGTGGTGTAGCTCCTGAGCCGCTCGCCATTTATTTGATGATGATCTCGAGTTGGGGGCCGGTCTCCCCGTCACCGCCGACGGGAAGTCGTCGGGATCGACGGGCAGACCCAGATGAAGATAAGGTCACGGGGCGCCGGAGGCTCTTGTGCCTTCGATGCTTTACACGCATCAGGGATGAGATATGCGACCTAAATTGAGGATGGAGTCGGTGGGCTCATCATAGATAAAAAAGAGAAACGCAGAATCGAAGCGAAACGACTCGCGATCCGTTATCGATGGTGACATTGACGGGTTGTCTTTGATCAACTCGACCGGATTGGGCGAGTTGATACCGTAGTCTCCCAGAGACGCTCGCGTCGTCGTCGAAAGCGGCGATTGAAGCCCGAGAGCGTCGGAAAGTTCCCACGTCTGCTCAATATCGAAAACGGGAACCCATGTTATCGGTCTGGTCCCCGGACTTGACCACTCCATCGAATCAATCCACTCACGGACGTTTTTCGAGGATAATTGCGAAGCGATATGCTCAAGGTCTTTGTCTATGGGGCGAATAAAGAAAATCGACAACTGACCACCCAGCAATCGCCACCGAATCAGGACGAATCCGTCGAGATGGATATAACTCTCCGCATAATTCGGCAGTTCGTAGCGCTGCACGACGAGTTCGTCTGAGACCTCGAAAGCCATCGCCGGATGGTAGCTGACTCCCAGATAATGCTCGATCTGTGCCCGAAGCACCAGACCATCGCTCCGCAGTGTGTTTGCTGTCTCCGCTTGAGTCGGCGGGTTGGTTTCGAGCATCGCACCGTCTGACCAGCGATCGGTATGCGATTTCCACTCACATCGATCGTCGGTTTCGTCATCGGAGCAATCAATGGTGTACAGTTCCAGGCCCACCGCCTCCTGAAGCCTATCTAAGGGTTGATCTTCGATTTCGTACTCCGTCCACCCCGTATTATAGACCATCTCCGAAGCAATCGGCCGGCGGTCGAGGAGTTCTTCTCTGAGTTCCTCACCCTCCTCATACATCTGATGCACGTGTTGGTATCCAAAAGTCTGGGCAATTTCTTGTGCGTACTGGTTATCCAATTCCGCGGCGCGCTCTCCAAGCGCCAGGCGGGTCGCCACCGGTGAAAAGACGATATTGTCCTGATCCTCGCTGATGCATTTGAGATAGCGGAAATAGACGAAGGTAAAGTCTTCCGGCTCCCATTGCTTCTCATCCAGTGTCGCACAATCACTGGTATCTACCGATTGCCCTTCGGAGTCGTCGGATGGCTCACTGAGCTCCCATTCGCCCGGGTCCGCCAATCCTTCGATTGCACTGCATCCGACGGCCGACAATGCAATCGAAAGGACTCCGATTATTTGTCTGGTTTGTATGTTTTTCATGATCCCGGCTCCT
>SKQC01000074.1 GCA_007119175.1 Myxococcales bacterium | reverse complement strand
TCGTCGCCAGTAAAGACCAACTCCTCGTCGGTGACCAGAGCCCGGGGCGCCAGTCGATATTCTTCGCTCTCCTCGGTTCCCACGAATTCCAGGCTGGCGAAGATCGCCAACACCTCATTATCGTCAACGGCCGTGATATCGTCGTCGCCCAATACCAGTTGATAGCCCATCAAATCGGGCAAATCGATGGGATCGGAGATCTCAGACATCAGATCGGGAAGGGCAAAGCCGAGCAGCGTCGGGATCAGCTCTTCAAAGGTCTCCACATCTTCATTGGTCAGATCGTCGTTGAGGATCCGCATATTGTGGATCGCCTCCTCGAAATCGCCCAATACCGGCAAAATCGCGTTGTCACCGTCGGCCATCAAAGCGATCGGCAATTCGAGGTCGATGCGCAGGGTAAATAGCCGGGCGTAGCGCTCCTGGACGAAGCCGTACATATGGATGTCCAGATCTCGCCAGTCGATGATAATCAGCCCCTCCTCGACCAATCCGTCGTTGACCTGATTAGCCCCCAGATGCACGTCCGGTGCAATCTGGGGGGCCAGTCGAATCTTCATCGGAGCATCGCGGGTGGCGATATCGCCGATGGTATCCAAAAACAAATCGAAGGTTCCCGTGCTGAGCATATCGCTCTGCTCCGGACCGACCTCCAGGCACAGGGCGCTGCTCGCCCATACCGACCACAGGGCGTGTTTGATCGTATTTTCGTGGACGCCGATACCGAACATAAAGGGATCGCCGCCCGGTTTTTCGTCGGCGTTGATCGATGGAGACGGCGGGATCTCTTCGAACGACGGTCGCTCCGATGCCTCGATATCGATACACGTACCCATAAATTGCGGCTCCGAGCCCACCCGCATGGCGAGGCTCATCCCCGAGTCGGCCTCGGCGCGATCGGCCATCCGACCCGTGACATGGACATCGGCCGGAGCGTGCGGCAGCATATCGCCGAGCAACGCCTCCAGCTCTAAAAGCCCCTCGATACCCAGCAGCATGGGCACGCATTCGTCCTCGTCATACATGCACAGCGCCGGGTCGTCTTCGTCGTCCTGAACGCAGGTGGAATTGCTCGGACAGGCATGGTCACCCTCTTCACAACTGCGGCACAACTCTTCCTCCGTCAGGTCATCGACCACGTTGTCGAGTTCGTCGGTGAGTAAATCCCGCAATGTCCCGTCCAGAAATGTCTGCACGCCCCAGCCAAGGCTGCCGCATGTGATATCCCAGCTATCGCGGCCGCTCATCGAGTAATCCACATCGTCAAGATCGGCGTCGATATCGTCGAGCTCGATTTTGATATCATTGAGCTCGCTTTCCGAATCAACCTCGAAGGCCACAGGCACCGTGACCGGAATAGTGGCGGGCACATCATCGCCGCCGGAATCACTGTATAGGTGCAACCAACAACTGGCTCCGAGAGCTTCAATCGGCAGATCGGCCAGCAATCCACCGATGACCAGATGGACGATCAATTTATTGGGCGCCTCCGGGGTCAATTCGGCGTCTTCAATCTCAAGCTCGAGCTGGCACCCCGTCGAGCCGTCATCACAGGTCGAGTCCTCATGGCAGATACTGGCGCCGCTTTCCTCGGTGGGAGGAACGCAAAAGCTGAGCCCGTCGTCGGCGACCTCGTCGACGAGGTTGTCGATCTCGTCGGCGATAAAATCGAGACCATGCGACGTAATCCGCACCTCGGCACTGCCGGGAACGGTCTTATCGTAATGCTCCTCCGGGAATGGTTCCTCACTGAACCCGTCGCAGTCGCAGCCCCCGCCATTGCAGGCATTGAAGACAAAAAGAAGAATAGCGATGGCGCATAGTCGGCACCATCGCCGGAGGCGATCACTATATCCGGTATCATTCATCGGGGCTTTCCTTGGGTTATCTACGCCCCGGTCGGTGGAGGTCCGAAATCCGGTATCAACCGTCGTCGTCAGCCAGCGCTTCTTTGAGCACTTCCGGCGGCGATTGCCGTAGATTTTCAACATAATATTGAGCTTCGCGACCGCTTTCTAAGACACCGTCCATGATACGCTGTTCGAGGCTCGTCTTCAACTCACCGACCAGCTTCGAGGGCTTCAGTTCGAATTCATCCATCAGCACATTGCCCAGCCCACTGGGCAACTCCGCACGCAGCGAATCATCGGCGTCGAGGGCCTCGATGCGCGACTCCAGCTCCTCGATATTCTCCACCGCCTTCTGGCGTTTCGACTCGTAGCGCGTCGTCAGATCGACGCGGGCAAAATCGATCATGCTATCGAGATAGGGATCCATATCGCGCACGAAACGGCGCACCGCGGCGTCGCTCCACTCGCTATTATATTGCAGCGGACGGCCGTGGTGGCGAATGATAAATGCCACCCGTTTGGTCGTGGCGTTATCCAATTTAAAGCGCTTTGAGATCCCCTCGAAGAGCATCGCCCCCTGCTCTTCGTGGCGATAAAAGGAGACCTTTTCGTTATCCTCGTCAACGCGACGGGTCCACACCTTTCCGATATCGTGGAGCAATCCCGCCCATTTCAATCCGTCGTCATCCGGCGCCTGGGTGACCACCTGCAGGGTGTGGGCCCACAGATCTTTATGATGCACCGGACAGCTCTCGTGAAACCCCTTCATCACCGCCACTTCCGGGAGGATCATGCCCAATACGCGGACATCGAATAAAAACTCCATCGCCTTGTGCAGATAGGCGCCGCGCAAAATTTTGGTCATCTCCTGAAGCCAGCGCTCACGGCTTATATCGAGGATGCGCTCGGCGCGGTCATACGATGCACAATGCAGGTCGTCGTCGATATCAAAGCCCAGACGCGACTGAAATCGGGCCACTCGCAAAATACGCAGTGGATCTTCGGCAAGGGTCTCCCAGGGATCGCCGACGACGCGCAAAAGCCCATCTTTTAAGTCGTCGAGCCCTCCGTAGGGATCGATGAAATTTTCCTCTCCATCGATGGCCATGGAGTTGATCGAAAAGTCGCGGCGCCCCAGATCTTGTTCGATTGTATCGCCGAATTTGACCTCCGGATGGCGACTTCCCCGATCGTAATACTCCTCGGATCGATAGGTCGTGACCTGACAATCCTTCGGATAACCCTCGTCTTTCGGCCCGTGTAAAACGGCGCCCACCGTGCCGAATTCGATGCCCATATCATAATGGGGCAAATTGGCGTCCTTGATGATCTGCAGAGACTCCTCGGGGCGGGCATTGGTGCAAAAATCGAGGTCGTCGAGTTCCTCCTCGGCAATCCCCAGAGCGATATCGCGCACGGCGCCGCCGACCAGATACAATTCCTTTCCCGCCTTCTCGAACGCCTCAAATAATCGCTGCATAGCTGCCTCGGTGGTGCTGACCCAACCTTCGTTTCGTCGGTGTACTCAATGCGCTGGCGAGGTGCAACCGCATGCTCGTGACGCTCTGCGCTCCGACTAGAGCTATCGAACGCGGCAAAACCAGGGGCGCCTCGCCCTCATAGAGCCCACCTCCGAGCTTTACAACCACTGCCACTTCGATCAATCTGGCCCGGTCTAATTTCGCTAAACCACAACCCTAAACCCCAACCCTTTTAAGCGGAGCACCACCTATGATCGGATACGAGTTGACCGACGACCAGAAGATGTATCAAAAGACGGCCCGCGACTTCGCCCGCGACGTCATTCGGCCCGCCGCCAATCACCACGATGAGACCGGCGAATTTCCCTGGGAAGTGCTCAAAAAAGCCTGGGAACTGGGCCTGATGAATACCATGGTCCCCGCCGAATACGGCGGACTGGGCCTGGGCTGTCTGGAGGCGTCGATGCTCGCCGAGGAGATCGCCTGGGGCTGCACCGGGATCGGCACGGCGATGGAGGCCAACCAACTGGCCACCTCGCCGGTCATCATGTTCGGCACCGATGAGCAAAAGGCGAAATATCTGGGCATGTTGGTCGAAGATCTCGACGACGAGGGCCGCCCGCGCATGGCCGCCTATTGCGTCACCGAACCGGGCGCCGGAAGCGACGTGCAGGGCGTAAAAACCTCGGCAGAAAAAAAGGGTGATACCTACGTCTTAAACGGCCAGAAAATGTGGATCACCAACGGGTCGAAAGCGAGCTGGTATTTCGTGCTCGCCTATACCGACCGCGAGGCCGGATACGGCGGATTATCGGGCTTTTTGGTCGACGCCGACAGCGACGGCATCGAGGTCGGCAAAAAAGAAGACAACCTCGGCCAGCGCGCCAGCGACACCCGGGGAATTACCTTCGACAACGTGGAAGTGCCCGCCGAAAACGTCCTGGGCGGCCAGGAGGGCATGGGCTGGATGCAGGCCATGGGCGCCTTCGACAAATCGCGCCCCATCGTCGCCGCCGCCTCCGTGGGACTGGCCAGAGCGGCCTTCGAACACGCCCGCGACTACTCGCTGGAGCGAAAGACCTTCGGCCGCCCCATCGCCAAACACCAGGCGGTGAGCTTTATG
>SKQC01000360.1 GCA_007119175.1 Myxococcales bacterium | reverse complement strand
TTTCGGTGTCCTCGACAAAGGCGACGCCGAAATAATCGCGGGTATCGTCGGGGATATTCTCCACATAAACCGGCGTATTTGGTGGGTCTTCACCGTCGACGATGGCCCCGCTTAAATCGTCGCCACACATCGCCTCCGGCACCTCCAGATCGAGCCAGCCCAGAAGCGTGGGCAGGATATCGACGCCGACGGCCGGTTCGTCGAACCAGCGCGGCTCAACGTCGGGTCCCCAGAAGATCAATGGCACGTGAATCTCCTCCTGGTAGACCGTCATTCCGTGCAATCGGTTATCGTGTTCACCGAACGCCTGGCCGTGATCGGCGGTGAGGACGACGATCGTATTGTCAGCGCGAGTGACTCCGCGGGCAAAATCCAAAAGCCGCTTCATTTCGCCGTCCACAAAGTGAATTGCCGAGTTGTAGCGACTATAGGGACCGGTATCGAAGGGACGTGGGTTCGGACCCGCCGGATAGGGCTGATGGATCTCCATGAGGTGAGTCCAGATAAAGCGAGGCCGGTCGTCGTCGAGCTCCGAGAGGTGGCTGATGATCCGGTCGACCTTATAGGAGACGGAATGGCCCGTATCCAATTCCAGCGGGATCGGTGTCTCGTCGATGACCTCGAAGCCATTGAGCGCGCCGTGCTCTTCTGGAAAGGCGCGGTCCCGCGAGGAGAGGGCGATGGTCTGGTAGCCGGCGGCATTGAGATAGCCGGCCATTGTCTCCTGGTCGTCGACGAAACTGGTCGCCCAGGGTTTGCCCGGCGTCGACGGCGCCTCGACGAGCGAGGGATAGATGCCGGTAAAAAATCCCCGAAATGCCTGGCGTGTATTCGAGGCCGGCGAGTAGCCCTGCTCGAAGACGGCGGCTTCCTCGGCATGCTCGGCAATATGCTCTGTGGTGGGATGCTCGTAGCCCGACATCGTGGTGTGATCCCAGCGCAGGGCGTCGGCAGTGATGAAGATGATATCCGGGGCATCCTCGTCGACCTCGCCGATGGCGTCGGCAGCAAGGGGCTCAACGTCGGGAAAACAGGTGGCGCCGCCGTCGGCTACTCGCGTTGCGCTACTTCGTTGAGTTGGCCGCTCGGGGACGAGCTCAAAGACGAAGCCGGTGCCCGTCGACTGCACGGCGAGAGCCCGCCGAAGATGGTCGGGCGTCGGCGTCGCAATATGGAAGACGGCGAGGCCCAACGTGACCAGCGCCGTCAATCCGGCGGCGCCTAAAACGGCCCGGCGGGGCGGGATAAAGATCGCCGCCACGGCTGCCGCGCCGATGATGGGGACGGCCAGATATCGGGGCAGCGCCAGCTCCTCCCAGACCGTCGGCGCAACCAGCGGGACAGATAGGGCGGCCAGGATCAATCCAATGGCCACGAAGCCGCCGGTCATGGCGGCCAGTGCCCGCGGCGACGAGACCGCTTCGAGGCGGCGCCTTAGGGCGGGCGCCGAAAGCCACACGGCAGCCCCGATCGCCGCCCCCAGCGCGGGCACGGTAGCTGCCACCGCGATGGTGCGAACCATTTCGGAGCCGAAACTCAATCGCACCGTGGCTTGAATCAGGTAGGTGCCAACTGCCATGGCGCCCAATGCCACAATGCCGAGGATCGCCGCCGTGGCAGCCTGGGCCGGCTTCTGGATCGCCCATTCTCGAAGTTTTCCTCCCCAGCTCGGCCGCTGCCAGGCCCATCGCAATGCCAGTGCCATCGGTGTGACCACCAGGGCCACCAGACATGCCGCAGATGCCGCCATCGCCCAGGCCCGCCACGGGCTGTGATCGGCGCCGCTTAGCTGAAAGGCGTCAAATAATGACCAGCCGAGCCCGGCGGCCAGCGCAAAGGCGGCCGGCAATATGATCTCAGCTATTTTCGATGGCTTTTGTGCGGTCACGTCACCCGGTCTCCAAAAAAGTCAGGTTGGGTCGCCTGTCGGCGGGGCGGAACCGAATCGGTCCGTGAGATATTTCTGGATATCCTCGAAGATCAAGAATGTGCAGGGCACCAAAAACAGACAGATCACGGCACCGAAGAGGATTCCAAAGCCGAGGCTGATGGCCATGGGAATCAAAAATTCGGCCTGAACGCTGGTCTCCAGGATCATCGGCGTCAATCCGGCGAAGGTGGTGATCGCCGTCAGAATAATGGGCCGAAACCGCCGGCTGGCACCGGCGATCACAGCTTCTTTAGGGCTCATCCCGCGCCGCGAAAACTCGTTGGTGGTGGCCAGCAAGATAAGCGAGATATTTACCACGATTCCCGACAGGGCGATCATGCCCATCAAGCTCATAAAACTGAGCCCATAGCCGAGCAGTAGGTGGCCGCCGACGGCGCCGATGCACCCAAAGGGGATGATCACCATCACCACCAGGGGCTGGACGTAGGAGCGAAAGGCAAAGGCCAGCAATATATACATGGCGAAAAGGGCCAGAAACATCGCCCCCAGCAGGCGGTTGATCGCCTCTTCTTGCTCCTCTTGTTCCCCGGCCAATGACCAGTCGAGGCCGGGATAGCTCTCCACGAGTTGATCGAGAGGCCCTGCGCGCAGGGTATTCATGACTTCGTTGCCCGTCGTGACCCCCTCTTCGACATTGGCGCTGACATTGATCACGCGCCGTCCATCCTGACGCCGCACCGAGACGGGTCCGCGGCTACGCTCAATGGTCGCCGCCTGTGAGAGCGGAACATCGCCGCCAGTGGCGGTGTGTAAAAACATTCGCTCAATGGTGTATTCGGATTGACGCTCCTCAAGAGGGCGGCGCACATAGATCCGGACCTGGTCGTGTCCGCGCAGCATCCGCAGGGCTTCGACCCCTCGGAAGGCATCGCGCAGTTGTTGACCCATCGACGACTCCGTCAGTCCCAGGTGGCGGGCTTCCGGCAGAAGTTGGAGGTTGAGCTGTTCTTTTCCGTGGCTGACCCCGCTGTCCACATCGGCGACCCCATCGATCTCGCTGAGGGTCCGGCCCAGGTCCTCAGCGGCGCGCTCCAACATCGAGACGTCGGAGTGATGCAGATCGAGACTTAGCGACGCCCCGGTCTCAATGCTGGTCGAGGAATAATTGAATAAAAATGCCTCTACATCGGCGATATCGCCGACTCTCTCTCGCCAGCGTTCGGCAAATTCAGCGGTCGTAAAGTCGCGCTCATCTGCACTGACCAGTTGTACCGACAATCGACCGAGATGACTTCGCGCCCCCGGTGCACTGCCGGTGGGTCCACTGCCCGGAAAGCCCCGGCCATGCTCGGTGAGGATGCCGCGATAAATCTCCTCATCACCGCCCATCTCCTGGATGGTGGCGTAGGCTTCCTGCCGAATTCTGTCGGCCACTGAATGGGTCAACTCCGCATCTGTGCCAAAGGGAAGGCGGAAGTTTACAGACGCTACATCCCCTTCCACGGGGGGAAAAAAGGTAAATGACATTCGCCCGCTGATGATCACGGAGGTGATCAAGATGAGGACCACAACCCCGACGGCCATCGTGAAATAGCGAAGCGACAGAACCTGCGACAACATTGGTTGATAGCGATCTTTGATAAACCGGTCCAGATACCGGCCGAATTTCTTCTGAAAGTTCATCACCGTCGCCAGAACTCCCCGCCAGTGTCCTGGACGAGCGCGCGACAGGTGGGCCGGCAAGATCAACAGAGCCTCCACCAGCGAAACGACCAGAACCAGCACCACCACGATGGGAAGGACGCGAAAGAGATTGCCCGTCGCTCCGGGAATCGCCAGCAGCGGAAAGAAGACCACCGAGGTGGTCAATAACGAGATGCATAAAGGCCCCGCGACCTCACGCACCCCGGCGATGGATGCCTCCATCGGCTCTAAGCCCTCCTCGCGCTGAGTGTAGATCGACTCTCCGACGACGATCGCGTAGTCGACGACGATTCCCAGCGTTAAAATAAATGCGAAGAGGCTGATCATATTGAACGACACGCCCAGTAGCGGCATGAAGATCAATGACCCCAAAATGGCGATCGGAATCCCGAGAGTGACCCAGAAGGCGAGCTTGATATTGAGGAAAAATCCCAGGACCAATAGCACTAAAATCAGGCCGATATAGGCGTTTTTTAAGAGCAGGTCGATGCGCTGAGCAAATTCCTCGGAGTCGTCCTCCCAGATGGCAAATTCCACCCCCGGTGGAAGCGCCTCTTCGTTTTCCTCGACATAGCGTTGTACAGCCCGTGAGACATCCAGTGGTCCCTGGTCGCCGACGCGGTCGATGAGCAGTCGGGCCGCCCGGCGATCGTTGAAATAGGTGATGCGATTGAGTTCGCGGAACCCGTCGCTTAGCTCGGCGACATCGCCGACGCGCAGCACGGAGCCATCCGGGTCGGCGAGGACGACGATATCCTCGAAATCACGGACTTGTTCTTTGCGCTCGTCGGTGCGCAACAAGATTTCGCCCCCGGGAGTGCGCAATCCCCCGCCGGGCACTTCGACGGCGGCGTCGCCGATGGCGTC
>SKQC01000297.1 GCA_007119175.1 Myxococcales bacterium | reverse complement strand
TTTCTACTCCCAACTCGTCGTAGATGACGTCTGCCATGGTCGACAAGTTGCCATCGGAGGCAAAAATCCAGTGCTCGATTTCGTCAATCTCGTCGGGCTCGATGTGCAGGGCTCCCTCCATATTCGACAACTGCGGTTTGGTGGCCAGAAGGGTCGTCAATAAATTGCTGCGACCCAGGGCCACGGCCACGATATTGAAGATCGTAAGATAGCTTCCGGCCACGGGGAGGTCCTCGTCGAATCGATCATCGGGCCGGGGCATATAGGCCGTGGCGGCATCGTCACCCACCAGGGCGAGGAAGGGCACAGGCTGGGAGGTGATATTGTCCAGTCCCAGGGGCTCGAATCCGAAGCCCCCGGTGGCATTCATGGGGTTGAAGTAGGCGGCGTCTCCTCCGCCGATCATCAGATTGGCGGCAAAGAGACTCAGCCGTTCATCGCCGTCATTTCGCAAACGGGTGATCACCCGCACGCCCTGATCGCCGGGCCTTAAGATGAAATATTTGGTGATCTGAAGCGGATAGAGTTCGTCGGGACGCAGCTCGAATTGACTGCCCAGACCGGGAGCGATGAGGTCGAGCATGGGGCCGATATTCAAGAAGTCGAGGACTTCCGTACGGCCCGTGACGGCCAGCACGCCGGCGCCGTCGGATCCGTCGTGGAGGACCTCGTATTTCTCGGGCTTGAAGGTCTGATCGCCATTTAATAGCAGGCAGACCTCTCCGAATACGTCGCCCCCGAAGTCGTCGGAGCGGTACTCCGTGTCGATGATATTTCCTCCCCAGGGACAGGGACTCATGGTGCGCTCCCCGGCTTCGACCACGAAGCGAACCCTCTCGTTTTCCAGGATATAATCCCCCACCTGTCCCGTCGCCGCCTCCCCATCGATGAGCTGAGACTCTTCGGTGGCCTCAAAGACGCTGACCTCTCCGTTCGGATCGGGAGCATCATCCATATATCGATCCAGATCGATGGAGACCCACTCTCCGGATTCCTCGGGAGGAATCACCACGGGGTCCTCGGGAGGAATCACCATATCTTCGTCTTCGTCGTCGTCCCCGCATCCCGTCAAAACCAGAGCGCATAGAATCCACAGCACCAACAACACCGGCAACTTCATGAGCGAATCCTTTGCCATGCAAAGATTAGTGCACAACTCTATCAACGTCGGTCATTTTGATCCATATTCACCGCGGAGCTGATATTGCCTCGTTACGGCGCCTCATGAATGATCCGGGTTACGCAGAAGCTGACCGTCGCGATGTCAGTCGGAGCCGTCGGACGTCGACCTTTTTCGGTATTTTTCGATGGTGGCGTAGAGATTGTCAGCGGTGACCGGCTTTGACAGGTAGTCGTCCATGTCGGCTTTTAAGGCTCGTTCGCGGTCACCTTTCATAGCGTGGGCGGTGAGGGCGATGATGGGGACGTACTCGTCAGCCGCATGTTGGAGTTGGCGGATGTGGGCCGTCGCCTCGTAGCCATCCATCTTTGGCATCTGGATGTCCATCAAAACCAGATCGAAGTGCGGGTCCTCTTTGTAGGTGTCGACGGCCTGTTTACCGTCGTTGGCGACGACGACGTCGTGGCCCCGGGCGTCGAGTAACTCGGAGGTGACCTTCTGGTTGACCGGATTGTCCTCAGCGAGCAGCACCCGCATCGGTGTGTGCCCGCCATCCTCGGACGGTTCGCCGGCACCGGGCTCTTTACCCGGTTCCGGTTTGAATCGAAGTGCCCCAGATATCGCCTCGACGAGGCTCGATGGACGGATCGGCTTGAGGAGTTGACGGACGATGCCGAGTTCACTCATCTCTTCGGGGTCGAGGGCGACGCGCCCGGAAAGGAGCAAAATGAGGGGGACGTCTTCCCAGTCGGTGCGCTGCCGGATTCGACGTGCGACCTCGATGCCGGTCATGTCGGGCATATCCACATCCAGCAGGACGACGTCGCACCGTTCGTCGCGCTCACGCAGATCATCGACGGATTTGAGCAGTTGGCGTCCGTTGGCGACGACAGTCGACTCCACTCTCCATCTTGCCAGCATCTCTTTGAGGAACTTCCGATTCGTCCTGTTGTCGTCGGCAGCCAGAACGGTGGCGCCGTCGAGTTCACGGATACGATCGGAGGTTTCGGCATACGATTCGGTACCGATCTCGAAACGGGCCGTAAAATAAAAGGTGCTCCCTTTGCCCATTTCACTTTCGAGGCAGATTTTTCCATCCATCAAATCGACGAGTTGGGAGGCGATGGTCAGTCCCAGGCCGGTGCCCCCATGGCGGCGTGTCGTCGATGGATCGGCCTGACGGAAAGCCTCGAAGATAACTTCCTGTTTTTCCGGGGGAATTCCCTTGCCGGTGTCACTGACGGCGAATTGAAGCCTGATCTCGTCGTCGGCTCGGTCGCTGATATCGACGGTGACAGCGATTTCGCCCTTGTCGGTAAATTTGACGGCGTTTCCGACGAGATTGATCAGAATCTGGCGCAGCCGGTCCGGGTCGCCGATGAGTGTCGCCGGGATGTCTTCGTCGATGTGGTAGGTCAGATCGAGGTCGCCTTTTTGGGCGGCCCGAAGAGCCATCGTCTGCAACGTTTCACTGACGGTATCGGCGAGCAGAAACTCAGTGTGGTTGAGTTGCAGGGTGCGGGCCTCGATTTTGGAGAAGTCGAGAATGTCGTTGATCAACTCCAACAGTCCTTCGGCGGATTCTTCGGCGAGCCGGACGTATTCGCGCTGGTTTTGTTTCATGTCGGTCTGTCGGAGTAACTCGTGCATACCGAGGATGCCGTTCATCGGGGTGCGGATTTCGTGGCTCATATTGGCCAAAAAGTCGCTTTTGGCCCGTGTCGACTCCAGAGCTTCCTGGCGCGCTTTGCGCAACTCCCGGGTTCGGCGTTCGACGAGATGCTGGACGCGTCGTGTTTGGCCAATGAGTAAGAAGACAAAGCCGGTGATGCCGAAGAATGCCAAGAGGCTGACGATGAGCAATATCATCGGTGTCGGACTGTGACGCTCTTCGATGTATTCCGGGGTGGAGACGACCCGGGCGATCCATACTTCGTCGTTGGTTCCGATGATGCTGCTGTGCATCAATTGGTCGGCGTCGCGGATTTCGTCCGGTCGCCAGACCTCGAGACTGTGGGCAGCGGGGATGGCGTGAACGAGTCGCTCTGGCTGTTCGTCGCGTTGAGCGACAAAATAGACGTCAAGGGCCTCAGGCAGCGGGAAGGGGAAGTCGCCTTCCTCTGCAGCGACCTCCGGCGGGGGAATGGTCGTCTGAGCGACGACAAGAGCGAATCCGACCAGAGCATCCCGGCGCTGACGTTTGGTCTCCGTCGGTTGATGCGGATCGTAGGCGGGGGCGACGGCGAGAAAATAGCGCCGCCACGGATGTTCGAGTGCTGTTGGAAAACGCTCGATTGTTTCGACGAGAACCGGCTCTCCGATGTCTCGAGCATGAAGCATTCGGTCCAGTACTCGCGGCTTGCTCGCCCAGTCAAAGCCCTCGAGCCAGCCGTCGTCTCGTCGAGCTCCGAAAAAGTGAGTCGGATAGTGCACCACACGTTCGGTGGCCTCGATCCATTGACCGTCAGCCGTCAGTTCGACGAGTCGATGAGGTCGTTCCAACTGCTCGGCGGCCTCGGTTTCGTATCGGCGCCGTTCGTCACCGGGGATGCGTGGGACCCAGTGGACGGACTCGACCTGGGGATCGTCGAGGGCGAAGAGTTCGAGATAGGTTTCGAATTCGTGACGTTCGACCCGATCGAATCCCGAGAAGAGATCGGCGACACTTTTGGCGATTTTTTCGCGCTCGCCGAATGTACGATCGAAGAGACCGATAAAGGTTTCGGCATCGCGTTCAAATTCACGTTCGACGGTCTCTTGCTCGCTGTGGGTCAACCAATTCCAACTGGTAAATGTCAACGCCAGTGTCACCAGGCCGACGATGCCGGCGATCCACCATCGAGCCATATTGCCGGAGAAAAGAGCCAACTGGTTGTCGTCTCGATTGCCATCGTCGGCGTTTGGTGCTTCCCCTGAGGTGTCATTGAGTGAGACGATGGATCACCTCGGTACCGAGATGAATGGCGTGAGCTTGGTATGAGTCCAAAACTCAACACGACACTGACCCGAACAAACCCACTATTACTCTTCCAGATTCTCCGGTTTCAAAAGTAATGGCGTTTTAAAGTTCTCTTGGCAGTCCTTCTTGAAAGTACGGGGTGGGCATTGGCTCCCGAGGGTATGGGGCGGGCCTGGGCTCCCGCGGGTATGGGGCGGGCTAAGGGCCTCGAATTCCCCCGGAGGATCGGGAGCCGAGTTGTAGCCCCCGCCGACCGAAGGGAGCCGGGGGGCGGAAGACACCAGAAGGCCGAGAGCCGGATCGAAAACCCAGTTATTCGCGAAAGTGGAAATGAGGGTCGGGAGACTTCGATCCCCCGGCTCCCTGCGCTGCGCTCCGGTCGGCGGGGGCAACGCA
>SKQC01000429.1 GCA_007119175.1 Myxococcales bacterium | reverse complement strand
GGTGGTGTTGAGGGTCGGGTGGCATGCGATCTACGTCTATTTTAGGGCGCCAAAAAACGGCGCCGAAGATTTGGGGGGAGTGGGTTTGAGGGAGCCGGGTTTGCGTACGCACTCCCCCAAAAGCACGGGATCAACAATTGTCGTCGTCGGCCTCGCGGGCCTCCCAGATCTCGTCGATATAGGCGCCAATATCGTCGCATTCGACCGGGCCGTCGCCGTCGCCGACCTGTACGGCGCCGCCCAATCCGTCGATGCGGACCATGCGAAATAGGCTATGCTCGTCGTTTCCCTCCACATTCGGCGCCAACTCGCAGACGCTCGCCGATCCGCCGTAGACCTCGATATCGGTGAGGGTGGTGCTGGTTCCGCGAATATCGTTGGGCGCTAAAAGCGTTCCGAAATAGCGGATGATCTGGCGCTGTCCCATAAAACGCTCGCAGCCGCTTCCCTCCAACTCGAGGCTGACGCCGGGGTTTCCGTCGCCGTCGCCGTCGATGACCCGCTCGTCGTCGACCTCCACGGGGATCGAATCGCCGACCGGGTCCTCCAATTCGATTCCCCACAGAGCGACTTCGGTCGACGAGGTATAGATGCCGCCCTCCAGAAGATTCGACATATAGGCGTAGTCGACGTGGGGAAATTGAATCGACTCCAATACCTGGCGTGTCGCCAGGGGACGAAACCCCAGGACCGCTGACATCTCCAATTCACAGAGTCTGCGCTCTTCTTTTAGGCCGGCGCCGTGCTCCTCGATCTCGACGAGATAATAGGCGTGGGTCACTTGCTCCTGGCCCAATACGCAACTGCTGGCCTGGTGAAATTTAAGCCAGGTGCCGGCCATGGTGCCGGCGCCGCCGCCCTCGCCGAGGATATCCGACGGAGGCTCGACTTCATTGATCTCGTCGGGATCGATTTCCTGGTCATCAAAGGCCGACTGGCCGGCCTCCAGTGCGCAGCCGGCGATCAGTGAGGCAAAGGCCGCGATGAGCCACCAGATTGTGGATTTCCGGTTCATTAAAGAGTCCTGTCGCTGTCGATCAATAACGCAGCTCAAAGCCCACCGCGCCGAGCCAGCCGCCGGAGACGAATCCGGGGAATCCGGGATTTCCGGTCTGTAATCCCTGAGCCTCGGGGTAGGGCTGACCGGTCTGGGGGTTGATCGTATCGTCGTCGACTTCGTCGCATAGCGCCTCTTCACCCGGCGAACACAGTGGATGGCCGTCGAGGGCCTCTTTGCTGGTTTCGCGGCGCAATAGGTGCTGAAATTGCACGAACCACGACGCCTCCATATCGCGATCCCACATCTGGAAGCGATGGGCTCCACCCAGCGACCCGGACAGCCGGGCATTGTCGACATAATTCGTTCGCCCCGTTTGCTCCGGGACCGGCGTGGGGATAAATCCGGCGCCGGCGCGCAGACTGGTGTCGTCGGAGCTATGCCATTCGATCCCGGTGCGTCCCTCTAGATTATTGTTGAATCCCGCCGGCTCGCCCTGAGTATTCGGATGGGATGACCAGAACGTATAGCGACCGTCTAAGGTCAATTCCACACTATTTAGCTCCCAGGCAAGCCCGGCGCGAATCGATGACGGTGTGGCCACGGGAACCCAGTCAATATCCTGGTACGACTCCTCTTCGGTGGCTTCGATTCCACGGACCTGGACCTCGTTTCCACCCTCAATCTCGAAGGCCACCCCTCCGCGGTAGACGACGCCGAAGTGGAGGCCGTCGACGATGGTGGCCGTCATGCCGGCGACGAAGCCCCAGCTATTGCCGGTGTAGATATCGGCGTTGAGTTCGACGTCGGATTGGTCGGCCGGGTCGCGCACGTAGGCGTTGGTCGCCACCAGGGCTGCCGGTAGATAGGTCCCGCCGATGCCAAATGAAATCCGCTCCGTCAAAGGGCGGGCAACCCCCATCTCGATGACCGGCCGGTGGATGCGCGAGCCCACGACCTCGTGGTGGAGTTGATTGGAGAAATAACGCTCGCGCTCGTCGGGAAAGTGGGTCTGTAAATCCAATAAACCATTGGTGGGCAACATCACGAGGACACCACCGCGGGTTTTAGTGTCGCCGAAATCGGTGACCATCCCCACCTGAAGGCCGTAGATCGGGCGCGGGCCGTCACTGTCGCGGCGCTCGTTGCGGGTCTGTGAGGAGGGCATGGCCGGTGAGCGCGACCCCAGGTCGGGGACGTCGTAGCCCTCGGGTCTTTCCTGCAACAAGATCGGGGCGTCTAAAAACGTGGCGAAGGCGCCGATCCGAAATTCGGTGTCGGCGCCGGCGAGTCCGGCCACGTTGTCGTAGATGGCAGCCGCCCCCTCGGGGTTGGCCGTCTGGGCGCCGCCCATGGCCGTCGATCGCGCTCCGGCGCCGTAGACATCGAAAGGGCTGGCAAACGCCGGCGGAGCCGTTGCATATATCGCTACCAGCGCTGCCGTGACAGCGCCATACCGCATCCAATTCATCTGCTTCTACCTGCTAAAAGCGGGGCCCGCCGGCGACGGACGTCAGCGCACTTCGATGTCAAACCCGGCATTTAACCCGGCATCGGGAACCGAGATGCTGACCTCGCATTGGCCGGTTTCCAATCCCTCGACGACCACCATATTGAGGTCGAGCAGCCCCTGGATATTCTCAAAGATCCGGCCGTAGCGTGCGCTGCAGATATTCGGCGTCTCGGAGGTGATCTCCAGATTGCCGCCGGGCGGTCCGCAGATGGCGTCGCTGCCGATCATCAGGGAAAACGGGGCCACATGTTTCGACTCTCCCTCGTCGATGGGCGACAGGCTGTCGCCGTCCTCGAAATTTGACAGCTCCATCGTCTCCACGTCGGCGGCGTCGACCAGCTCAAAATCCAGGGTGTGGGAACTCAGATCGGAGCTGAATTCATAATCGCCGGCATCGGAACCGGTCTCGATCTGAACGAACCCGAGTCTCTCATAGCGGGCGTCGATCACGCCGCCACCTTCCGGCTCGATGGACACCGGATAATAGCCAAAGCCCGTGAGTCGATTTTCACCGTCGTCCTCCAGGTTCAGCTTGGCGCTGGCATAGCCGTCGGTGAAGAATATATCCGACGAACAGACGCTCTCGAAGCGAGCTACAGAAGCCTCAGCGGCGCGAAATTGAGCTGAATCCGTCAGGGCTTCGCCGTCGTCGCCGCTTTCACTGGCCTCGGCAGTAATTCGCGCCGTGCCGGCATCGACGGCTTCTACGGTAAATCCAGTGTCTCGTTGCTCGATGATTTCAATGACATCGGCCGCCTCGCTATATACTTCGGCGAGGTTGATCGGGTCATCGGATTCGGCATCGACGACCTCGAATTTTACCTTGGAACCGACGGCCAGATCCTGGGCGGTCGTCCCCTCGCTGTCGACGTATTTAAAGGTGAAATTGCCCTCTTCCCCGTCGGCCTCCACGTCACAGGCGACGCTGAACCCTAAAAGCAGGGCCAGGGCGATAACTTTCAGGGCGGTCGAGTTTCGGTGGCAGCGTCTCATAAGCTCATCCTCACCAGCAGGTAGCAGTCGCGTACTTCGATATTTCCACGGACTCCATAGCACAAATCGTGGAGTCATCGCGAATTGGGTGTGAGCCAATCCGGCCCTTCGACCGACAGAAGCAGGCTCACACCCGCGTGGGATGAGACGAAGAGGCGGGCAGCGAAATTCACTGTAGTCCAGGAGTGATTGGGGCTATCAGGTTCAGCGGTCGGGGAGTTGCTCTAATAACCAGGCCAGTTCGGCATAGAGCTGCTCCCGTCCGTCGAGATCTTTTTCGACGAAGGCGATAAAGACGGGAATCTTTGTCCCGTCGTAGGTCGCGGAGCGATAGCCGGGCTGCCAGTCGGTCTCGCGGATGCGGTAGCCTCGATCCCGATAGAGTCTTAGCCGAGGGCGCAACACCTCCATTGCATGTTCCACGATCTCATCTTCCGTATAGTCGGGATGATCGCGAAAATCGGCCGTGACGGGAACGGTGATCTTGCCGCCCTGGAGATCGATTTCGGCGAGAAAATGAGTGGCATTTCGATGTTCGAAGATCAGGCCGTCCTCCACCCGGATTATGCGCATTCCGTGGTTGAGGCGTTTTCGAAGGCGGTCGACGATCTCGTCGCGTGAATCCAGCACGGTGCACCTCTTGAGCGGGTGGTGTGAAAATCCAGACTCAATCGTTTGCTCATCTTATAAACTGCAAAATAAGCACGATCGTCGCTCCCCCCTAACCCGGACTGCTAGTCGTCAGTGGGGCCGGGATTGATGGGCACCGTGGTCGGCTGTTCGCCAGGGGCGGCGCCGGGAGGCTGGGGGACACCGGGGGCCGGGGGGGCGTCCGGGGCTTGCTGTGGTCCGGGCATCATTGGCCCCAGATCGTCGCCCATATAGCTCTTTCTGCAGGCGCCGATATCGTCGCCCTGTTCTTTCTGACATCCGCCGGCGGCGCATTCATAGTCGAATCGGCACTCCTGGCCCTCTTCTTGTTGTCCCTCAAAGGCGTCGTTACAGGACTCGAAATGACCCACCAGATCCTCCTGGTGGGCGAGCACGGCGGCTGTGGCCTGCTCCAGATCGACGACATCGACGATCTGATGAAACTCAAGGCATAGATCGAAGGGTTCGCCGAATTGAGCCATGCATTCGCCGGCGGCATCGGCGTCGTACGTCACTCGCTGCGACTGCACGGCCTCGCTCAAAGAGGTGGCGTCGAGGCCGCCGTCGGCGAAGGTAAATCCAAAGACGGTCTGACACTGATCGCGGGTGGCAATTGGCTGCTCGGCATTCTCGAGGTCTTCCATGACCGATCGGATCTCAGCGGCCGCCTGGTGGTCGCCCTGATCGGCGGCCACCATGCCCGCTGAGACGCCGATGGTCTGAAATAGCGCGGCCTGAATATGCTGGTTTCGGCAGTGATCGTAGGCCAGACAAAAGGAGTCGGTCAGCTTTGTGGCGAATTCGTCGGGCTCCACTGGCACCGAGCGATCGTGAGCGCCCTCAAAGGGGCCCTCAGGCGGCAGCCCGTCGTCGAGCTCCTCGATGGCCACCGGCTCGTCGTCCTCGTCAGCCTCGTCGCGATCACAGCCCCACAGGGCGAGACCGGCGGCAACCAAGATCAGCACACTACGTCGCGTCCACATCGTTTCGGTCCTTTTTACCATTCGTCGGGAAATGCTCCGTAAAGTCCGGGGTTGATAGCGATACCGTAGACGATATCGGCGTGGCCGTCATAGACCCATACCTCGTCGCCGTCGGCGTCGATTTTACGTGCGGTTTCGTCGGCCGAGGCGCTGTAGACATTGCCGTCGGTATCGACGGTGACGCTGTAGACGTCGCCTTCGTGCTTATCAAAGATCCACTCCGGGTCGCCCTCACTATTGATCTTTCGCACCGTCCCGTCGGCGGAGGCGCTGTAGACATATCCATCGGCGTCGACGGCCACGCTCCACACGGTGCCGGTGTGGTGGTCAAAGGACCACTGCTCATCGCCACTGCTATCTAATTTTCGCACCGTGTGGTCGCTGCTGGCGGTGTAGACGTTGCCATCGTCGTCGACGGCCACGCTGCGCACCCAGGTGTCGAAGTCACTGGATTCATGGCCGTCGAATTCCCATTGTTGGTCGCCGTCACTGTCGAGCTTTCGCACGGTTTCGTCGCGCGAGGCGGTGTAGACGTAGCCGTCGGCGTCGACGGCCACGGCTTCGACACCGTCGCTATGACCGGTGAATTTGAAATCCATTTGTTGATTGCCATCGGGGTCGAATTTTCGCACCACATTGTCGATGGAGGCGGTGTAGACGTAGCCGTCGGCGTCGACGGCGATGCCCATGACCTGGTGGTCGGGGTCGTCGACGGACCACACCTGTTCGCCCTGGGGATCGATTTTTCGCACCGTCGTATCGAGTTCGTTGTCGGCGCCGGCGGTATAGACATATCCGTCGGGGTCGACGGCCACGGCCCGGATCGAACTGTCGTGTTCCTCAAAGATCCAGATTTCGCCGCGTTCGTTGTCGATTTTATGAACTTCATGATTGGGAAATAGCCCCGTGGTGTACAAATGGGGCTCCGGGGCTGTGGAGCGGTAGCCGGGCACGGCCTCGGTGGGCACGCTGTCGGCGCCCATGGCGCCCACCATGGCCCGATAATAGCGCACCGATCCGTCTTCCGGAGCGTCTGTATCTTCGTAGCTTTCGGTATTGCCGCCGATATTGTCGAAGTCCTCCGGGCTGTCGCCCTCGGAGCGCTCCCAGGAATAAAAGACGTCGTCGGCGGCCCGATGGCCGGTGGCCTCGTTGGAAAAGTCGCTGGTGGCCGTGTCGTTGATCGCCCGTACCCGGTAGGTGGCGGAGTCGCCGGGCTCTACGGAGGCGCCCGATAATTCAAGATAAACGTGGGTGGAGTAGTCGCCCTCGGTGGCCGTTGCCTCACCGGGAGTGACCGTGGGGGCGGGCCCGTCGGCGTCGTTGTGCTCGTTGTCCAGTGCGGTCTCGACCACATTGCCGTCGCGCTCGATTTCGTATTCCGTAGCCCCCGGGCTGGCATCCCACGACAGATAAACATAGCTCGGCTCGTCGGTGCTGGCCGTCAGATTAGTGGGGGTGGCGGGGGCCAGGGAGAGCTCGACGTTGCTGCCGTATTCGATGCCCTCGTCGTTCTCGGCAAAGGCGCGCACATGATAGAGTTGACCCTGGTCGAGGCCGTCGAAGGTCGCCGAAAATGGCCCCTCGTCGGCCGGGGCGCCCAGATGTTCGCAATCGGCGGAGTCTGTGGTGGGATCGGCGGAGGTGCCCAGGCATAATCCGTGGTCCGTGGCCTCCGGTCGGCCCAGATCGCGAAGATCGCCGTGGAGGACCGCCGAATCGTCGGTGACGTCCGTCGGATCGTCGGTGCGCACATCGGGCACAAACGACTGGCCGCAAAACCCAGCCACGCAGATGCCATTTTCGCAATCGTCGCCGTCGTTGCATTGCTGGCCTTCCTCGCAGGGACCGCAGTCACCGCCGCAGTCGACGTCGGACTGATCGCCGCTGGGTGCGCCGTCGTCACAGGAGGGATCGACGCAGACACTGTCGTAGCACGATTCATTGCCGTGGCAGTCGGTGTCGCTGCTGCAGGAATCCTTGCACACCCCGTAATAGCACTCCGTTTGATGGGGGCAGTCGACGCCGTCGCAGTCCAGCGGCACACAGACGTCTTCGTAGCAGCGACCGTCTTCGCAGTCTTCGTGCTCGTCGCATTCCTCGTAGCACTCGCCTTGAATGCAGTCCTGGCCGGCGTCGCATTCGGTGGCCTCGCAGGGATCGATGCAGGCATTGTCGGTGCAGGTATCGGTGGACTGACAATCGGACTCGCCGCTGCACTCGTCGTAGCAGGCGCCCTCATAGCAGGTCTCGTCGCTGTGGCAGTCGATCCCCTCGCAGTCGACGGGGGCGCAGTGGTTTTCGTCATAACAGCGGCTGTCGGGCTCACAGTCGTCACCGTCTTCACACTCGTCGTAACACTCGCCTCGATAGCAGGTCTCGCCCTCGCCGCAGGTGACTTCGTCACAGCCGGTGGCCACGCAGACTCCCTCGCTGCAGATCTGACTGGCGCAATCGGTATTGACCGTGCAGGACTCGCCGTCCTCGCATAGTGGGCATTCAAATTCACCGCAGCGGTCGCTGCAGTCGGGACCTGTGTCGTTGAGGCCCACATCCTGCTCGCTGTCATTGGAGATCTCGAATTCCTGGCCGCAACCGGCAGCGACGAAAATGCCGAGCAGGGCAAAGAGGATAATCGGCGAGAGGCGGCGCAACATAGGCAAATTCCTCAGCGAAATTGAACAGTCAAAAAAGGTATGAAGTCATATGATTGCGCTCTCGGCAGTCTCGAAGCGCTGCTGCTCGAGCACATTACCAAGGTATAGCAGGGGGCCCGACGTTTGTGAATAATGGGCGGTGCGGCGAGGCCTCATCGGCAAATGCCGGTTTACGAACGAATGAAGTTGTCAGTACTATCGAGGCGGGATTCGCCCTTTTTTAATCTTCTCGACACACCCGGTGAGAATCATGGCAAGCCAACCGACCGGTTCCGCCGGCAAACAATCAACGCCTCCGGTGTGGACCGAAGAGTCGCTTCAAATCGAGGACTGGCAGGATCTGGCGCCGGCCCGACCGGCTCCGTCCGACGCCGTCGATCGCGACGAGGGCTACTGGACGACCACGGATCACGAGCAGATCTACTGGCAGGCCTGGTTCGACGACGACAGCGCCGGCGAGCGCCGGGGGACGGTGGCCTTGATGCACGGCTACGGCGAGCACAGCGCGCGCTACGACCACGTCGCCGTCGCCCTGGTTCGCTCCGGCTATGACGTATTGGCCATCGATGCCCGCGGCCACGGCCGAAGCACGGGAGGGCGCGGCTATGTGGAGCGCTTTTCGCGCTACGTCGACGATATGGCGATGCTCAAGCGGCGGGCATTAAAGCGCTGGCCCGACCAGCCGCTTTTCGTCGTCGCCCACTCCAACGGAGGGCTCATCGCCCTGCGCTACGCTCTTCGAAAACCGGACGGCATCACCGGCTACGTCGTCTCCAGTCCCCTGTGCGGACTGGCCGTGCATGTACCGATGATTAAGGACCTGGCCGGACGGCTGACCAGTCGAATTGTCCCCACCTTGTCGCTTCCCTCAGAGCTCGACCCGGAGGACGTCAGCGATATTGACGAGGTAGTCGAAAAATACCGCCGCGATCCGTTGATCTTCGATACGGCCAACGCCCGCTGGTTTACGGAGACCCAGAATGCGATGGCCGATTTGAGTCGCCGATCCGGCGATTTGGACCAGCCATTTTTATTTCTCGTCGCCGGCTCCGATTGCATCGTCGACCCCAAGGTCACGGAGTCGATCTTTCATCGCCTGGGCTCTCATGACCGGGAGTTGGAGGTCTTTCCGGAGCTGAATCACGAGATCTTAAATGAGCGCCCCTGGCGCTCGATTTTGCAACGCATCATCCTGTGGATGGAACGCCACCGCAGTCCGGAATCGACCTGACTTCGCCACCTGGGAGCCCGCTTATGCGTGGTCTCTTTTTTTCGCCTATGACATCATCGCTTCGCTCATCGCTATTCGTTGTAGCCCTGCTGGGGCTGGTAGCTATGGTCGCCTTTTTTGGCTGCCGAGATACCAGTGTGTCGAGCTCCGATGAGGAGGCGATGCGCAATATCTATCGCTCCGGTCTGGAGATGCAAAACGATCCCTTCGTGCGCGCCGAGACCCTGCGGGCCATGAAATTGACCGGCGATCCGGAGCTCGCCGATCATGCCATCGACCTCGTCGACGACCCCCATCCAATGGTCCGGGTGGCCGCCCTGCGAAAGCTGGTCAGCGCCAATCACCCCCGGGCCCGCCAGCGGGCGCTTTTGCTATTTAATCGAAGCGATGACGACGAGGAAAAATACCAGATCTTCGATGCCAGCGTGGTCAGCGAAAGCGATACCTTGAGGCGGGCGATCATTGAGCGCGGCCTGCGCGACGACGCGCCTCGACTTCGGATGCGCGCCTTAGAGGAGGGGCTTCTGCGCCAGATTGACGAGGCTCAACAAGAGGGTGACGACGAATTGTTGCGCCATGAATTATTGCCGGAGCTCAGCGATTATATCGACGACGGCGATCCCCAGATCGCCGCCGTGGCGCTGCAGACCATTGCCGAGGCCGGGCGGGCGCAGTGGGCCGACGAATTTATCGATCGTCTGGCCGATGACGCCAGACCGGTCGACGAACGGGTCGACGCGGCGCGAACCCTCGTCTTCGGCGGCGTCGCCGATGCCGAGGAATTGTTTGAGGAGATTCTCGACGATGTCGGCGCCTACGATCCGGACGCCCTGGGGATTCCGGAGCGCCAGATCGACGATCGGCTCTTGCGCCTCGCCGTGCTGGGGCTGACCATTTTGGGGCACCCGGAATTCGTCGATCCCGCCATGGAATACCTCGACGACGCCACCACTGCCGAGACCGTTGAAGTGCTTCAGGTATTGGCCGAAAACCCCGCTGAAGATGCCTCGATTGCCCTGCGAACGCATATGCGCGACGCCAATGCCACGGTTCGCCGCCAGTCGATTATGCTCTACGGCGAGCGCGACGATATTCGCCCCGATGCCCTCATCGGGGCCCTGCGCCACGATGACTACGAAACCCAGCAGATGCTGGTGGCTATCCTCTCACAGCGATTTCCCGATCGATGGCAGGAGTATCTCGCCTCCAGGCTCGCCGACGCCGATGCGGTGACCGTCGAGCAGACGCTGCGCTCGATGCAGACGATGTTGAGCAGCGACGAGGAGTTGGCTTCTATCGCTCCGCTCGTCGATCGCCTCCAGGAATTGGCGGTCGGTGAAAATCTGGGGTTTGAGGTCGACGAAAGCGACGAGGATGAGCTGGCCCGCAAGCAGAGCATCGCCAATATCGCCGCCTATCTCTTATTTCGAGTCTCCGACGAGGGCTCGTTTCGCGAGGTGATTCGCGAAAACCCCGATCCGCAGACCCGCTATGCCTATCTGGAACATCTGATGATGCACGAGCCGGAGGCACACGTCGATATTTTGCGCGATTATCTCTACGACGATCTCTTTGCACTGCGCCTGATGGCGGCCACCGGCCTGTGGAGGGTCTTCGCCGACGAGTTGTCCTGGCCGGCCGTCGAGGAGGGCGAAGAAGAGCAGGGCGACGATGGTTAGTCGCCTTGAGGGTACGGGTGAATTCAGACCGTCGTCTTCATTAATCCCCCGTCCCCTCGGACCCACTCCCCCTAAATCTTCTGGCGCCGTTTTCTGGCGCCCTAAAATAGGCGTAGATCGCATGCCTCCTGTCGATCGTCGCCTTGAGGGTACGGGTGAATTCAGACCGTCGTCTATTTGAGGGCGCCTAAACTACGGCGCATTAAGATTTTAGGGGAGTGTGGCCGCAAACCCGGGTCCTTCGGACCCACTCCCCCTAAAATAGGCGTAGATCGCATGCCCCCTGTCGATCGTCGTATCGCGGTGGATACATAAAAAAAGCGCGGCCGAGTTGGCCGCGCTTTTTTTTGTCACTCACTGAACCTCAGCTCAACTGAGCTCGAAGTTATACTCCGTGGCTGCCGAGAATTGCTGGGCCACATTCTCCCAGTTGACGACATTCCACCAATTGTCGACGTATTGGCCGCGGTTATTCTGATATTTCAGATAATAGGCGTGCTCCCAGACATCGAGGGCGAGGACGGGAATCGCCGTAAACTGAGTCTGCTTCTGGTGGTTTTCCGCCGCCAGAGTGACCAGTTGGTTGCCGCCGGGCTGCCAGGCGAGAAAGGCCCAGCCGCTTCCCTCGACCGCTTTGGCGGCCGCTCCGAATTGGCCCTTGAGGTTGTCCAGGCTTCCGAAGTCCTTTTTGATCTGGCTCAGCAGATCGCCGCTCGGGTCCTTATAATTGTCGGCCGGCGTCATATTCTGCCAGAACAGGCAGTGGTTGAAGTGGCCGGAGCCGTGAAAGGCCAGCAGGCGCTCCAGATTTCGGATATCCGAAAAATCGCCGCTTTTTCGCGCCGAGGCCAGGGCCTTTTCGGCGTTATTGAGTCCGTTGACATAGCCCTGATGGTGCTTGCTGTGATGCAGACGCATCGTCTGCTCATCGATATATGGTTCCAGGGCGTCGTACGAGTAATTGAGTTCCGGAAGTGTATGCTCACCAACCATATGAAGCCTCCTGACAAAAAGTGGAAAAATCCAGCATTGTGCATGACGAAAATTCACGGATGTGACAGATGGGCAACCTAAACCGCACCCCAGAGATGTCAAGGGCTGGGAGCGAAAAATACACATTGCACGCCGTCGCAGACCGCCGGGTGACGGGGGGGGCAATCCCCGATCTTCCAGAGTCTCTCCCCAAAAATCTTATGCGCCGCAGTTAAGGCGCCCTAAAATAGGCGTAGGTACGGATCGACTCTGCGCCTCGAGAGCACGCGGGTCTCGTTGTGTTTGAGCGTCGGGGGGCGTACGATCTACGTCTATTTTAGGGCGCCAGACAACGGCGCCATAAGATTTAGGGGGAGTGGGATTGAGGGACTGGGGTGTGCGAGAGTGGGACTGAACGGCCCGGGTTTGCAGATGCTCTCCCCGAAAATCTTAAAGCGCCGCAGTAAAGGCGCTCTAAAATAGACGACGGTCTGAATTCATCCGTACCCTCATCTCAGGGCGACGGGGGACAATGAGCGCCGATCGTCAGTGAGCGCAATACGTCATCTCCAGGCGCTCCAACGACTCCGCGCCTTCGCGGTGCAATCGGATCGCCCCGTCGGGGCAATCCGTGGTGGTTCCGGCAAAGCTAAAGCCGGGACCGAAGGAGATATCTTCGCTTTCGTCGCCGTAGATGCCCACCACCTCAAGAGGTTCGTGGGCGATGGGCTCGGCAGTGCACAGGGTGATCGAGTCCTGGCGAACGAGTTGCCGGGAGATCTCGTCGAGATGGTCGCCGAGGTCGAAGACGCAACTGCTTAAAAATAGCCCCTGGCTGTCGAGTAATTTGGTGGCCTGCGACAGCCGGGGCGATGGGTAGGAGCTTCCCAGGGTACTGCTGCAGACGGCGAGGACGTTTTCTTCCGGTTCGTATTGCACCTCCGTGGGCGGTCCGGCGATGGCGGCCACAGAAAACCCTTCCGGGGCGACCACGGTCTCGCGCATCGCCTCGAGCCAGTCTTCGACGTCGCGCAACTCCTCGCTCTGCCAGGCGCATAGATTGCGCGCCGGATGGTCGTCGTCGTCATCGAAACCCTCGCCGGAGCAATCGTCTTGATTGCTCAATATCACCGTCACCAGACGGGCCCGATCGCGGCGAAAATCATCGAGTGAAGAGGGCTCTTCGACCAGTGACTCGTGGGCCACGTCCAGCGAGCGCTGCCGGCGGTCGCCGCCTTCCCCCTGCTGGACATTACAGCGCACAGTGTCGATCCAGTCCTCGTCGCCGCTGTGGGCAATCTGGGTGGAGTTGCCGCTGCACCCGGAGCCGGTGTCGCCGGCCGGCGCCAATCCCGGCGCCGTGGTGCCGTCGGTAGTGGAGACGGCGACGTTGACGTCGAGGCCGTCGTCGGCAAGCCCCAGCAAAAAAGGCTCCATGGCCCGCGCCAACGAGCGCTGGTAGTCGTCCATGCCCTCCGCATCGGAGATCAAAAACCACAGATCGACTTTTTCTGGTCGCTCGAAATTCTCAAAGGTCTCGCTGACTTCCTCGCCGGCCCGGCACTCGCCGGGAAGATCGACGCCCGGATCGTAGGCCGGATTCTCCGAGGTGCATCCCATCGCCAAAATTGCACCTGTGACCAATGCGACGGCCACCGGTGATATCGTCGTTTTTGCGTCCATCTTCACCTCGACAATGCGATCGGCTCAATCCAGATGGGATTGAATCTCCTCGGGTTCTTTTCGCCCCTCGACGATGGCCAGCATCGTGTCGAAGACGCGGCCAAAGCGGCGCTCTAAGCGAAAGGCAAAGGCCTCCCAGGACTCAAAATCCCACAATACGGGCACCACCTGCGGCTCATTGAGCACGGCGCGGTGGAAGCGCTCGACGTATGTGGAGGCCCGCTCCGGATCGTCGGCAAGCCCGCTGCAGACATAACCCAACAGGGGGCGAATGACCTTCCAGGTGGGTTCGGCGGCCACGGCGCGGTCGAGATAGTCCATCGTCTCGTCGGCGCCGCGCAATTTGAGCAGTTGCTCGGCAAAGGCCGCCATCCACTGGGCCTCTACCTGCAGACGCTCGGCCTCGCCGATATGTTCAAAAGCATCGCTTTCGCGGCCGCTCATCATCTCCGCAACGGCCAGGGCTCCCAGGTATTTTCCGAGCTGCCCTTCGCCGGATTCCACCAGCGGGCGCAATACATCGCTGGCCTCCTCGCCGCGGCCGAGGGCGATTAAAATGACGCCGTAATTATACTGGCTCTGCTGGTTGTCCGGCGCTTTTTCGACGGCTCGCTCCGCCCAGGTGGCGGCGGCCTCCACATCGCCGGTCTGGTAGGCGGCCATGACGGCGCCGTTTAATACGTCGACATCGTCGCCTTTTAGATCCAGCGAGCGGCGAAATGCCTGCAGGGCTTTTTCGCCGTGGCCCATGGTCAAAAAGATCTCGCCCAATTGCCCCCAGGCGATGCGGTGGCGGGGGTTGAGGTCGACGACCTCCTCGAAGGCCCGGGCGGCGTCGGTGAAGCGATCGAGTTGCCAGTAGCTCAAGCCCAGCAAAAACCAGGTCTGCGGATCGTAGGGCTGTTCCTCTAAGGTCCGCTCAAAGGCATAGGCCGCATCCTCGACGCGGCCCACCTCGTAGCAGGCCTCGGCAGCGGCCTCCCACAACAGGGGATTGTCCCCGGCAAACCGGGCCGCCATCTCCAGGTAATGGGCCGCTCCGTCGGCGTCGTCGAGTTCGTCCGACAACTGGGCCAACCGGTAGGCGACGTCCACGCTTTGATGACCGCGGTCGAGGGCTTCGCGATAGCAGGTCGCCGCCTCTTCGTGGGCTCCCATATCGAGGTACATATCGCCCATAAAGCTCCAGTGGCGCGGCTCGGCAGTGCTCACGGTGCGCAATCCCTCCAGAAGCTGGCGGGCGGCATTAAATTCCCCCTTCATCACCAGGGCTTCGACCTGGGCGAGTTGCAGTCCCACGTCCTGGGCGTGATGGGTCAGCGCCCGGCGCAACACGCCCATTGCCTCGTCGACGAGTTGCCGGCCCACCAGCAATACCCCGTAGGCCAGGGCCGCATTCCGGTCGTCGGGCCCGCGCGATGAATAAACGGCGTTGGCCGCCGACAATGCCTCTGAGTAGTCGTCGTTTTCCAGGGCCCGGCGCACCGGTCCTGGCAGCGATTTCAGTCCCTTCGGCAATAATGCCTGCAAGGTCATCAGCGCCGGGGTCACCTCCAGGCTCTCCTCGATTTCGCGTTTCATGATCGTGTGCCTTCATCAAACTTTGATCGTCGAATACGGCGCCGCCGGACGGTGGAAGGGGGCCGATCGCCTATGATTGCACGATTTCGGCGAAGATAGAACTGCTGATCTCGGAACCACAAAGAACGCAAAGAAAGGCAAAGAAAGGAAGGAACCGCAAAGAACGCAAAGAAAGGAAGGAACCGCAAAGAACGCAAAGAAAGGTGGAGCGGACTCTTCATGTGACCTCGAGGTTCGATGAGCGTCCTCCCCTTCTAGGGGAGGTGCCGCGCAGCGGCGGTGGGG
>SKQC01000178.1 GCA_007119175.1 Myxococcales bacterium | reverse complement strand
TCGGGTCGCTTGTCGAGAGTTCGCAAAATCACCTCTTCCAGGCTCGTCGACAACCCGGGATTGTGCTGTGTTGGGCGCCGTGGATTGCGGCGCACATGGGCCTGAAGTAACTCTCGCACCTCGAGCCCGTCGAAGGGCCGGCGCCCACATGCGGCCTCATAGAGCATCACTCCGATGCTATATAGGTCGCTTGCCTGGCAGACCTCCTCCGGTTTGCCGACCTCCTCGGGCGAGACGTAGGCGGCAGTGCCGATTATCTTATTCTTTTCGGCGTCGCTCACCGGCTCGTCGACGAAACGAGCCACGCCGAAGTCGATGATCTTGGCCACCGATCGCCCGTCTTGCTCCTCAATAAGAATATTGCCGGGCTTCAGATCGCGATGAATCACCCCTTCGCGGTGGGCGGCCGTCACTCCACGAAGCACATCGACAAATACACAGGCCAATGTGACCTCGTCGATGGCCCCCTGATGACTCTTTCGCCACTTTTGCAGGGTGACTCCGTCGACGTATTCCATGACAAAGGCCAGGGTTTCTCCCTCCTCTATGATTTCCTCGAAACGAACCACGTTCGGATGTTGCATCCGCATCATGATCCGCGCTTCGCGATAAAATCGCAGGCGCCGTGTAGAATCGGCCACCAGATGGGGATGAAGAACCTTGATGGCTACCGGCTCGAAGCGATCGCGTCGCCGTGCTTTATAGACGTAACTCGTCGCCCCGCATCCGGCAAAGCCGGTGATGATATAGGGACCGAATTCGTCACCGTAGCTTAACGTGGCCCGGGGACGCTCCTGTGCTGCACTGGGAGATCGGCGAATTTGACTGGTCATGGCACCCTCCTTGGTGCGATCCGAAATGCAAAATCGTCGCTCAGATCCCGTCCGTGGAATCGAGGCGACAATTCGATTGTGCCAGTCCCGCCCGGCGTGTCAAAAAAAAGACCGTCGGCGGTAACTCGGTGCTGAGTCACCGCCGACGGCCGACGAACAAAATTTCAACTACTATGCATGATTGATGAGCCGAAACTGACCGGCCCTACTCAGCTTCCCTCATGGAAGGGCAGCAGCGTTTCACTTCGCCGTGGAACGCGGAGTTTTTCCAGGGCTTTGGCCTCGATCTGGCGAATTCGCTCCCGCGTCAGATTAAAGTCCTTGCCGACCTCTTCCAGGGTGTGATCACTTTTTTCGCCAATACCGAATCGCATCCGCAAAATCTTCTCTTCTCGCGGCGTCAATGTCGCCAACAGGCGCAGTGTCTCGTCTTTGAGGTGACGCTCTTCGGTTTCGTCCATCGGACTCGGCGAGTTTTCGTCCTCGATGAAATCACCCAACTGGCTGTCCTCGTCGTCCCCCACCGGGCGCTCCAGGCTGACCGGATGACGAGAAATTCTCATCGCCCGACGCACACTCTCGACCTCCATATCGAGTTTTTCTGCGATCTCCTCGGGCTCGGCTTCGCGCCCCAGCTCCTGTTCCAACTTGCGCGAGGTGCGAACGATTCGATTGATCGTCTCAATGAGGTGAACCGGAATCCGAATCGTCCTTGCCTGGTCGGCAATCGCCCTGGTGATCGCCTGACGGATCCACCACGTGGCATACGTCGAGAATTTATGTCCTCGCTGATATTCGAATTTTTCGACGGCCCGCATCAGGCCGATATTTCCCTCCTGGATGAGATCCAGAAAATGCATGCCCCGGTTGACGTATTTTTTGGCGATGGACACCACCAGACGCAGGTTGGCGCGGATCATCTCCGCTTTGCCCCGCTCTTTTCGCCGCTCTCCGACATCAATGGCCTTGACGATCCGGCGAAGTTCGTCGATCTCCATGCCGAATTCACGTTCCACATTCGTGATAATGGATACGGACTGACGCATAATCTGGTCGAATTCACGGGCCGAGGCCTTCGAGATCCGCGCCGTCGTCAGATCCGGTGTTTCCCCCGATTCGTATTGCTCGCGCCATTTCTCGAATTTAGAGGCACTGATGCCGACCCGGCGGGCATATCGGCGCATCCGCCGTTCGCACTTCTCGACGTTGTCCAAAGCCTCACTGAAGATGTGGACCATCTCGTTGAAGTAGCGCTGCGACAACATGCACTCGTGGACGGCCTCCACCATCTTGTCGAAGGCCTTATCAGCAGCGCTTTGTTTTTTCTCGAGCGTCGACTCCGCCAGATCTTTTTCTTTCGCCTCGGCAAGGGCCTGTTTCTTTTTCAGGTATCGATCGTTGGCCCGTTTTAGGCGATCGAAGCGCTCGAAGACCGGTGGCGCCACGGGCAGGTCACTGTCGTCGCCGCTCGGCGTATACTCTTCAAATACCTCGCGAGCCCTGGCCGTACCGGCCATCAGCCGGTCCGGAAGCTCCAGAATCATGTCGATGGCGACCTCGGTGTTGACCAAGATGTCAAAGACGATCTTTCGCCCCGCCTCGATCTCCTTGGCTACTGCTACCTCACCGTCGCGGTCTAAGAGGCTGACCTGGCCGATGCCGCGCAGGTACATCTTGACCGGATCGAGATCGCGAAACTCATTGAGTTTGCGCGATAATTTGTTCTTTTCGCGACGCAAATGACGCTTGCCGATAAAGTCATGCCCGTCGCGCTCTCCGGATTCTCCGGAGTCGTCGGCATTATCCACGCTGGTGGTAGTCTGTTTTAATTTTGTCATGATTACAGCCCTTCCGAGTCAGCATGCCAGTGATAAAAGCGCAATGCGCTTCCGCGCTCATCCCTCACAAGAGATATGCACATTTTATGCCAATTTTCCCGTCATGGCCTTTTCGATATAAGTGCAGACCAAGACGAGCTCTTCACTGGGTTTATCAACCCACGGCTGTCAATTGCGAAGCCCGCACGGTGCAGCGTCCGATAAAGGCTACACCACTCATTGGACACCTGATACTCCGCCAGGCTCGCTCAATGGGAACGAAATCTTCCCATCTATGAAAACTTTTCAAGGCAGTGACATTTTGCGGCCACTATCCGTTGGTTAGAACGTATGAGAACTAACACTTCTTCCCGAGCGGTCAATATTTTCTGCTTTCGCCCTCTCCGGGACTAATCTTATCACCGTCGCCGCGCTGTCGACCGATTAGCGAAATCGATTCGTGTCGGTCTCGGCTAACGATGCCAGCGACTCCACCTGGCTGCGCAGCGAATCCAGAACTTGTCGGCGATGCTCACGACCGTCACGCATGGTCCGCTTTAGCGCCTGTCGCCGCTCCTTGGCCTCCTTTTCCTTGCCCGCCAGCCGGCGTTGAAGACCGGAGATCTCGTCCTTTAGGGCCTGTACGCGCTCCGGATCGGCTGTGGACTGGGGCTGTCGGGCCAGACGATCTTCGGCGTTTTCCAACTTGCGGCGAAGCTCGGCTTGCCGTCTTTCTGACTCCGCCGCCTCCTCTTTAAGCTCCGTCAAAATGGCGTCCCGCTCTCGTAGCTCATCGCGCACCGCTGCAAGATCGCCGTTGAGCTGCTCGTTTTGCTCCCGACTCTGCTCCAACTCGGCACTCAACTCCTGAAGCTGTGTTTCCCGACTTGTCAGTTCGCGCCGTGTCTCCTCTAGCTGTCGACGCAATTCATCGTCTCCGGCCACCGCCGTCCCCTCAACCGTCTGGGCTCCCTCCTGAAGATCAAAATAGCTGGGCTTTCCCTGCCGACTTCGCGCCAGTTGCCTTCGCGCCCCGGCAATGGTGAACATCTCTTCGTAAAGCAGGGTCCGGATCTGGAGCAGAAGCTCGATATCATCGCGCTGATAGACTCGCTGCCCGCTCTTCGTCTTTTCCGGCGACAGGACCTCGAATTCGGTCTCCCAATATCGCAATACGTAGGGCTCGACCTCCAGCAATTTTGCCACTTCCCCGATCTTAAAATACGCCTTTTCGGGAAGCTCAATCGTCGCCAATTCGCCATCACCAGACTGCGTCATCGTTGCCTCATCCTTGATTCGGTCGCCTGCACTCGCCGCCCCCTACCCCGGGCGCCCCACCGCCACTGCGTTCGTGCTCAGCGTTCGTCGTTGAGTTCATCCTTGAGTACCTGGCTGACCTTAAAGCGCAACACCTTGCGCTCCGGAATCAATATCTCGTCGCCGGTGCGCGGGTTTCGACCCAGCCGTTCGCCTTTTCTGCGGACTTCGAATTTGCCGAATCCGCTGACTTTGATCTCCTCCCCTTCTTCCAATGTCTCCTTCATCAACTCTAGAATTTCATTGACGTAATTGGAGGCCTCTTTTTTGGTCAACTCCGTTCGAGAATAAACGGTATCTACGATATTGGCTTTCGTTAGCGTCACGTACTACTCCTCACTACAGAATTCATTGCATCCACCGCGAACGTACCAATTATCACCCCCGATATTGCTACAGATCCTCGCCGACGCGTCACATCATGACGGCGATGGACAACACAACCCGCCAGCGCGCCCGCAACGGCCACAAGCCGCCCAGGACCTCGAAAACGCCGTTTCGACGCTGCATCCGACCCGGTTTTCACACACGCACTGCACAGATTA
>SKQC01000034.1 GCA_007119175.1 Myxococcales bacterium | reverse complement strand
TTCGTCCGCCGGTTCTTCGTCCGCCGGTTCTTCGTCCGCCGGTTCTTCGTCCGCCGGTTCTTCGTCCGCCGGTTCTTCGTCCGCCGGTTCTTCGTCCGCCGGTTCTTCGTCCGCCGCGACGGCCACGCCCTGTTCGCCGTTGACAGTGGCTTCAGAGACCTCAGACGCATCCTCGTCGAGCTCCTCGGTGAGGGCATGGACAATAAGGGTGGCGTCGGCGTTTCCGGGATCGGTCTCCAGCGCTGATTGAGCGAGAGCGAGCGCCTCTTTTTTGCTTCCGCCATAGCGTTCGCACTCCAATTCGGCGGCCTCCAGAAAAGCCTGCACTGCCGCCTCATAGGGCCCATCGTTGAGCGCATCCTCGGCAATCTCGAGGATGCGTCGAATCCCCTCCTCGACCGTCATCTCTTCGGCATAAAATTCGTAGAGCTGCTCCACAAAGGGATCTTCAGTACCGGTTTCCGCGGCCTTCTCCAGCGCCTCGACCGCCCCCTCGAAGTCTCGAAGTCGTTCCCCGCGAACCTGAGCCATCTCGAGGAGTAAACCGGCCCGCCTTTCGGTGGCATCGGTGACACGCAACTCTATTTTGTATACGTCGAGTAAGACTTCCCATTCGCCGCGGTCACGGTACACCTCGCGGGCTCGCCGAAGGGGGGTGACATCTTTTGGATAGGCCTTAAATGCCGTCTGGTAGGCCTGCATGCCCTTTTCCCGGGCATCCAGGTGCTCCAGATACAAATCGCCAAGCGACAGCAATAACTGGGCCTTCTCCTCGCCGGCCTCCAGGGTCTCGGCATGGTCGCGAAGCCTGGTGGCGAGCTCCGAAAAATCGAGAAACTCCGCTGACTGCCCCTCAAGCTCAAGGTAGAGTTGCAGTACAGAAAACCAGTCTCCGTCATCCCAGAACTGGTTTCGGAGTTCGGCAAATGCCTCCCTGCTTTCCGGGTTATCGACGAGTACTTCCTCGAGCGCTCGAGATTGATCGGTCATCGAAGCAAACCTGTATGTCGATGGGGTCCCGAGACTATCGGCGCCGATCTTCCAGGGACCCTCAAACTATGCCGGCTATGTCTCAATCCTGAATTCAGGGGCGAAGGTAGCAACAAACTCGCCCTTGCGGCAAGGCTACAGCCCGACAATCACACGATGCGGTCGAGGGTCCGTGATCGCAACCTATCGTTGACATCCGAGCACTGCCCCGGCGATTGCTTGACCGGCGAAAATCGCGCGTGTTACTGGATGACCTCTCGACGGGCGCTGCGCCCCGACTATCGGGAGTCCGCAGGCCGACCCAATTGCTCGCTTCAGCGCCACTTAAACCGACGGAGACCTCCATGTCCGTACGCGTCCGCTTCGCCCCCTCCAATACGGGCCGCCTTCACCTGGGCAACGTCCGCACCGCCCTGTTTAATTATCTCTTCGCTCGAAATCAGGGCGGAACCTTTATTCTTCGCATCGAGGATACGGACCGGGCAAGAAGCCGCGACGAATATACCGAGGCCATCACCGATGCCTTAGAATGGCTGGGGATGACCCCCGACGAGGGTCCGATATTTCAGACCGATCGCATGGATCGATATCGCGAGGCCGTCGACAGACTCATCGACGAGGGACATGCCTACCGATGCTACGCGACGCCGGAAGAGCTGGAAGCGGAGCGAGAAAAAGCGATCGCCGAAGGTCGCAAGCCGAAGTACTCCGGCAAATGGCGGGATCGTACCGACCATCCCGAAGACCAGCCCTATACGGTGCGCATTAAAATGCCTCAGGAAGGACAGATCACGATCGACGACATGGTCCAGGGCGAGGTGACCGTCGATGTCGAGGAACTCGACGACTTTATCATCATGCGAAGCGACGGCACCCCGACCTATAATTTCGTCGTCGTCGTCGACGATGCGGCCATGGAGATCTCTCACGTCATTCGCGGCGACGACCACCTCAACAACACCTTTCGCCAGGTTCCCGTCTATCGCGCTCTGGGTCACGAGCCGCCCCGTTTTGCCCACCTGCCACTTATCGACGGATTGAGCAAACGCGGTGGATCGGCCTCGATCCAGGATTATCGCGAGCAGGGCTACCTCTCAGAGGCGCTGGTCAACTATTTGAGCCGGCTCGGCTGGTCTCATGGCGATCAGGAGCTCTTTAGCCATGACGAACTCGTCGAATATTTCGGATTCGACTCCGTCGGCCGCAGCCCGTCGAATTTCGACCGCGACAAATTGGACTGGGTCAATTCGGAGTGGATGAAAAAGCTACCCGCCAGCGAACTCGCCGAATGCTGGATTCCGTTCCTGGAGCGCAAGGGCTTCGACGTCGAACACGACGAGCAACTGGTGGCCATCGTGAACCTGATGCGAGACCGGGCAAAGACCCTCGTGGAATTGACCGAGGAGAGCTCCTACTTCTTCAGCGCCGATTTTGACTATGACCAAAAAGCCGTCGACAAATGGATGAGCGCCGATCTCAAGCCAGCCATCGAGGCGCTAATCGAGGGCCTGGAAGAGATCGACGACTGGAATTCCGACGCCATCGGAACGCTGTACCGCGCTGTGGGCGACGAATACGATCTGGGGCTGGCAAAACTGGCGCAGCCGACGCGAATCTCGTTGACCGGTTCCACATCGAGCCCCTCGGTCTTTTCGCTGGTAGCGACCTTTGATCGCGATGAGGTAATCCGCCGCCTGCACGCCGGCACGGAACTTCTTTAAAGATACTCATTGGGCCGTCCATGCGACCTTATTTTCCCTCGTTTATAGCGGCGCTGTCCGTCGTTCTCGCTGCCGGTGTCGGCCTGGGTTGCACCACAATCCACGAGGGACCTGATACCGGCGACAAGTGGGAAGTGCCGAGCCGCTTTGATCGCGACAGCGATTCGGAGGACGAGGAATTGATCTTCGCGCTTCGCGACGAGCGAAACGACGTCTCAGCTATTGTTCAGCGGACCACACCGCCTTTCCCAGACATTTTAATTCCCTATTTCGTCGCTCAACGCGTCGACCGGCTCGACGACGACCCCGAGGCGCTGGTGCGCAGTGAGTCGCCGAAGGGTTGGGTCGGTGGCTGGAACGACGGGGATACCGGGCGGTGGATTCAAAGCTATGCCTTCACCGGTGAGAAGGCGACCTATATCCTGCTCGTCGAAGGGCCCGCAGAGCTGGCAAATGGCGACGGCGAGTTATTCGACGAACTTGTCAATGGGTTTTCGCCCGCTGATACGCCGCGAACAGATGACCAGATCGACGAGGTGCCACTACAGAACGGATTGGGGGCAAACCAACCCGTCGAATTAAAGCCGCTGGATGTCGACGAAAACCCTCGGCGAGCACTCCGGCGAGATCTCGATTTTTCAACGCGACTTACCACGGGGCATATCCTTCGCGAACCGCTGACATTCGCCGTTGATCCGCAGACCTATTTGGAGTTGATCGCAACGCGGCTGCAGGCACAAGACTCATCGATCATCGACTTCGACAAATGTGGCGACGATTGTGCGGTAATGGAGTGGACGTCGGCTGATGAGCCGGACTATATCCACCTCGCCGGAGCGGCCACGGTCGACGAGAAGGCATACCAGATTCGGCTGCGCGCTCCCGCTGTTGCCCGGGAGCTAGAGCCGATTCATCATCAGTGGCTATCGGAATTTCTATTGGCGCCGGAGCACTTCTTCGCAGACGAGGACACACCGTGAATTCGGGGCAAGACAGCTTCGCCGACCGAGTTTATTGGCTGGTCTGTCAGATTCCACATGGAATGGTGACGACATACGGCCAGATCGCCACCTACGCCGGAAGCCCTCGTGCTGCGCGAGCCGTTGGAAACCTGATGCGCCTCTCACTAAAGAACGGCCGAGACGTCCCCTGGCACCGTGTTATTAACGCCCGCGGGGCCATCTCATCGAAGGGCGATACGGAACGCGCAGAGCTGCAGCGTCGGCTGCTGGAAGCCGAGGGCGTTGCCTTCGACGAACGAGGCCGATGCAATCTCGAGGCACGGCGCTGGGAATCGGACGAGGTCTACTGGCATGAGTGATCCCGAGCAAATCCGATTGGAGCGAAATACAATTTTCGTATTGGCCGGACTGATCCTGACGGCGATCGTCAGCATCGCGTTTTACAACCTCGATCGCCATCCAGCATTTCCATCGCCCTCTGAAGAATTCCTCGCCGAGATCGATGACGTCGGCGCCTCGGTGGTCTTCGCCGACGAACCGCTCGCCCTCGCCGCCCTGGAGCAGCGCCAATCCGAAATTACAGCAGCCGTCTATCCGGTCTCTTCGTGGCCTCCGGAGGGACCGGTGGTGTCCTTCGGATCGACTCCCCGCAAATTCGCAGGCGCCCAGCTCGATCAGGTCGCCGAGGAATCTGTCTGGTCGCTCTGGCTCCCTCCCGATTTTGCGTCGACGCCCTTTTTCGGCACCGCCGTGGTCGAGGTTCTACAGCCCGATGGCACGACGCGAACCTGCACTCGCGATGCCGAGGGCGCTCACCAATGCGGCGAGCATAACTGGACCCGTATTCGCATCCGCGACACCACAGTCGATGGCGACAAGGTTCCCTGTATCTGGTCCCACCCGCTGAGCGGCGAAACGCTGCGAATTCGCTTTCCCGACGTCGCCAGTGTCACTTCCGATGGTGAGCGCCTTTATCTGGAGACTGGATTGCGGGATGTCGCCGTCGGCGCCGGTGGCAATATTGACTTTGAGGTTCATCTGGGTAACCGGACGACCACCCACAGCCACCGCGATCGAGTCGGCTGGCAATCGACGCGGATTCACAGCGTCGACGAGCCCGACGAATTGATCGTCGACGTCTCGGCGGAGCAAACCGGTCGCCGACATGCCTGCTTTCGCTTCGATCTGCGATGAAATTTTTACGCTCTTTAATACGCGGACATCTCGCTCCGGTCCTGGCCGGCATCATCGGACTCGTCTACCTTCTGATGATCGGTTTTCGGGGATTCGGCAGCTCGACTCTCACCTGGATTTCAGAAGGCCGGAAGCTGGCCATCGAACTCGGTGAGACGCCATTCTCCGAATTGGAATGGAGCGCTGGCGAGCAGAGCCTCATCGATATCTTTGCCGCCTTTGTCTACCTCGCTACGCCGGGCGTCTCCGAGTGGGTGCTCTTCGGGCTCAGCGTGTTGGCCGGGGCCGTGGCCACGGGACTTATCTTTTTTATCGCCCAGCGCATGGCCGGCGCCACCGGCGGATGGATGGCATTATTTTTCCTGCTCACCTGCGCCCCCTGGATGGGCCTGTTTACGCGAATCGATCCCACCTTTTTGTTGATCCCGCTGCTATTGAGCATTCTCGTTGTCTGGCATTCGCGCCGCCTGTCCTGGTGGACGCGCGCCCTGCTCTGCCCGCCGCTTGTGGCCCTGGGCATCTTATTATGGCACGGATTTTTGATCGTCGTCGCATTGCTGATCGTCGTCGAATTGATCGCCCCCGTATCGGCCAGCCCGGCCGAACAACCGGGATTGATCGCCGGTCCCACAATCAACCTCGATCGACTCCTGATTCCGATCATTGCCCTGGGATTGCTGTTTTTATATCCGCTTTTCGGGCCGGAACCGCTGGAGGGACTCCTGGAATTTCTTCTGCTGCCGCTGGAGGCGCCAGCGGCGGAATTCGTCTTCCGCGGCGATGCATATCCACCGGATCGACCACCTGTTTATATGGGGGCAGCATGGTCTTTCGAGCAGCTCCCATTGGCCCTGGTGGGAGCATTATCGCTCGGTATTATCTGGGCATTTATCGATCGAAAAAGCCCTGATCGCCGCCTGGTAATGAGTTGCGCATTCCTCGCAGTGGCGATGCTTTTTCTCCCCGTATTCTTTCGCAGCCCACGACCGTTCGGCGCCGAATTTACAGCCCTTTTTATCGCCACCGCCATTCCCCTGGCGAGTATGGCAACCTGTCGATTTTTCTCACACGCCCTGGGCCGAAGCGCACCGTCTACAAAGGTGCGCCAGGTCGCGATCGTGGGGTTTCTCCTCGCCGGGGTAAGCATTCTCATCGAGGCTCCCCGAGCCGTAGAAGCCCCGGAGTCCCACCGCAGTCCCATGACGGCCCGGCTGGTCGGCTGGACGGCCACCGGCGATATGCCGATGCGCGAGGAGATGCTTCCCCTGCGAGTTATCGAGTTTTCAGGGGCTGACCGAAATACGCATCTCTACTCCGGCGGGTGGGAAGATTATATCGAGGCCTACCGCCGGATGCGCCTGCTCCAGGACGTGGAAACGACCTCCAGCCCCGATACTGCCGAGGTCGCCATCCGTCGCGTTCCCCCGATCGCCGCTGACCGTTTTAGCGCTTATCCGGCAACCCACATCGTGCCGCTGCCCAATTCGGAAACGGTGGTCATGGCCGATATTCATCGCCCCTATTTTTTCGTCGACCGGGTCATCGAGGACTGAGGCGGACCTCGACGTACGACGCACCGCCGGTAAATCGGAGCGTGTAACCCATCAGGAGACAACGATGACCAATTCAACCCCGGGCTATCGAAAACCTCCCGAAGAAATAGATATGGAGGAGGCCGAACACTCCATCCAACGCTCCAGCACCATCTCATCACTGCTCGCGATCGCCGGCTTTGTCGCCGGCTACTACGGCCTGCCCCTGGTCATCGAATTGCCCGTCGAGCTGGCAGACCGACTCGCCTTTGCCGCCATTGCGAGCCTCTTTATCGCCGTCTGGGTACTGGCCGCAGTAATGATGGTCTCCACGACCCGCCGTTTTTCCCCGGAGGACATCGGCGGATCTGCGGCCGGACCTCCCAGTGACAAGCTCGCAATCAAAAAAGCCTTTTTGCAAAATACGCTGGAGCAGACGGTCATCACCGTCGTGTTTTTCTTCGCCCTCGCCGCTGTCGCCGCCGGCCCATGGATTGCCCTTATCGTCGTCACCGTCGCTTTTTTCGCGGTCGGCCGACTGCTCTTTTATCGCGGATATGCCGAGGGCGTGACGGGCCGTGCATTCGGGATGACTCTCACCATGATTCCCACATTTTTCGGCTATCTCGTGGTCATCGGCCTCTTGATTGCGCGACTATTTTGAGAGGTCTGACGCCGGCTCTCAGGGCCAGTCTTTTACGCGCTCGTCGATCGGGACATCTTCCGACATCGCTAAGGCGGCCAGCGCGCTTAAGGTGTCGGCCGACCAATCGGAGCCGGCGCTGCGAATGAGATGTCGGGGCAGGTCGAGGTCGAGATCGGTCTCGGCAATCATTTCGATGCGCGTGCGATCTTCGCCGGGGATCGCCTCTACCGTATATCGCATTACCGACTGGGCGCGGACACAGCAGCCGTTTTCTGGTTTTCGTTCGTCGTAGATTGAGCGGGTGACGACGGTCAGCTTCTGCTCTTCGGGGTTAAGCTCATACGACGACGCCAGCACGTAATCCCGGTCTGAGAGTGGAAAAGGCATATCGATGCGCATCCAATAACTCTCGACCCAGGAATCCTCCACATCACCGTCGATATGAAGCACCTCATGATCGGCTACACGGGACATCCAATTTGACCGTTCGTCGGGATCCGTGAAAACCGATATCACCCGACCTATCGGGGCGTCCACTTCCACGACGCTTTGCAGCGTTTGATTGCCCAGATAACGGGCGTCGCGTTCATAGATATCGACGCCATCGATCTCGTCGACATATTGCCAGGCGACGGCCTTCGAAGAGATCAGCGTCAATACACATAAAGTCGCCGTGGCGACGGAGAGTACGGCAGGGGATCTGAACATCGATTTCCTGATTCAACGGTTGAGGTATAAAACGAGGCCGCACCGGACACACCGAGAGCGACCTCAACTGCTACGAACACACAACCGCAAGCAAAACCCCTTTTTATTCCAACAACTTAGACCCCCGCGTCGCCGCCACACAGACCGCTTCAAATCACGCCGTTCTCTTGCAGCCTTGCCCGTTGGTCCTCGTCGATGCCGAGTTCGGCGTAGACCGCGTCATTATCTGCCCCCTGTTCCGGTGCCGGCGCATGTTCTGCCTCGCGCGGTGTCACCGGCGTGCAGACATGGGTCATCCCCTGCATCTCGAAAAAGACCTTACGCGCACGGTGAACCTCGCTCTCCAGAACCTCGTCGAGTTCGAGAACTGGCTCTACGCAGACGTCGAGTTCCTGGAGCAACTCCTGCCAGTGGGAGAGTGGCTGTTGTGCGAGAATATCGGCGAGGCGCCGGACGATCTTCTGGCCCTCCTCACCGCGAGTGATGCTGCGTCCTTTGAGCTCGTCGGCGCCGATGGCCTCTACGAAGGGATCCCAGAATTTGGGCTCCAGAGCGGCCACGGCGAGGTAACGTCCGTCGGCGGTGGGATAGACCCGATAGCCCGGGATTCCACCGCTGAGCATTCCCTCGCCGCGGACAATCGTATCTCCCACGCTATGACGACCTATGGCGGGGAGCATAAAAGACAGCGCCCCTTCAGTCATCGAAATATCGAGATGGGTCCCTTCACCGCTGTGGTGCCGTCGATATAGGGCCGACGTAATGCCAAGGGCGGCGTATAGAGAACCCCCGGCGATATCGGCCAGTTGGAAGCCCGGAAGATGAGGTGCCTCACCGCGTCGGCCGTTCTGGTCCAAAAGACCGGAGAGCGCCATAAAATTGGCATCATGACCGGCGGCGTCTTTCTTCGGGCCGGTCTGGCCGTATCCCGAAATCGAACAGATCACCAACTCCGGAAAGGCCCGGCGTAACCTGTCGAAGCCTATCCCAAGACGCTGCAGAACGCCCGGCCGAAAGCTCTCAATCATTACGTCGGCCGTCTCCAAAAGCTCTTCGAATAACTTCGTTCCCTCATCGGCCTTCAGATCGAGTGTCACTCCCCGTTTATTGCGATTGAGGCTATGAAAAAATGCACTACTGGCGCCCACCATCGGCGGATAATAGCGAGCATAATCCCCTCTTATTGGATCTTCGATCTTGATGACGTCGGCCCCCATGTCGGCGAGCAATAACGTGGCAAAGGGCCCGGGTAATAGGCGCGTCAAATCGACGACACGGACCCCCTGTAATAACTGCCTGGTTTCTTCCATTAATAACCTCAACTGCAAGAAATAAATCACGGGGCGTCCCCGGTCCCCCGGATACGCCCCGTGCATCGATGATCGAATCAATGTGCAAATTCTAGCCGATGAAATTCTGAAGCTTCATGGCCAGGCCCATATTGCCCTCGATGCTGATCTTATTCATCATAAACGCCTGAGCCGGATTGAGATCGCCCTGCCACATGTCGACAAAGTCGCTGTCGCTCATGGTGACCGTGCATTCGGCGTCCTCCGACTCCCCTTCAGAGACGAAATCGTCATCCTTTTTGAAGTTCAGCGTCCACGTTCCGCCCTCGTCTCCCGTCAAATTGAAGACATAGATGGCATTGGTCGCCTTGGCGCTGTCCGGATTTTCCTCCAGCTGTGCCGGAAGGGTTTCCTCAAAAATTTGTCGTGCAGTAACGTCAGACATGAGATCTCCTCATTCAAATGAACATGGTCAACGGACTCACCAGCTCCAAAAACCTGGAGATAAGTGAATACTTAACAAGCCTCTGACGAAGTGTAGCTAGCACGCAGCCGGCTGCGGTGCAAGGCGACGCGCGCTTGTCAGCCTGTATGCGGAGAGTCTATAACCCAGATCGTTTCCGGCAAATATGACGCCTCCCCCGCCGACTGTCGTATATGAATTCTTCGCCGCGAATCCTCGCCGCCCATAAAAAAAGCCGTTATGAGCAGTTGGTCGTCGATCGCGGCGACCAGCGAATCATCGAGCTGCTCGACGCTGATCATATCAGTGTTCAGGGGCTAAAAAAATCGCACGAAGCCCATCAGCGCAGTGTCGAGGAATTGGTGCGCCACCTGGAGGCAGAAGGCGCCGATTACGACCTGATATATCGGGGTAACGTCGAAGATACATCGGACTACGACCTGATTGTCGCCATCGGTGGTGACGGCACAGTTCTCGATCTGTCGCATCGCATCGGTGAGCAGCCAATTCTTGCCATCAACTCCGTACCAGACACCAGCGTGGGCTATTTTTCGGGGGGGACAGCCTTTGATTTTCCACGGTTGCTGCAGCGGATAATAGACGGACGAATCCAGCCGGTTCAACTGCGTCGATTTCACCCCCGGATCGACGGTGAGGTGTGTGGCCCGCCGGTGCTCAACGATATCCTGATCGCCCATGAAAACCCGGCAGCAGTGTCCTCGTATTATTTACAGATCGGTTCCCATCCGGCGGAAAAACAAAAGTCGAGCGGTGTGTGGGTGACCACGCCGGCGGGATCGACGGCGGCGGTTCGCTCCGCCGGAGGCCTGGTATTGCCCTTCGGCAGTGGAAATTTGCAATATCTGGTCCGTGAGCCCTTTCCTCCCCGCGAAGGCGGCTACCGCTTTCTAAAGGGTATTCAACCACTCGAAGATCCGCTGGAAGTCATCTCACGGATGCGCCGCGGCACCGTCTTTATCGACGGTCCCCATATGCGCTGCGAATTCCCGATCGGCAGCTCATTGAGCATCGATCCCGGTGCCCCGCCGCTGTCGATTTACGGCCTTCAAGAAGAGCGCCGAACGGCCTGAGAAGCGGCTCCTCTCCATCGAATTGAAAAATCTTGTGATGATCCCGCCGTGTGGTACCGTCTTAGCTCGGCAGGATGACGCGGTTGTCGGCTATTATACCACCCCTGGAATTCGCGCTCACTTTAGAGACCTCGTAACGCCATGAATCGAAAGACCGGATCAACAGGCAGTTCTGGTGTGACGGTGGGGCGACTTTTTATGGGCACCGCCCTGGTGGCCATCGTCTTCAGCGTCGGTCTGATACTCGGCCAGCGACTGCTGCTTGAAGAAAATCGAGCTCCCGTCGTCTCGTCGGCCGACGAATCCTCTGATGCGCCTGCCGACCAGGCAGAAGACACAGCCCCAGAAAAAAAGGGGGCGTCACCGGAATTATTTTCGTTCTATGACGTCTTGACCGCCCCAGAGGTGCAGCAACTGACAACTGTCGGCCCCCGCCGAGACGAGATTATAGACACCGAATCGGAAGCTGGCGGCGGAGTTGAAGATGCCGAGGTTTTCGCCTCCGGAGCACATCCGGATAGCCTGCGCCACGGCGACTTTGACTTCGATGATGCCGAGCCTCAGACCGATGATGGAATCAGGCCGGCCCGTTTTACGCTCCAAATTGCCTCCCATGCCTCCATGGAACAAGCCCGCACCGAGATGGATCGCCTGCGGCGCCTGGATCTGGAGCCGCACCTCGTCGCCGTCGACGTGGAAGGTCATGGCAAATATTACCGAGTTCGGGTCGGGAAATTCCCCACCGAAAATAGCGCCCGTTCACAGGGAGCGAAGCTGGCCAACGACCACGATCTTCGCGCCTTCGTCACACCTCTGTGATCAGCAATCCGGCAGCTCTGGACCCTTCCCTGATTTTTCGCGCCTTAGATTAACTCCACGTACTCCAGATCGCCGACCTCCCCTTTTCCCTGACGCAGCAGTTGCGGGTAATCGCCGGAGAAGTCGATGACCGTCGACGGTTCGGGAAATACATATCCCCCGTCGATGACGATATCGATGGCATGGCCGAAGAGATCTTCGATCGTCCAGGGATCGGGGATCAATTCCCCGTCCTCGTCAGTGGCACTGGTATTGGCCACCGGATTGCCCAGATGCTCTATCAGCGACAGAGCGATCGGCGAGTCGGGCACACGAATCCCCACCGTCTTTCGCTTATTGCGCATCACCCGCGGAACTAATTTCGTCGCCTCCAATACGAAGGTATAGGGACCGGGAAGCATCCGCCGCAGTGACCGGTAGGCGTAATCGCTGACGTAGGCGAACTCTGAGATATTGCTCAGGTCTTTGCATATAAAGGACAACGGGCTGTTTTTGGTGCCCTTGATCTCACGGACCAGTTGCTGAAGCCGTTCGACGGCCGCCTTATTGAAGATATCGCACCCGATGCCATAGACAGTATCGGTCGGATAGGCGACGATTCCCCCGGCTTTGAGGGTCTCCGTGACCTGATCGATTCGGCGTGGCTGGGGATGTTCCGGATTGACTTGCAGGATCATCGCGTCGATTCCTGGTGGCTTTGGCCTGGTGTTTACGTCGGCAGTTGAATGGTCGGATCGTCGGGATGAGGCTGATAAAAGACGAGGGTAAATCCGATCTTCTGGGCGAGTTGGGCTTCCGTTTCCTCGTGTAGCACCTCAGCGGCCCCCACGAGATCGTCGCCGCCGTGGACTTTGACTTTCACCAATTCATGGGCCAGCAATGCAGCGCGAAAATTATCGATCAGGTTTTCACTGACCCCATGTTGGCCGACTAACACAATGGGCTTTAAGTCATGCGCAAGTCCCCGCAAATAGCGGCGCTGCTTGCCGGTCAGTCGCGGGCTTAGACGAGGGACCAACCCCACCGTGGATTTTTCTTTTGTCGACATAAGTGTTACTTCCTCGGGCTTGATTCCGGATGGTCAGAGACGGTCCTTATAGTGGACAACCGGTCTGCCCTTCAACTGCAGCGCTGACAGCCCTGAATTCGGCCCCCTGTTGTGTCGGACTTGGCCTTCACCTTTCAGAGTTGTAGGATACCGCCTGCCCGTCGGGGGAGTCGAGTCATCTTCCGACGTCTCTAAAACTATGATCGAGGGCTCTTTGTGAAACACTGTCCCACCTGTCAGACGCAATTTAGTGGTGATGAAGCCTTTTGTCCCCACGACGGTACGGCGCTCGCCGAGGGGCCGAAACCTCAGCCGGGCCGACTGACCGGATCGTCGTTGAAAGGCGTCGTCAACCTGGAGGCATTTTTGTATGCCGACCACCTGGGGGAACGCTACCGGGGACGGCTACTTACGGATAACCAGGAGGTCCGGGTTGTCGTCACTCATCGCCGTATCGGGCGCGAGGCGATCGATGAGGCCCATCAGCTTGCCACGCAACTAAAGCCACCGATTCCCCCGGAGATATTGAGCATCTACTCGGTGCACTCCGATTCGGACCTGGTCTTTATCATCGAAGAGCCCCCCGTTCTCGATACGCTTGCTCGACATCTCAAGAAGGGAAAGACCCTGTCCTGGGAAGATGCAGTGGCATTGACGGTGCGGGTGGCGCGTATTCTCGGCTGGCTCGTCGATCACGGCATTCCCCATCGCGCAGTGCATTCGCAATCGATCTTCGTGGACAGCCAGAACGTCGGTTCCGTGCGCATCGGCGAGTGGTTGCTGGGATTGATTACTTTTCCCGCTCCAATTCTCGACGATGACACGCCCGCACCGGCTATGCCGGTTTATCCCGGACATATCGCCCCGGAATGGCTCCGCGACGACGGCGACGCCGATCTCGAGCAAGCCGCCGTTTTCACGGTGGGATCGGTTTTTTACACCGCCCTGGGCTCCCCGCTCTTCGATGAACAGACTTTAGAGGGAAGCAATTTACGCGAATGGATAGACGACGGCGAACGACCGCTACCGTCGCTCGAACTCGACGATGCACCTGAGGCCCTGGCTGATCTCGCCCAGATGATGATCGCCCCGTTGCCGTCGAAGCGCTTTGAGTCCCTTAAGGCCGCAACTGTGGCGCTGGCCTCACTCATCGACACCACCCCCGACGAACTGGCTCCCGAACTCAATCGAGCAAAAGTCCCGGTATTTTCGTCAAAACCTGCTAACGATGCCGAAAAAGAAAAAGTGGAGGACGACGACCGCGAATCCTCAGCTCCAGAGCCAGAAGACGAGGAGCAATCCAGCAGTAAAAAAACCGTCATGGGGCTCCCCGCCGCTGCGGTGACAGGAAAACAATCGTCATCCAACGAAACGATCACCGGACGCGCCCCGCGGATCATCGCCGACGACCCCGATGATGAGGGCGACGATGACGCGCTCCCAAAACAGGGACCAGTCACCAAAGACGACCAGCGAATCGATACCGAGGAATTCGCCGCTGAGGATCTAAAAGAAGACTCTGAACCAAAAGAGGACTCCGACGTCGAAGAAAAACCAAAAAGCCAGAAGCAGACCATGCTTATGGGCGCCATCTCCGTGGAGGATATGGCTAAAGACCAGGCGTCGAAAGACAGCGAGTCGAAGAGCGACGACAGCGAAACTCCCGAGGATCAGACCGACGATGAGGACGCAACAGACGACGAGCCCGAGGAAAAATCAAAAGTGGCCACTTCCGACGGGACGGCACAGCATTTCCTCGGCGACGCCTTTGGCGACACCGATGATGATGCAGAAGATGCCGAAGCAAAACCCACGGCAGATAAAGGTGACGACGACGTCGACGAAGCCATTGAAGAGACCGAAGACGACGCAGAAGACAAAGCAGACAAAGCAGACAAAGCAGACGAAGCAGACGAAGAAGACGAAGAAGACAAAGCAGACGAAGAAGACGAAGACGTGCCCTCGGTTATCGTCGACACCGAGTTGAGTGAGGCGAAAGATGACGGCGATCAGGAAGAGTTGGCCGACGAGACCGATGACGCGGAACCAGACGGTGATGAAGATACACCGTCAGTGATCATCGACGCCGACCTGACGGACAAGGACGACGAGAGTTCCGAGAAGGACGAGGTCGAAACCGAGTCCACCGTCGACAGCCAAGACAGCGACAACGAGCCAGATTCGTCCGGTGATGATGCATCGGAGGGAATCTCTATCGGGTTTGTAGAAGCCGCCCAGACCGACGGCGATCCGGCGGCGTCCGGCTTTTTCGGAAAATCGACGGAAGACGCCTTCGAACAGGATTTCGTGCGCGAGTCCTACGAGCGCTCCCAAAAAATGGAACAATGGGCCGTACGCGGCATGATCGCCGCCGCCATTTTAGTTGTCATCGGTGCAGCGATCTTATTTCAGGGCGTCTATGCGCCGGAGGACGACGAAGACGACACCACTGCCACCGCCGTTGCGACGGGGGAAGACGAGCTCGAGCCGCACGAACTCATCATGATCGAAAACCGCTTCGATCGAGCCATCGAGCGCGATGAGATTCTACAGCCGAGGGACCGCTCAGCCATCAGCGCACTTCGCGAACTAGAGCGACACGCCGACCAAGCGGTCTACGAGGAGGCCCGTGAGCGTTTTGTAGAGGCTGCCGACGAAAAAAGCCGTGCCGCCGAAGAACAGGGAGAGCTGCTGGCGGCACGTAATCTCTCCGGGCATGCCAGTACGGAAGCTCCCGGAAACCAGGAATTGCGTGAGCGCGCCGAATATGTCCAGGAGTTATATCTCAACGCTGAGGCGGGGGAACCGGACGAGGATGACGA
>SKQC01000198.1 GCA_007119175.1 Myxococcales bacterium | reverse complement strand
CTCTTCGACGACGTGTGGTTCAATCACAGCGAAGGGGCGATTTACGTCGAGGGCTTTGACGCCTATGTCAATATGCGAATGCGCGTGTTGGCCAATCGCCTCAATGCCAAGGTGATGGACGAGGAAGGCCGGATTTTTTAGGCGAAGAGCAAGCTTAGCCAACGAATAACAAGGGGCGATCGATTATATTTTGCGGGCCTGTACACAGGCGATGGTAATATTGTCTGGTCCACCGGCTCGATTTGCCGCGGCGACCACCTCTTCACAGGCGCGGCGTAGATCCCGGGCATGCTGGTCGAAGAGCTCACGAAAGGCGTCATCGCCGATCACGTCATGAACTCCGTCTGTGGTCATCACGAAGACATCTCCGTCCTCGATTCCGGCGCTGTCGACGTCGACCTCCACCACGTAACGCGATCCCAGGGCACGGGACAGAACATTTTTGTAGGGGAAGTTTTCAGCGAATTGACGAGCTTCTTTTTCGCTCAATTGCTGTGTTTTCAGGGTTTGTTCCAGCAGGGAGTGATCGCGGGTCAATGCCGAGAGCTGAGAGTCGCGAAGCCGGTACAGCCGGCTGTCACCGACGTGGGCCCAGTAGGCATTTCCATCACAGAAGCTCAGGGCAACGATGGTGGTGCCCATACCCCGGCGCTCGACGCGATCGCTGGCTTCGTCGAAGATAGAGGAATTGGCGAGCTTGATCGCCTGCACCAGGTGTTGCTTGAGGGTTTCGCATTCCTTGTGGGACGCCGAAAAACTCAGCGGTACGTCGGCGGTGTCGAAATAGGCGGCCACTGTTTCGGCGGCGATTCTGGAGGCCACCTCGCCGGCGGCATGCCCGCCCATTCCATCGGCGACGACGTAGAGGTCGCGCTCGGGATGGAGTAAGAAGAAGTCTTCATTGATCGGCCGGCGGCGGCCCACATCGGTGACCGCTAAATAGTCAAATTCCCAATTTTTGATCTGCGTTGAGCGCAGGTCGGTAAAGGTATGCGAGCGTCTCTCGGCAATTTGCATGGGGCCCCCCTGGTGCATGATTAGATGCATTCAGGGTCGAATGTAGGTACGCCGCCCCAATTGACGAGTGGCGGCGCTCGCTGAACAGCTCTCGATGTTCAGCGAGCGCGCCTGCTCAAATCGACTCAGGTGAGCAGATCCTGGACCACTTCGCGCTCTTCGATGAGCTGTTTTTCGGTAGTGGCGATCTTTTCGCGGGCGAAGTCGTTGAGCTCGATGCCCTCGACGACTTCGTAGTTGCCCTCGCCGTCACAGCGAACGGGGAACGAGAAGATCAGTCCCTCGCTGACGCCGTATTCGCCGGTAGAGGCGACGGCCATGGCGTGCCAATCGCCTTCGGGGGTCTCTTTAAACCAGTCGCGGGCGTGATCGATGGCGGCGTTGGCGGCGCTGGCAGCCGACGAGGAGCCACGGGCTTCGATGATCGCCGATCCCCGTCCCTGGACGGTGGAGATGAACTCCTCTTTTAGCCAGTCATGGTCATCGATGACCTGCGGAACAGGCTCGCCGTCGATGCGGGCGTTGAAGAAGTCGGGGTACATCGTATTGGAGTGGTTACCCCAGATGCCCATATTGCTCACGGATCGCACGGGGACTCCGGCCTTGGCGGCGAGCTGGCTTTTGGCGCGGTTTTCGTCGAGCCGCGTCATGGCCGTAAATCGCTCATTCGGGATATCCGGCGCGTTGTGCATGGTGATAAGAGCATTGGTATTGCAGGGGTTGGCGACCACGCAGATCCGCACGTCGTCGGCGGCCACCTCGTTGAGAGCCTTGCCCTGGCCCTCGAAGATCGGCCCGTTGGCTCGAATCAGGTCTGCGCGCTCCATACCCGATTGGCGGGGCATTCCGCCGACCAGAATCGCCAGGTTGGCCCCGTCAAATCCCTTCGTCGCCTCGTCGGTGAGGACGATGTCTTCGAGCAGCGGAAAGGCGCAGTCGTCGATCTCCATGGCCACTCCTTCCAGGGCGTCCATGGCCGGCGTGATCTCCAGCAATTGTAAAATGACCGGCGTGTCGGGGCCGAACATCTCGCCGGCGGCGATGCGAAATAAAAGGGAGTAGTCGATAGAACCGGCAGCACCGGTGACGGCGATACGAACGGGCGAGGTCATGGCAGACTCCTGTGAGGGAAGAAAAACAGGCATTAAGGGGCGATTTTGACGTCGCCAAGTGGGTAAGTCCTGACCCCGATAGTGTCAAGGTCAGGACCCGTATTCGCTACTCGATATTTTCCGGATGAAGCTCGATGACTGCTTCCTCGCGCAATTCGGCGAGTAGCTCCTCGACGGCTTCACCCATGGCCTGTGCTCGCAGGGTCTGCTCGAGTTGTTCTTCGACTTCCTCAAATTCCACGAGCCGCTCGTCTTCGTGGCTGATCCGCTCGATCAATAGCCATCCCTGTTGGGTGCGAATCGGCTCCGAGAGCTCGCCGTCCTCCAGTTCAAAGGCCGCTTCTTCGACGCCGGCCGGTTGGTGCTGCTGGTCGCGAAAGACCGGGGCCTGCTGATGTATGACGTGGTCACCTCGCTCCATGGCGGTCGTCTCCAATTCGATCTCTTCGTCCTCCATGACCTGGCGCCGAATCTCCTCGGCTTCTGCGCGAGCCTCTTCCCAGGCTTGCTCGTCGGCGGCAGTGACGCCGACCAGGACGTGGTAGGCCTCGATTTTTTCGGGCTCTGTGAAGTCCTGCGGGTTGTCCTCGTAATATTGGCGGACTTCCTCTTCGGTGGGCTCGGCCGCGCCGCGCTCTTCGAGCAGGGCCTCCATGGCGATTTCTTTTTCGACGATCTCGCGGAACTCCTGCTGGCTGAGTCCCTCGCGGGCCAGCACGTCGTCGAAGTCGAGGTCGCCCTCCATCTGGGCCTGCGGAGAGTCGAGAAATTCCTGTCGAAACTGCTCCACCCGCTCATCGATATCTTCTTCCGAGATCTCCATATCGGCTTCGTCGATGGCGTTAAATAGCAATTGCTGCTGCACGAGTTGATCGACGAGTTCCTCGGTGATGTGATCGAGCAGTTCCGGTGGAACCTGGCCGAATTGCTGCTGCATCATGGCCACTTCCTGCTCCAGCCGCTCGTTGAACTCATCAGCGGTGACCGGCTCGCCGTCGACGGTGGCGACGGGGCCGGTTGCTCGAGGCGGTGAGCCTTGAGGCTGTTGCTGTCCGCCCATCGGCGGCTGCCCGCCCTCCATCGTCGCCGGCTCTTCGGCAGACTCGTAGTCCTCGTAGGCCGCCGACTCAGCATCGTCGTCCTCGTCCTGCAGAGAATCGTATTCGGTGGCTTCTGTTTCCGGGTCATCGGGGACGGGGCCGCTCGATGAACAGGCGACCAGAGAGGTGCCGGTCGCCAATAAGAGACCGATAAAAACTGCCGTAAGCTTCGAGCGCATAGGATGTTCTCCGTAGGTAATTGTCAGCTCCGCGTCAGCACGCGGGATAAGAGTGGGGAAGATGGTCAGCCATCGGGCGAAAAAAATGAGCCGGTCGAGCTGTTTCGCGGGTGTCGAGGCGACAGCTACCACAAATCCCCCATGCATTGCAGCGTCGTCACGATGGATGAAAATAATCGTAGATGGTGTCCGCCGTCACCGGACCGATGCCGTCGACATCGAGTAGATCGTCGAGCTCGGCATTTTTAATCCTTTTCAGGCTTCCGAAGTGACGCAATAAGTCGCGTTTTGTCCGGGTGCCCACACCGGGGATTTCGTCGAGGCTGGAGCGAAGCGATTGCTTTCGCCGCAGTGTTTTGTGATAGCCGATGGCGAAGTCGTGGGCTTTATCGCGAAGGCGCTGCAATAGATATAGCTCGGCGCTATTTTTCTTGAGGACCACCGGGTTTTTTCGCCCCGGCAAAAACACCCTCTCCGCGCTGCGGGTGACCTCCCGGTCGTCGAATCCCGTCTTGTCGGTCCGGGCCTTGGCCAGGGCCACCACGTCGACCTCATGGAGTCCCAGATCTTCGAGCACCGCAAGAGCCTGCCCCAGTTGTCCCTTGCCGCCGTCGATGACCGCCAGATCGGGGGCATCGTCGTCGCCGTCGGCGATCTTTCGAAACCGCCGCTTGAGCATCTCTCGCAGACTTCCGAAATCGTCCTGTCCCTTTTGAAGCCGCATTTTGTAGCGCCGATACTTCGATTTGTCGGGCTCCGCATCGCAAAATACCACCCGGGAGCCCACAATCTGGCGGCCCTGAAAATTGGAGACGTCGTAGCATTCGATGTGGCGGGGAAGATTCTGCAGGCTCAGCCGTCGCTGAAGCTTCTCCAGCAGATCACGGACCCGCTCCTCGCGGGCGTGCTCTTGCTCAAAGGAATGTTCGGCATTGGTATTGGCCGTGTCCACCAGTGCTTTTTTCGCCCCCCGCATGGGAACTCGCACATAGACCCGGTGATCGGCCAATTCAGTGAGTAATTCCTCAAAACTGTCAATCTCATGCTCGTCGATATCGATCGGCAATAAGACCTCGCGTGGGATGTGATTTCCCGCGTTATAATAGAGGTTTAAAAAACTCGACAAAATCTCCTCGTCCGGGAATTCCTGGTCGGTATATGAAAACGAGCGGGCTCCCGTCATCCGTCCCTGACGTACCATGATCACCTGTACGGTCAGTCGGTCCCCCTCGCGGTAGTAGCCGAATGCGTCCTGGTCGACGAGGCGATCGCCGACGGCCTGCTGGCGGACCAGGACCTTTTCGATGGCCTCGATCTGGTCGCGGTAGCGGGCGGCGCGTTCGTATTCCAGCGCTTCGCTGGCCTGATCCATCTGGTCGCGAAGCCGCACCACCAGCTCGTCGCCGCGTCCCTCCAAAAACATAATCGCCTGCTCCACGTCTTGCATATATTCGCTGCGCTCGAGATCGAAGACACAGGGCGCCGGGCAGCGTTTGATCTGGTATTGCAGACAGGGCCGGGAGCGATTTTCCAAGACGTGATCGGGACAGGTGCGCAGCATAAAATGCTTATTGATCACATTGCGGGTCTGTCGGGCCGCTCCCGCGGAGTGGTAGGGCCCGAAGTGGCGTCCCTTTCCCTTTGATTTGTCGCGCTGAAAGACCACCCGTGGCCATTTTTCGTCGGGATCGATGCGCAGCGATAAAAAGTTTTTGTCGTCCTTTAGCTGAACATTAAATCGAGGCTTATGCTTTTTGATCAGGTTATTCTCGAGGATCAAAGCCTCTTTTTCATTGGCCGTGATGATGGTCTCGATTTCGCCCAGAACTCTCGGGAGCCAGCGCACGAAGGGGCGAGGATCGCCGCTGCTCTGAAAATAATTTCGGACCCTGGTTTTGAGATCTTTGGCCTTGCCAATATAGATGATGCGCCCCTTGTGGTTGCGCATCAAATAGCAGCCCGGCTCGTTGGGAATGGTCTCGATTCGGGCGTCGATGTCGAATGTCTTAGGGTCGCTCATAGATCCTGGCGCACCAGCGCAAAAAAGGCGTTCATCGGCTTTGATTTGTAGGCCCGGCCGATGGTGACATGCTCCGAGACGCGGCGAAGGCGATCGACCATCCCGGCGTAGACGAAACGGCCGAGCCGGGCTTTGTTGTCGATGATGGGGGGCCACTTCTCGGGACGCTCCGGGGGCAGCTCGCGGTAGTCGATGACCACCTCTCCGGTCTCCTCGTCGTCGTAGCAAACGAAATAACCGGGGCCAGTAATCCCGGAGAAGCTCTGGTGATTATATCCCCACAAAACAGTGCGGTTATCCGCCTGGTGCTCTTCGGTGGGACGACAAAAGCGCTTTTGAAACGAGCGAAAGGCGGGAAGTGTGTTCTGGCCCTCGTGAATGATCTCTTTGAGCGGCGGCGTGTCTTCGGAGACGATATCCGACGTCGTCACCTGGCGGCCCGAACTGGCGGCGAAAAGCCGGCGCTGTAACGTGGGATCAAATTGACGGATCGCCTCAATTCGATGGGCTGGCGAGACCTCGTCGAAACGCTCGGCGACAGCGTCGACGTCGATCGGATCGGCGCGCAAATCATCCAGAATGGCATCCACGGGCTGGGGCATGGCTCTTCCTCCGAAATTTGTTCTTAAACGGGGCGTGATTTAACCAAAATAAAACGTCCCGGCGGCTCATTGAGCCATTTTGGGGCCGAGTCTCATTAGAACCCTCGTCCCGTTTAGTAGGACGAGTGTCGCTTTGATTCAACGGGGCTGGCGCCGAAAGACTTCCCACCCGGCATTATTCAGTCATTAAAAGGGGAGAAAAACCACCGGGCCCCCGGATGGGTCTCGAACTTTTCATCGAGGAGCTCCAGGATATATAAATCGACGTGTTCCTCATCGCTGAGATCGATGATTTCCCCATCGCCGCCCAGAGTTTTTACGGTGGGGCGAATGACCCGGAACAGCTCCTCGCGGCCCGCCGGTGCCGGACTTCTGATGACGATTGCCCGGTGCTTATCCGATAATTTGACCAGCGACCCCACGGGATAAATTCCGATCGTAGTCACGAAGAGCTTGACCAGTCTCTCATCGTATTGCGAGCCCATCTCTGTGAGCAATGCCTGGGCGGCCAGATCGGGGTTTAGTCCGGGAAACTCGCCAAAACCCTGGACCAGCAGATCGTAGTCCCGGGCGATGGCGATGATCCGCGTGGCGAGATGAGAGGCATATTCACCGTCGTACCAGGCCGATGGCAGCGGCTGAGCATCGAGAAAGCCGCCTTCATAAAGAGTGACCAGGGAAAGCGCCAGGTCGGCACCATCGGCGCATTTTTTCATCAGCGCGACCAGGGAGTCCAGATTTTGCCGGCGGTGGGATTCATCGCCAAAATCGACTGATTCCGCCGGGCCGGGAGTTGTAAGCTCGTCTGCGTCGGCCGTGGCGGCGGCCGTGGCGCATTGAATCCGCCGTTCCCTACAGAGCTTTAGGGCGTCGGCGAGAATAAGCGCATATACGGCGGCATTCGCACCGTGCACGAAGGGATGCTCGACCAGAAATTTCGTCTGCATCAATCCCACGAAGGCATCTGCATAATCAGCCACGAATTTATCGACGTCCGCCACGGACTCTCTGATTTTCGAAGCGGTCGGTGTGGCGTCGGTGCGAAATTCTCGCTGGAAGTTGTGACATGCGACGAGGAGGCGGGCATATGTCTCGATGACCTCTCGCTCATCATCGCCCTGTTGGCCTTCTAAACTCTTCTCAGTGTCGGCGACGACCGCCGCTGCCGGTTCGGCGTTCTCCGTGTTGGTCACAGGTGATTCCCCACGTTGTTGAAGCCCGGAGGAGTCGGGTTCGTCAGCCATTTTCATGTCCGTGAAGCTCAAGGAGGGCGCGCAGCGATTTTCTTAATTTTGGCGCCGTCAACAGACTTTCGGATCGCGCCTCGATGGCGGCGATCCCCGCCCGGTCTCCCCGCTCCAGCAATACCCGGGCGGCGGCGCGGATCGATTTGCGCGATGCCGCGTTAAACCATCCGCGACTGGAGGTGACGATCTTGCGCAACTCGCCGCCTCGTTCCTGGCGAATTTCAGCAAAGAGATCGAATAAAAATTGCAACTCTCCGAGACTCGTCGATTCAAAGTCGCCTCGCTCCAAGAGCAGCTCCACTTTTTGCTCCAGCAGCGCCGGGTGATGAGCAGCAAGACGCATATAGGCGCGGCGCCGAATTTTTTGCTCCTGAGCGTCCAATAGTGGGAGCAAGATATCGCTGATCTTGTCGGTGTCGTCCCAAAATGAGCCCCCGATCTTTAGTGCCCGTCGCTTCGGCTCCGGTGCCGGTGACTGCAATGCGCGCAGTACGATAGGCAGTTCCGGGGCCTCCTTGTCGAGCTCATCGTCGCCGAGCACCTCCAGCATGGCGACCAAAACTGGTGCTGCTTCGACCGCGTCGGAGTCCTCGATCAGGGCAACGGCTCGGTCTGCCGTTTTGCCATCACCACGGGCGATTACCTCGACGGCCGTCTCTTTTAGCTTCTCGTGGATTCGCCCGGAGAGCTCCTTGCCCGGCGCATCTTTAAGGACCTGAAGCAAAATCACGATATGGCGAAGCTCCAGCGGCATTCCCGAGCTCCACTCATCGCGCAGGGCGTGCAGTGAATCGACTTCCAACCCCACCGGATAGCCCACGAACTCTCGGTCCGTGAGTTTGAAATCGGCACCTAATATGGTGCTCAGCCGCTCAGAGTCGATCGGGTTGGGCCCTTCCATCGAAGGAGCGTCAAATAGGGAACGCAGCTCTTTTACGGCATCTCGATCGGGAGCAAGGGCGGTGTCGACAAATCGGGACACCAACTCGCCATCCGCCGTCTGTTTATCCGATTCTCGGCCCCCCTCGGCATTCGAGGATGATAAGGACACGTGCAGCTCTCCTCAGTGATAGTTCGCGGCGCTAGTCTCGATGACGACAGAGGTGAGAATAACAGGTCGCAGGTGATAGCAAGAGCGGCTATTTTGTACAGTTTTGTTGCGATGTAAAGGGAGATCTAAACGGGAAATGCATTCTGGATTCCTCGCAGTTCCTCATCGCTTAGATCCCAGATCAGGGCAGCTCGCCGATCGATTTCGAGATGTCTCTCTCGGAGACGGTCGCCGGCGCCGTCTTCGGCCAGCGCGTGGCAGGTTCGCGACAATTCGACGAGTTCGATATGCGCCTTATCTGTCCGGTCGAATCGAGGCACGGCCACGGTCTTGAGGACATGGGCGGAGGCGAATCCCTTTCCCGTGGAGTAGCAGCGGACCAGCGCATCGGAGGGAGTGGAATTAAATAGGGCGCAAAAATAATGAGCTTCCTCGGCATCTTCTGTCGGTACAAAGGTGATCGTCTCCTGCGGCAGGACCACTCGTCCCTCGTCGTCGGGGCCAACTACGGAGGCGCGAAGGCGGGTGTCGATTCGAGTCCAGCACACTTTCCACGTGCTCATCGTATAGGGGCCGACACCGTACATGGAGTAGAAGGGATCCGATGGTTTGAAATAGCGCCGAAACAGAGATCGGCCGCGCAGCGTTCCCCGGCGAACGTCGTCGGGATCTCCTTCGAAGTGGCGGAAATAGTCGTATATTTTGGGATATTTATTCCTCATCGTCGACTCATCGATCCCGGAGCGAGTTTCCGGGTCCTGGCCGAGTATGATCGATGTCATCGGGCGCGCCGCCCACCGCTCGATATCGCCGCTTCGAAGAAGTGGAAAAACGCGCTCCGATTCCACTTCGCAGCGACGCTTTTCGACTTTGATACGTCCCACATCATGCAGATTTTCAACCACCGTATAGCCGTCGATGGTTCGCTGGATTTCGCGCACCCAATAACAGCCGTTTAGCCCGCCACTATTGACGCCCTCATAGGCCCGGTAGTCGCTATTTCCGATGACTTTCATAATTCCCTCGATCGCTTCCGGAGGGGCGGTCAACCAGGGCGATGCGTCGTGATCGGGATCGACGGGACGGGCGGCGCGCTCGATACAGCTCATCCGCTCCTGAGCGTCTGCGACAGATGTATCGGAGCCAATTTTACCACGGCCTTTTTTCTCCCAGATCCAATACGGTACAGGGTATTTAACGGGCCGGCGTTGTTTTTTCAGGGACATAAAAACGGTCTGCGTCGTCGCCCCCTCAAAGGGCTGAAACGCCGTGTAGTCGTGGACCTCGGTGGGGGCGAGATGGATCGTCTCCCCATCGCGGTCATAGCGAAAACGACGAAACCCATCGCCGGCACCCTTCGACTTAAAGACCGATCGGGGCATCAAAAACCCGAGCTCACCGCCATTTTTCAGGTAGTGGTCGCAGCAGGCGTAGGTAAAGAGCATGGACAGATCTTTTTTGCCTCCGCCGAGGCGTCCGCGGCTTCCGGAGAGCGAAAATAGGCCGTAGTCTTCCCACTGTTTTTTGGTGGTCTCGCGCCTGGATTCGGGAAGGTTTTGCCAGTTGATCCACGGTGGGTTCGACACCACGAGGTCTGCGGTGTTGGCGAGTTTTGTATCCCGCGGGGGCGCGATGGCATTGCGACGATAAATCGGGATTTCAAAGCCCGATGAGGGATCGATAAATTCACAAATGGCGGCCAGATAATTGACCCTGCAGGCGAGCACGGCGAGGGGATTGAGATCGAAGCCGGCGACGCCGTCGACGATCTGTTCTCTGAGCTCGTGGCGCTCGTAACCGCTCTGGTCGCCGTGCCCGGCGATCCACTTTTTGATGCGATTGATGGCGCAGACAATAAAGGTTCCCGAGCCGCAGGCCGGATCGAGAAGTCGCCGATTCGGATCGCCGTCGTAATTCACCTCGTCGAGGGCCAGTTCGGCAAGCCAGTCCGGGGTATAATACTCGCCGACGCCGTGGCGTACTTTTGACGGAACCAGCGAGCTATAAAGCGGTTTTAATAGATCTCGGTGGCGATGAGGATTGCCATCAGTGATCACGTCGCCGTAGCCGGTGAGTCCGGCCGCCGTCAGCGAGACAGCTTCGGCGGTACGGGAATTCCATTGCTCGATATACCAGAAAAATAGATCGCCCTCCGTAAGGTTGGCCGGCCCCAATGACTCCCAATAACACGGGTCCTGCAGACGCCGACTGAGCCTTTCGGGGCGAGAGAGCAGCTTGTCATCGAGACCGACCAGGAGTTCGACGGCCAGCAATTTGATGACCAGGGCATAGTAGGTGTGTACGGCGAAGAGCAATTTCGCCGGATCGTCGGCGTCGACCTCATAGTGCGAAGCCAGGGCGCCGGCCCAGGAGACGTCGCCGGTAGCATCGATGCCGAGTGCCTCTGAGAAACAATCGAGCCATCCGTCGAAGCATCGCCGGGTCTCATCGCTCGGTGACCCGGCGAGAAGGGAGTATAAATGGCCCACGACCTGTCGAGCTGAAGACGCCGCGCCGACACCGAATTCTTGGGCGATTCGGGTCGGCGCGGCAGGGCGGTGGCGTTCGTCTTCGGCGGGGTGTTTGAGTTGAGTCTCATTCATCGCCTCTGTCGTATCATCTCGGGCTATTGCTGCGAAACCGATATCGCGGACTGCTCGTCTCGAGTGCGGACGAGCATCAGGCCCATGACGACCAGGATAAGGGGAAGAATCGGTGAGCCCAGCGGGGAGCCGCCGGCCATATTACAGCCCTGCTCCACATCGAGGTTTTGAGTATTGTCCGAGGGCGAATTCGTGCTTCCGCCGGAACCATCGTTGGAGCCGCTATCAGGGTCGGGGCTCGGCGCCGGAGCCGGTTCGTTTCCGCCGGTGCCGGAACTCGGTGGGGTGCTGCCGGCGGCGCGATTGATGAGATCGTCGAGCTGATTCAAGAGATTGCCGCCGGGGCAGTTGGTACTCTGGCCGGCGTGTTCGCGGTGACCTTTGACGGAGCCGCGGTCCAGCGAGACATGGTGGGTGTCGTGGACCCATTTCATGATCTCGGCAGCGGAGTCGAGTTGAGTATTCGACGGGGATTGAGTGCTGAAGTCGCCGATCAGGGCGATGCCTACATTGCCGCTATTTTGTCCACCCACGTGAGCGCCGGGTCGGTCGGAGCGAGAGCGGCCCTGAAAGATCTCGCCACTCTGGGCGACGACGAAGTGGTAGCCGATATCGCACCAGCCGCGATCGTTGAGATGAAAATTCTGCATCTGGCGCATCCGCGCTGCAGCGTCGCCGCCGTCGTCAGCGGGAATCGCCGTGTGGTGAATCGCCATCCGATGGGGAGCGACGACGTTGCCGCAGACCTTGTCCGGATTGACGGCGCCCCACTGAGCGCGGGAGGTCACGGTGCTCGACGGTGCGATTGCCGCCTGAACGGTTCCCACCTCGTCCGTTTGATGGGCTTCGGCGCCAGTGACTTCATCGGCGCGCGGGGTCTCAATGAAGTGATCGCGGGCCACGACTTCGTCGTAAAACTCAAGCTGCGCCAACTGGATTTTCTCGCCGCCGCGCAACTCCAACTCCGTGGCCGGCGTGTCGAGGCGGATCAGTGCATTGTAGAAGTCACCTTCATTCCAGGTGATCTCCACGGGACTCCATTTTGACCAGTCGCCCGACTCGCCGCGAACGCGAAATCGCAACTCCGAGGCATCCTCGGCATCCATCATCCAACTCACCTGTTGAAAGGCGTCGGGGGACTCAATCTGAGCGGCGTCGCCATCAAAAAGGGTGCGCGCCGTGGCGTTGTCCGGAATGTCGACCCAGAAGACCGGCTGGCTGAGCGCTTCGAGTTGCTCATCGGCCACGGTCGGTGTCAGCGCCCTTTCCGATGTGGCTTCGCTCTCCTCTGGTGCCCAAGCGTCGTCGGCACAGGCGAATTGGAGAGCGAGAAGGGAAACGAGAAGTCCAGAAATCATCTTATGAGCGCTCATACCGGTCATTACTTTCATCATTCGCCTCGTGGTCGCCGAAAAAAATGGAGTCACCGTGAGTTGACAATCGCTTACAAATGCAACTGTTGTTCCAACCCCCGAGGGCGGGGCAAGGTTGTGATGACATGTAGGACAACGGATTACAGATAGGGACATCTGTCCACAGTTTACCACAAATGTGTGACAGGGTGTCACACCAGGGTCATTGGTCTGAATTATTGAGGGCTAATTCGCAGGCGGTCACACCTGGGCAGACGATACCCGCTGGCACTGTCGTCAAGGGGACGGGGCGCATATGTCAGGTTGCAGATTCTTCGCTGTCCTTTTAGGTTTTATCGGTTGTGAATGGCGCGGTTCGGCGCAGGGATATCCGTCCCGAAGTTCTTTTCGACAAAAAGTGTTGCGGCAGGATGAATCTGACGGCTGTAGGCGCGGTATTGCTTCAGGCGACGGTGACGAGCCCGGAGCCCACGACAGGTATGTTCGTGGTCTTCGGGATTATCGTTGCAGCGCTGATCCTATTCGTCACGGAAGTGATGCCCATCGACATCACTGCACTATGTGTCCTGGTGTCACTGATTGTCCTCGAGCGCTGGACGATGATCAGTCCCGCCGAAGGGATTGCCGGATTCGCCAATCCGGCCACGATCACCGTGTTGTGTATGTTTATCCTCAGTGAGGGGGTGCGAAAGACCGGCGTTATCCAGTGGGTGGGCCAGAAGATCATCGACATCGCCGGCGGCAATCCGACCAAGCAGTTTATGATGCTCACCGGGCTAAGCGGCAGCACGGCGGGGATGATCAACAATACCCCCGTGGTGGCGATGATGATCCCCATGGTGGCCGACATCAGCGAAAAGACTCGGATCTCCGCATCGAAATACCTGATGCCGATCTCATTTATCTCCATGATCGGCGGGATGCTGACCCTCATCGGCACCTCTACCAACTTGCTTGCCAGCGATATATCTGATCGCCTCATCGACCAGCCTTTTTCGATGTTCGAGTTCACTCACCTCGGCGCAGTATTGCTGGTGATCGGCTTTGTTTACCTGTTATTTGTCGGCCGTCATCTGATTCCGGAGCGGATCAAGCCGGAGAAGAATCTGACCAGCGAATTCGAGATGGACCGCTATCTAACGGAGGTAGCTGTGCGCAAGGATTCTCCGCTGGTGGGCTATACGGTCCGGGAGGCGTTGCGCCAGCTCGATCTCGATGCCGACATCGTGCATATGATCCGGGAGGATAAGAAATTTTCGCAGCCCCTGGCGCGAAAAGAGGTCATCGCTGGCGACCAATTGATGATTCGCACCGATCGGGAGAATCTAAAGCGCCTATTGGACGTGGAGTCTCTCGATATTGTGCCCGCCACCGGCCTCGAGGAGGTCAAGGCAAAAGACCCGCAGCGAGCGGCCCGGCGCCTCGCGGAGGTGTTGATATTGCCCGAATCGCCAATCGTCGGTGAGACGATTCGCTCCCTGAATTTCGAGCAGCAACACGAGGCAGCGGTATTGGCCATCCGACGTGGGCGCCGCGTGATTCACGACCGGATCAATGATCTCAAACTCGCCGGCGGTGATACCCTGCTTGTCTTGGCGCCGCCGAAGGCATTCGAAACACTGACCGGCGATCGCCGATTTGTCGTCGTCGAGCAGGAAGAGTTGCCGGTGATGCGCCGCTCCAAGACTCCAGTGGCGTTGGGGATCGTGCTCGCCGTCGTCGGATTGGCCGGCGCCGGCATCTTTCCCATTTTAGTGACGTCGCTGGCCGGTGTCGTCGCCATGGTCGTCACTCGCTGTCTGGACCCGAATGACGTTTACGACGCCGTCGACTGGCCGGTGATTTTTCTGCTGGCCGGAATGATCCCCCTCGGCACGGCCTTCGAGGCGACGGGAGGCGCCGCCTTTTTGGCAAGCATGATCGTCGACTGGGCGGAGGTGCTACCGGCTCTGGCCATGCTCTTTATCTTTTACGTCGTCACCAGTCTGATCACCCAGGTCATCAGCAATAACGCCAGTGTGGTTCTCATGATCCCGGTGGCCATTAAGGCTGCCGACATCATCGGCGCCGATCCCTTTTCCTTCGTATTGGCCGTCACCTTCGCGGCCAGTACCTCGATGCTGACCCCCATCGGCTATCAGACCAACCTGATGGTCTATGGTCCCGGGGGCTACAAATTTACGGACTTCTTCCGGGTCGGCGCTCCCTTACAGCTTCTACTCGCCATCGCCACGGCGCTGGGGATCTACTTTTTCTGGGGAGTGTGAATCTGCGCTCATTGCCCGTCTGCCCGGGCTGTCCGGGCTGCCGTGGTGGCAAGGACAAACGGAGGTTACGAGACGAGCAGTTGCTGGAGGGAAGTTTTTAGTTCATCGGGGACAAAGGGCTTGGCGATATGATCGGTAAACCCCTCGTCGATAAACCGGCGTCGATCGCCGGGCATGGCGTAGCCGGTCAGAGCGACGATAGGACGTTCGGCATAACCGGGGATGGTATGCAGGCGATGAAGGGCTTCGACGCCGTCCATATCGGGGAGGCCGATATCGAGGACCACCATGTCGAATTCGCGTTGTGTCGCCGTCACCAGGGCGGTGCGGGCGTCGGATACGGCGGTGACATCGAAGTCCGTCGCCAAGATAGGGGTCACCATCGAGCGCACGGCGTCATCGTCTTCGACAACCAGGATGGCCGGCAATTCGGAGTCCGCAGAATGCTTATCCGGCGTCTCGTAGGTGAGCGATGGCGCTGGTAACTCTCCGGCGGGCTTTCTCGGAAAGGTCACGGTAAATGTCGAGCCCACTCCCTTGGTGCTACAGACGGTGATGGTGCCGTCCAGGGCTTCGATCATCCGTCTTGCGATCGTCAGACCCAGACCGGCGCCCTGATGGGAGCGGGCAAGCCCGGTCGATTCCTGGCGAAATTCCTCGAAGACATAAGGTAGAAATTCGGCGTCGATGCCGATTCCTGAATCCTCTACGGTGAAGATCCCGCGGCTGGAGTCGCCGCTGATGCGCACCGCCACCCAGCCTTCCTCGGTAAAT
>SKQC01000344.1 GCA_007119175.1 Myxococcales bacterium | reverse complement strand
GATCTTCCCCGCCGCCGTTTGGCCACACAATATTTACTGGTTCTTCGCCATCACCAACACCGTCACCATGGCTCTTATCCTGTGGCAGTGGTGGCCCGACGAATCCCGCTGTGGCGACTCATCACACCAATAAATCGTCTCGGTTTTTTCCTGATATCAGCCGAAAAGCCCCTCTGGGTCGCAGGCCTTCTGAACCGAATGCAATCGCCGGAGATACGATTCTTCGAGTTCATCGACCGCTTCTTTTTTCTCAGCGCGGGAGCCGGGGAAGTTTAGATAAACCTCACCATTTGAAAACGATCGGAGCCCGACAGCACTAGGGAGCATCGTGATCTAAACAGCGCCGACGCTCGTCGGCGAGATATCTTCCGAAAGATTTCATAATAAAAAGGTGAATCCGGGCCTGGGTCAAGATGTAGATAAACCACGGCAGTCTGGGTCGAAACCGGTGAACCGCGGCCAGGCTCCACTGCCCGTCGAGGACCTCTCGAAACTCCAGGCGCCCCCGCTCCTGAGTCGCCGCCAGCAGCCCACCTCGAATCCAATAAAGTTGTCGATCCGGCCGGCTGACCTCGCGGTCTAATTCCAGACTCAACAGCGGCCAGGGTAGCAATCGCATATAGAACTCCAGATAGCGCTCCTCGCGAAACTCCACCCGCATCAGGGGGGCCATAAACTCGGGGAGCCATCTGGCGTACGTGGTGGCGATCCAGCGCGCACGACGACCGGGGGGGACGGGCAGCCGTTGTACGGAGCGAACTTCGTTGGGCGGTTTTATGGAACTCAAGACCGTGCTTTGTTTGGCCTCCACGAGTTCATCGCCGCCTCCAATATCTTTTTTCTCCAGCGCCTCGACCAGGGCGGCTGTGATGGGCGTCGGGGTTTGCCCGGCGAGTTGTTGCAGCTCGGCATCTACAACAGGCGTTGGTCGTCGCAGCATCTCGATCATCGGTCGAATAACGGTCCGTGGCAGCCCGGTAAACATCGAGATCCATCTCGAAGACAGGGCGGGAGAGGTAAATGGGAGGGTATAGATTCTTCGCCGCAACCCCATGATATCGGCGCTCATCTGGAGCAATATTTGATAATTGACCTCGTCGGCTCCGGCGACATTCCAGGACCGCCCCCGGCAGGAGGGATTTTCAATGATATAGCGGATAAGCTCCATGAGATCGGAATAGAAGATCGGCCGTATAGGGGTCTGAGTCCATCGGGGAAGGGCCATGACGGGCAGGTTTTCGACGAGACGAAAGATCATCTCCGTCAGGTCTCCACCGGCGCCGATGACCATTCCCGTGCGCAGGGTGGTGACCTGCGCGCCATAGGCGCCGAGGGTCTCTTCTACTTCCAGTGGATCGCTTATCGGTGAGTCGAGCTGGTTGTCCCCGGCGGGAATGCCGCTGATGAGGATAAGATCATCGACGCCATGATGCCGGGCTGCGCGGGCGAAATTGTCGGCACAGATCAAATCCATATCCCGGACATCGCCCTGGGTAAGAGCCGCAGAGGGTCTTTTGGAATGAACAAGGTAGATGGCCAGGTCCGCCCCCCGGAGTCCATCGATGGTCTGTTTTCGAGAGAAGAGGTCGGCCTGACGCCAGCTATATCCCCGGTCGGAGTTGGTCGAGTGCTGCGAGTTCTGGGCTGATAAAATAGTCGAAGAACGAGTCAGACCTACCAGGTGATGATCGGAGTTCAGAGCGCCAGGAAGGGCCTGTCCCAGAAATCCCGAGGCTCCGGCTACGACAATTGTCTGTGCCTTTCGTTCATCAAGGCTCATTGCTTCGCTACTTTTGAGTATATCGCATCGAGCGATCTGATCTGCCCCCAGTATTTCGGCCACCAGATCACAGCACAGAGCAGAATCGCAGGCAACGCCACCACCGACAGAATCGCCAATATGAATAACATCGGGGTGGCGTGGCGCGATAGACCCCGGGATCCCATTGCTCGATGGTCGAGAAGTCCAGGACGTAGCGAAAACACTGGCCGGGCGGCCGCGAAACGGTGATTCGCTCTTCCAGCACAGTCATGATATCGCCTCCGCACGGCGCTCCGAAAATCCGACGTGGCCGGCGCTATATCGACCCATGAATTCCCGTGTTGATGAGGCAGGAAATACTCATGGCTCGATCGGCGTCGGCGACCGCTGGAGAGATCCCCAATTTGGTCTCAAACGAGGTCTTCAGGTCGGGGTAATAATAGTGAAATCCGGCTTCCTGCAGGACCGTGGGCACTACCCGTTGGCTGACCAGTGCCATCTCCTGGGCAGCCTGTGATCCGACGGCCGCCTTTACGGCCATTGACGGTACGGGAATCCAGGTTGGCCGGTCCAGGACATCGCCCAATTCCTGGTGCAACTCGGCATTGGTGACGGGCCGCGGCGCCGTCAGGTTGACCGGTCCCTCGAGTTCGTCATGAGTCAATAAAAAGAGCATGGCGCCGATGGCGTCATCGAGGTCGATCCAGCTCATATATTGGTCGCCGCTGCCGAGCTGAGAGGCCAGCCCGTATCGAACCGATGGCAACATCTTCGCCATGGCCCCGCCGGAGGGCTCGAGGACGACGCCCAGACGCATATTGACGGTGCGGATTCCGGCCTCTTTGGCCGCCGCCGAGGCGTTTTCCCACTTCTGGCAGACCTCGGCCAAAAATCCCTCGCCGGGAGCGCCCTTTTCATCGACTGGCTCTCGGCCGGTATCGCCGTACCAGCCCACGGCGCTGGCCGTAGCGAAGACCTCCGGGGGGTCGCGCAGCCCGGCGAGTGCCTCGGCGAGCAAGCTGGTCCCCTTGATGCGGCTGTGCTCGATGGCCTGTCGCTTTTTTTTCGTCCACCGCCCCTGCAGGCTCTCGCCGGCGAGGTGGACCACGGCGTCGACGCCCTCCAGGCCCTCGGCGTCGATCTCTCCGGTCGAGGGAGACCAGTACAGGGCATCTTCACCGACGTCGCCTATCCGCCGGACGAGACGAATGACCCGGTGACCTCCGCTGCTCAACAGAGCACTCAGAGCGCTTCCCACCATTCCGCTGGCGCCGCTGATGACCACGGTAAGACGCCGATCTGTGTCGGCGTGCCTCATGAGGTCTTCGACGGTCCGACGGTGGCGAAAGGCAAACATCTTCTCCAGCATGCGGCGGGCCTTCGAGCCGCCCATCATGCTACCCAATCCGCCGAGGGGAAGCGCGTAATCGACGTGGTCGACCAGCCAGCTTTTGCCGGGTTCGTGCTGCTCAAAACGGTGCGTGTGCACCCAGCGTGCGAAGGGACCACGCACCTGTTCATCGACGAATTGCTCTCCGGCGATATGATCGCGGTGGTGGGCCTCCCAGGTGACGGATACCGGTCCCTGCTGAATCTTGAAGATGCGGCGAGCCCCGTCCTCGATTCCGCCGCGTTCATCGATCGACTCGATATCCTCCCAGGGCGGAATCAGGCGCTCAAACGCTCCGGGACGGGCGTGCCAGCGATATAATTCGTCGGCGTCCACCGGAACCAGTTGTGTCTTCTCAAAGGTGGGCATGGTTCCTTCTCCAGGGGGGGACGTCCAATGACGTTCGTCAGCTCTGTGTGTTGCCTGTTCAAAACATTTTCAACCACCTCAATATAAACATATTAGCCCCGAGTGGCAACCGTTTGGGTGTTCAATATATGTTCAAACCCTGGTCAGTTTTATTCATCATCGTCGCCAACACGTTCTGGTTTCAGTCGGTTGCTCGTATCCTCGCCGAGGCCGAGTCGACCAAATTCGCCCATTCCCCAGCACCAGATGGAATCGTCATTTCTTGTGGCACAGGTGTGTCCGCTGGCGGCAGAAACGGCCTTCCAATTATCACCGTCACCGACCCGTTCTGGCATATGTCGGTTGTCCGTATCGCCCAGCCCGAGCTGTCCCGAAGTATTCCGCCCCCAGCAAAAAAGAGAGTCGTTGTGCGTTCCGGCGCAGGTGTGTCCGCTGGCGGCAGAAACGGTCTTCCACCTGCCATCGCCCTCGACCTGTTCTGGTAGATCTCGGTCGTCTGTATCGCCCAGTCCGAGCCGCCCGTCTGAGTTCCCTCCCCAGCACCAGAGGGAGCCGTCGTCTTTTGTGGCGCAGGTGTGGCCGGGGGCGGCAAAGATGGTTTGCCAATCGGTATCGTCGCCGACTTGTTGTGGCTCCCATCTGTCGCCAGTAGTCTCGTCTTCTCCAAGTTGGCCACTGAAGGTTTCTCCCCAGCACCAGAGGGAGTCGTCATCTTTTTTGGCGCAGGTGGAGAAGTCAGTGGCAGAAACGGTCTTCCAGTCGTTACCACTACCGACCTGTTCTGGCTGCTCCCGGTCCTCCGTATCGCCCAGCCCGAGCTTACCGCCATCGCCCCTTCCCCAACACCAGAGGGACCCGTCATCTCTTGTGGCGCAGTTGTGCCATTCGCTGGCAGAAACGGTCTTCCAGTTGCTATCGTCACCCACTTGTTCTGGCTCTAAATAGCGGTCCATATCGACGGTGAACTGGAATTCGAATTCGACGTTTCCCCAGCACCAGAGGGAACCGTCATCTTTGGTGGCGCAGGTCTGCCAG
>SKQC01000152.1 GCA_007119175.1 Myxococcales bacterium | reverse complement strand
CCCCGGGGTCCGCGGCCAGCTTGGCCGCATTTCGGGCCGTCAGCCCGCCCCTTTCAGGGCGCTTTGGCGCATGACTTCGTCACCCCACTTAACGCTTACTTTTATTTTTGAGGTTTTTTCTGGGTATTTCCAAACCAGATAACCCTGAATTTGCATTGACCAAAGCACCAATAGAACTGAGATAAACGCCAGACTCACCTAACCGTTTTACTGGTTCGTTAAGGTATTATTACCCTCGGCTTCTCGCGTACCGCGTCAGATGGAGCCGATGACATCTTTTCATCGTTGGCGCAAAAAAAGGCGCCTTTGACTCGGCCTGTGTAGACCGTGGTGATCGTGCGTCACATCTACAGTTGGCCGGCCCTATGAGACGAGGCCAAAAGCGCAAAATCGAGCCCCACAGGCGATGCAGCGCATCGTCGAGGAGCGAGATGAAGCGATTTTGGGGCTAATCAGCCGCAGTAGACGAGTCATAAATAATCCGGGCTTGAATCGCATTGGGCCATTCTGGCGCTTCTCGAATTATTCGTTCGAAAAATCGAAATAACATCATGGAGAGATCTGATGACAAGTAGTCACCGATTCAAATCAATATTTCTGCTGATAACACTCTACATCGCGGTCGGACTTATCGCCTGTGGCGACGATGAGTCGCCTATTGTTGATGATGTCGGCCACGACGTGGAGCATGATGCCGAGGGCGATGCCGAACCGGAAGAGGACGTCGAGGAGCTAATACCAATCGGCGAATCCTGTATTGATTGTATGGGAATGCCGAGTTCGAATAATATTTGCGATCAATGTGAGTCCGGTTGGTGCTATTCGCCGCACTACTCGGAGCACGAACCGTATTGCACTCGACTTTGCGATACTGAGGCCGACTGTGCGGACCTCGGCTGGGAGCTCTGCCAGATCAGCACCTGCATCGACGAAGACCGATACTAGGGATGGCACTTGCGATATCGCCAACAATGATCCGTCGAGTATTATCGAGATCCACGACGCCAAGAGCGAGGCAGTTCCTGCTCGGAGCGATTGTAATGCTCATGACGAGCCTATATTGGTCGAGCGCCTTCGCTGACGAGCTAGAGATCGATATGGAGATGGGGGTTTCGGGTTTCTCCGTATATAACGATACTGGCATTGACGTTATTCGCCTCTCAAGAGTCTGGTCGTTCTCATCAGTCGGAAGCGTGTTGTGGTGGATCGACGACGAGGTCTATACGTCAATCACCCTGGGGGGACTTTATAATATTGCCAGTTGGTATTCTGAGGGAGAGCTCGAAAACACCCGACTTTTCCAGGTGACTCAACCCTATTTTGAAGTCGGTTATCGTCAGAATTTCAGCACATCGCAAATCACCTACGGCGTCGGCGCGGTGGCTCCGATCTTTCGGTACGAGAGACGCCCTCATCCTACTATCGGACTAGGCTCGTTCTCAACCGTTGCGACGGCTGGTCGGGGCTTTTGGAATAGCTGGTACTTATCGACAGCCCACAGAGTGGGATTGGTTGCTCACACCGAGTTGGCACACCAGATCAATCATCGGTTTCGCGGCTTTATCGAAATAGCTGGAGCGACATGGCTTCCCATTCGGTCGGTTCCGGGGTCAATATATGTTGACCGGATATTCGTCGCACAATCAGCAATTGGCGCGGCCTATCGACTTCATAACTCGCTGAGACTTCGGGGTCGAGCTGCCCTCGTCAACAGAAACTATCGACTCAGCGCAGAATATCCAGATGGCCTACATCGAGAATGGACCCACGATCACTGGAAAAGTGCTCAGATCGCTGCTGAGTACAGCACCGATCGCCACGTCTTTTCCCTGATGCTGACAGGCATCTCTCAACCGTCTATAGACGAGCCGCGTTCACTGATGACAAATTATTCGCGGTGGGGACTGCAAGTCGGCGTTAGTGGTCATTATTAGCTCCATTGAAGTGGCAGTGTCTTGCCGAACCCTCCGCGAACCTCCACAGCAACCCCCACCGGCACCTCGAAAGCTCGACCCGTGACCCCTGACTTCGCTGCGCTCGACAGGGGTTACTATGAGGGGCCTTTCGGAATGACGGGGCCGTTCATGGTAATCGTCAATTCCTGGGTTCTTGTACCTACGAACCCCCGGCTCCCTCGCTCCGCTCCGGTCGGCGGGGGCTACATTATAAGCTTGCGAGAGTACGGGGCATTCTCAAAACCGTCGCCACCTTTACCGGGGTGTGATCCAGCTCCGTCGCTACAAACTCCTTGGGTGGAGCCGATAACATCCTTGTTATCGCACGGTCGCGCAGCGACCGGGATCCTTCGAGCGCGGTGGCGCCTAACGGCGCCAGCGATAGCAAGATGCTATCGGCTCCAAGACTCAACCGACGGGGCTGTAGCACACCCCCTTTTACCGCCCGTTGTTGACGCAGGTGCCCCGCTCTTTTAAGGTTCGCCGTTCAGCGTCGCCCAGTTATGCGGCGCATGGAATCGGCGGGCCTTTTGTCGTGTTTTGTGGCCCAACGCCATCCGCTCACCCCCTCGAAATCGGGAAGCCACATCGCCATGACTACCACCATTGACCCCACACAGGCCGATCCGAACGCCCATAATGGCGAGGAAAATACCATGCCCTCGTTCGGGCAGCGGCCCGGACATCGGGTCTTTATCGAGACCTATGGCTGCCAGATGAATCTGGCCGATAGCGAGTTGATGGGCGGGATTTTGGGCACCAGCGGCTATACGGCGGCTCCGAACCACGACGAAGCAGACGTCATCTTGATCAATACCTGTGCGGTCCGAGAGCGCGCCGAGGAACGGGTCTTCGGGCGGCTCAGCCACCTGTTGCGCTACAAGCACGCCCGGCCCGAGGTGATTCTGGGCGTGACGGGATGTATGGCGGAGAGACTGCGCGAGGATATCACCGAGCGGGCTCCCTATGTAGATCTGGTGGTCGGACCCGACGCCTACCGGCGGCTGCCGAAGCTGATCGCAGAGAGTCAGGAGGTGGAGAACGACCCCGTGGTGGACGTCAAATTGGACCGCGACGAGACCTACGAGGGCCTTTCGCCGAAGCGAACTCCCGGAATCAGCGGGTGGGTCACCGTTCAGCGGGGCTGCGATAAATTCTGCACTTTCTGCATCGTTCCCTTCGTCCGCGGACGAGAGCGCGGAGTGGCCCCCGACGAAGTCCTACGCCAATGCCGAGATCTGGCCGAACGGGGCTACCGCGAGGTGACCTTGCTGGGTCAAACGGTGAACTCCTACCGACATGAAGACACGGATTTCGCCGACCTTCTCGAGCTTCTGGTCGACGTCGACGGCTTAGAGCGCATCCGCTTTACCTCGCCGTACCCGACGGATTTCACGCCGAAACTCATCGAGACGATGGCGACCCACGACGAGATCTGCAACTACCTGCATCTGCCGCTGCAATCGGGCTCCGACGATGTGTTGGAACGAATGAAGCGGCGCTATACGAGCGGTGAGTTTTTGGACCTGGTGGGTCAGATCCGCGAGACTATCCCGGATATCGCCATGTCGACAGATATTATCGTCGGCTTTCCCGGCGAGAGCGACGAAGATTACCAGCAGACCGTCGACCTTCTCGAAGAAGTCCGCTTTGACTTCGCCTATCTCTTTAAATATTCGGAGCGCGACGGAACCAACGCCGCCCGGCAACTCGAAGACGATGTCGGCGAAGACGTCAAAGGAGAGCGGCTCTCGTCGCTCATCGAGCGCCAGGAAGAGATCAGCGGCGAGGTCTTCAAAAACCGAGTCGGCCAGACCGTACAGGTCATGGTCATCGGCGAGAGCAAGCGCGATGCCCAGGATTTATGCGGCCGATCCGACGATTTCAAAATGACTGTTTTTCCCCGCCCCGACGATCGTGAGCTAAACCCCGGTGATTTCGTCGACGTGCGAGTCACGGACGCCACGAGTCACACCCTTCTCGGCGAGCCGGTTTTCCGATAAACCGATCTTGTGAGCCGATTCTCTATACGGAGCAGTAAACCGATGTCCCAAGATTTTATCTTTACTTCGGAGTCCGTTTCCGAAGGCCATCCCGACAAAATCGCCGATCAAATCTCCGATGGTGTCCTGGACGCCATCATCGCCCAGGATAATCACTGCAAGGTGGCCTGTGAAACCGTGGTCAACACGGGACTGGCCCTGCTGGTCGGCGAGGTGACCACCTCGGCACATGTCGACTACGCGAAAGTGGCCCGCGATATCATCGAGCAGATAGGCTACGACGATCCGGCCTACGGATTCGACTATCGATCCTGCTCGGTGATGGTGGCCCTCGATGAACAGAGCCCGGATATCGCCCAGGGTGTGCGCACCGATATGGGCGTCGTCGAGGAGCAGGGCGCCGGCGACCAGGGGATTATGTTCGGCTATGCCAGCGACGAGACCAAAGAGCTGATGCCGATGCCGATTATTCTAGCTCATAAGCTGGTGGCCCGGCAGTCGAAGGTGCGCAAAAATGATGTCCTCGATTTTCTGGGTCCCGACGCCAAAAGCCAGGTCTCGGTGCGCTACGAAGATGAAGTACCGGTGGCGATCGACGCCGTCGT
>SKQC01000041.1 GCA_007119175.1 Myxococcales bacterium | reverse complement strand
TCCCGGCGATCAATTCCGCCGCACCACGGCGGCCGGCGTGCTCAGTGAGCCCCTCGTCGGCGACCAGAGCGCCACGTTGGTGGTCTTAAATCGGGCCCGGAAAAATACGGCGGCGGGCCGGCTGGTGGCCGCCGGGCGCGGCGACGAGATTCGGTGGCGCGGCCGACAGGTCAGATGCCAGGCGAAGGTGATTTACCGACGCCTGGTCAATCACGCTCCCCGCTGGCAGCTAAAGGGCTTTATCGGCGGTGTCGATGCTCCGAAAACCTTTTTGGTCCACGGGCCGACCGGGTCGAGATGGGCTTTAAAGCGGGCGCTGGCTAAAGATGGTCATAGCGGTGAGGTCGAGGTCGTGGAGTCGAACGAGGTATTCTCATTTTGATGCGATGAACGAGTCGATGCGATGAGCGAGGAATTCTCATCGATCACCACTTTTGCTACCGTGGTGGCTCCTAATCATAGGTTCATGACTTCGAATGCACGGTGACTGGCGATGAAGAGAATTTTTTCAGCGATGATTCTGGCGGTGATGGGGCTCACAGGCGTTGTCTCTTGCGCCAGTGACGCCGGCGAATACGAGGAGCCGCAGATGGTGCTCAACGTGGGCTCCGAGGAGACTTTTACGGCCGGTCAGGATGTAGTTTTTATCCAGATTAAGGCCACGGATCCGCAGGATATGGAGCTCGAATTCGAGGCCGTCGACATCCCGGATCGGGCCACCTTCGATACATATCGAAACGAGGCATTATTTAACTGGGATCCGCTGATCAGCGATGTCACCGACGGGGAGCCGCATCGACTGGTATTCGCCGTGAGCAACGAAGCGGGGCTCACCGTCGAGCGCACGGTGCATGTCCATATCGACGCCGGCGACGAGGGGACTCATTTTCTGAACAGCTCCAGCCAGCTATACAACCCGAGCAGTGGCGGTGCCCTGGAATTTGATGTGCGAGTGCGAAACGACCTGGCCTCTCTAGTGGTATTATCGATGCCCGAGGCGACGGCGCCGGAGGGGGCGAGTTTTGAGCAGACCGATGATTTCGAGGGTAAATTTAGCTGGACTCCCAATCCGGAGCAGGCCGAGCAGCGAACCCACTCCGTGATCTTTGAAGCCGACGATAACGAAGAGGTCGTCGAGCAACAGGTCACGATCGTGATTCAGGACCCGGATATCGGGACGTCGCCGCCCGGCGGCGGCGAGACCGATCCCACGGAGTTGACGTGCAGCGAAGACCAGGTCATCGCCCACGAACCGCTCGGCGCCCAGAGGACGGCCGCCCCATATCTCATCGAGGGCCAGATCGACGACGACAGCCAGAATTGGGATGAGGTTCTCCTGTATTGGACCCTGGAGGACCCGATCGACGTCACGCCGGATTACGAGATGAAGGTCCTGGAGATGGAGGGGACGCAGTTTTCGGGCGAGATCCCCAATCTGGAGCTCGATCCCGGTGAGACGGCAGAGATGTCCTATGCAATATGCGCCTTCTCCGATGATGACGAAGAGGGGCTGTCCTGTGTGCCCGACGAGTTTTTATATCGCTTTATCGCCTACTCGCCAGACGATGAGAAATGCCGAGACGACGGCATTGATTACGCCGACCCCGACGAGGCAGGCCAGATCTCAACGGAGGAATGGAATGCCTATCGAGTCTGCGAGGAGCAGCCGAAATATCACGAATTGGAGCTCGTCGACGGCGAAGAGGCAGAGGTGACGGTGTCGTATCCGCCGGCGACGTCGCCGAAGATCGATTTTCTCTTCGACGGTGAGCCCGTGGAGGCCGAAGATCTCCCCTGTGTCGGTCTGAGTTACGTCGAAGTGGAGGGCCCGGGCACCGTACAGGTGCGCGTGGCCGGCGATGAATTGCCCTATCACGTCACTGGCTTTTTATTCGGCGATGAACCGGTGGAGCCCGAGGAATGCCCGGGGGAGGAATACGAACCAAATGATACGCCGGCTCAGGCGACGTTGATCGTCGACGACTTCGCTGCCTACGAGGAGATGGGAATCTGCGAGGAGGACGATATTGACGTATTCGCCACCCGGCTTGTCCGCGGCGATAAATTCGACGCCTACCTCTTCTTCGAGCACGACGAGGGCGATCTGGATATGACCCTCTTTGCTCCCTCGCAGGACGACGAGGTCGTCGACGGAGGCTTCGGCGTCGCTCAGGGATGGTCGAGCGACGATGACGAGGAGATTTCCTATACCGCCGAGGAGTCCGGCTTTTATTATCTGTCCGTGGTCACGGTGAGCGAGCCAAATACCTACGAATTGCTCACCGAGCGGGTCTGCGAGGTCGACGATGAATTTGCGGGTAATCACGAGCTATCAGACGCCGCCTCCATCGACTTTGAGACCTATGAAGGGCTGAAACTGTGCGAGAATCAGCCCGATTATTTTCGCCTCACTCAGGAGGGCGGGGGAGACGATATCACCTGGATGGGAGAGATTCGCGCCGAGTACGGCTCACTGCAGTCGATGGAGGTGCGCGTCTATGATGAAAGCGGCACTCTCGTCACCGAAGGAGAAGCGGTTCAGGACCGAATCGACTTTTACGTCGAGCCCGAGCCCGGCGAGAGTTTCGATGTCGAGATCGAGGCCTCGTCGCCCATGCTCTATGAGTTGAATATGGTCGAGTTCGACTTTTGATTCGGGTTCACCGTCAAACCAAAAAACGCCCCTCGTCCGGTCGCGGACGAGGGGCGTTTTTATTGCGAATAACAGGGGAGCTGTCGGTGATCAGCGCACGATGTGCAGATACCAGTTAACCAAGCTTCCCTCGTCGAGATAGGCGGTGTCCGTGGCCTTGAGCTGCCAGGTGCCCTCGGATTCGAGGCCGATGAAATCATCGACGTCGTAGTCTTCGATCACATCCCAACCGGGCGTCCCGTCGGCTTCTCGTAGGGTGATTGTATCTCCGTCGGGATGAGTCAGCTCCAATTCGATGTCGCCGTTGTAGCTGTGCTCAATCCAGACTTCGACAGACAATTCTTGAATCGGCGCGGAGCCTTCGACTTCGATTTCCGTGGTCAGGCCGGCCGGATCGTCATCCGGGATAGTCAGCTCGTCGCCGTCATAGGCGAAGGTCTCGAGCTCTCCCTCCAATTCCACACAGGCATTTTCAGAGCAAACCTCGTCGAAAGCGCATTCGTTGCCGCAGCTTCCGCAATTGGACTCGTCGATCAGGACGCATTCGTCATTGCATTCGAGCTCATCGTCTTCGCATTCCAATTCGTCGGGCTCGTCGGTGTCGTCGGGGACATGTTGCTCCTGAGGAGCTCCGGCGACCCGTCCGCTTTTGTAGCGCTCGACGTATTCATAGGAGATATATCCGTAGCCGTCGCCGTACTCATTGTCGACGCCGAAGGCTCCGGTGCCCCAGCTATTTTTGAAGATGAAAAAGCCCTTTTCGGTCATCGGCTCGCCGTCGTCGTCGAGCATGACCTCGCCGTTGCCGTCGAGGCGTTCTACCTCTAGCTCGTCATCCCAGCCGACCAATAAAATGGAGTGTCCGGCGCGGTTTTCGCGGCTGGATTGGATGTCGTCCTGGTTGGGATACAAGACATATCCGTTTCGGTAATACTCGTTGTTGGTCGGCAGGTCGGAGGCGCCGTGGTTCCAGGCCTGGTAATAAAAGTCACCGCCGACGACGACGCCTTTGCCCTGATTGTAGATATGGGCTTTGATGTCGCGATGTCGCGTGGAAATCCAGCGGCCGCTGGGAAGTTGGTATTTCGGCGCGTCCAGCGCTTCCTGGGGCGGCTCGCCATTCGTATAGCAATGGGTGGGCTGGTTATCGCCGGTGCAGTCCGGGTCGTCCTGAGCGCCCCATGGATTGCTTTCGTAGGGCCACATCTCCTCTTCGACGACGCCGTAGTTGCTGATGGCCTGAAGATTAAAATTGGCGTTGGAGCCCGAGGAGTTGGGGAAGCCGCCGGCCTCGAATTTTGCCGACCACTGAGTGTATTGTTCCGAAAAATTCGGTTCGTCGATAAAGCCAGACTTAATATAAAGGTGCTCCATCAGCCCTATTGTGGAGAAGATGGAGCAGACCCCGCGCGAGCCCTGACTTCGGACCGGCGACTGCAGGTCGACCAGATCGAATTGCTCCGGGAAAATCTCGTCGGCCTTCGCCTCTTCCGGTAGCTCTTCGTTGTCTACAGCGCCCTCAGTCAACGTGTCGAGGTCTTCCAACGGCGGCATATTATCGACGACCGTCGGGGTATTTTCGTTATCGTTTTCCTGGGTCTGTTCATCTTCGTCTGTCCCACAGGCGGCGAGCACGAAGGCCAGCGCCAGGGCAGATATCCACAATCGATTTTTGCAATGAGCAATCATGTCTGTCTCGGGGTGTTAAGTAGCCAATGTTGCGCGAAATATATGAAGCCAGTCATTTGCTGGTCGACGTCCGCCAAACTGTCGATAAATTGGAGGCCCCTAAACAACCAGAATTGGACGCTGAATGCAAGGGGCGACGGTGGGTAGTGTGCAGGCCTCGGTCTTCGAGGTTTTCGCTCAACCCCACAGGCTCGTTCGCTCCGCTCCCTCGCCAGCTCCCCTCG
>SKQC01000187.1 GCA_007119175.1 Myxococcales bacterium | reverse complement strand
CAGAACCAGAACCAGAATCAGAATCAGAACCAGAATCAGAATCAGAATCAGAACCAGAACCAGAATCAGAACCAGAACCAGAACCAGAACCAGAACCAGAACCAGAACCAGAATCAGAATCAGAATCAGAACCAGAACCAGAACCAGAACGAGTGTCCGGCGACCTGTGAAGAAGGTGATACGCGCTGCTCCGGTGATGAAGTGGAGACCTGTGTCAGTGTGGGAGGTTGCCCGACCTGGTCCGATCCGACGGCTTGTCCCGGCGAGCAGGTCTGCTCCGGTGGCGATTGCGTCGACGAGTGCGACGATGTCTGCGACGACGGCGACACCGAATGCGATGGATCGTCGGGATACCGGGTCTGCGAGGAGCAGTCGTCGGGCTGTCTTGACTGGTCGTCTGCACAGGATTGCGGCGCAGACGAAATCTGCGAAGACGGCCAGTGCCAGGGATGTGACGATGGCGACCAGCAATGCTCCAGCGACGGGCTGTCCATCGAGCAATGTGTGGACGGCAGCTTCGAGGCCATCCAGAGTTGCCCCATTGGTTGCGACGATGCGGAATGCGTCGACGAGGTGGAGTGCGATCCCGGCCACTTTCAGTGCAATGAAAATGTCGTCGAGGTCTGCAACTCCACGGGAACCGCCTACCTATATATCGCCAGTTGCGCCGTCGATTGTGTCGACGGCTTTTGCACCGGCGATTGTGAGCCTGGAGAACGACGATGTAATGGCGACGACGTCGAGGTGTGCAATGAGTCGGGGACGGCCTGGGAGGTCGAGAAGACCTGTGATGATACACCCTGCGAGTCGGTCATCGGCGATTGCGCCATGGAGGAACTCGACATCACCTCCGATGAGACCAGAGACGGCACGGTGATCGTCGATGGTCCGGTAACCGTGCGCAGTGGCGCCGATCTTTATTCTGAGACCGGCGAGTTGCGCATCATCGCCACCTCCATCACCGTCGAGAGCGGTGGCACTATCACCATCGAGGCCACCGGAGACCATCCCGAAGGGCGCGGCAACGACGGCTGGGCGGCCACAACTCGCCGCGGTGGAACGGGTGCCAGTTATGGCACACAGGGCGAGGATGCCAGTGGCACCGATGCTCCGCCGGCCTTTGCTCGCGGCGACGAGATCGATGTTGTCGAGGGAAGCCGTGGCGGTGGGGGATATAGTGACAACAGTACGACTCCCGATGACTCCGGTGGGCTCGGTGGCGGAGTCTTGCATCTGATCGCCGACCAGATCGATGTCTCCGGTTCTCTGCGCGCCGATGGAGCGGACGGAGAGCTCGGCACGGGCTCTACTTGCGGTTCTCGAAGTCATGGTGGTGGAGGAAGCGGTGGCGGTATTCTCCTCGCGGCCAATGACGTTGGTTTCTCGGGGACCGCCTCCGTGGAGGGCGGCGATGGCGTGCTAGATTGTACCTTTAATTACAGCGGTGCCGGCGGTGATGGAATAGTGAAGTTTTTGTATGGCACGGAGTTCGAAAATACGGGCACTATCCACGGCGTCGCCTACGACGGATTGATGGCCCCCCTCGAGATCTTATCGTCGACCCATCCCGATCAGACTCTGTATTATAACGACGATTTCGACACCCTGGCCTTTAGCTGGGACCGACCCTTTGAGTCGCTTCAGGGCTATTACGAGACGATCAATACGACCCGCAATTTCGTCCCCGACGCCGGCAACGCCTCGTTCTTGCCGGAAGAGGTCCAGACTCACCCGCGTGAATCCGTCTTGGACGGTCAAAATTACTTTCACGTCTCGCCCATCGATGCCCAATCTAATATCGGCCAGATGGAGTCGCGATTTACGATTAACGTCAACACCATACCGCCCACGGTGACTTCGTCGAGTCACTCCGACGAGGCAGCATGGTCGGATAATACGGATGTCTTTATGGAGTGGACCGACCAGCGCGATGAGAGCAATTTTACCGGCTATTATTACGTGGTCGACCAATTCGGTGACACTGTCCCCACTCACAGCGATACCTTCGTGCCGATAGACCAAAAACAGACTCTTCTGGCGAATCAGGAAGACGGCATCTGGGCGTTTCATATCGTGCCCGTCGACACCATGGATTATTTGACGAAGGAATCGTTTACTCGCAGATTTCGGATCGGTGACGATCCTGGTGAGGGCAATATCTTGGGCACCGTCGTTGCCGATAACGGCGGCGACACCGTGGAAGGAGCGACGGTGACCGTAAATCGCGGACTGCTCAACCCGGCAGTTCCCAATCAGCTCACCAATGAAAGCGGAGCCTATAACTTCGGCGCTGTTCCCGCCGGTGATTGGGAGCTTCAAATCAGCGCCGACGGTTATCAGACGAAAGTTGTCGATGTCTCGCTCGACGACGACGAAGATCGCACGGTGGATGTCACCCTCGATGAAGAATAAATCGGCTACCCGGTCTGGGAGGTCTAATCCAGGCCGTCGAGCAGTCGGTCGCGCCGGGCCCGCAGAAGTTTGCGGGCCCGGAATAGTCGCGTTTTGACGCCACCGGGGCTCATCCCCACGGCGACGCCGATTTCCTCCATGGTCATACCGTCGACCAGATAGTGGCGAAAAAGCATTTGATCGCGGGGTTCCAATTCATCAAACCACTGGCGGGTTTTGCGCAATAACGCCTGCCAGCCGGACTTTTCGGCGGCGTCGGGGCTGTCGTCGGCCGGCATCTGCCCCGGCGATAGATCGTCGAGATTTGTTTCGCTTCGACGACCCCGTTTGCGCACGTAGGCGAGCGCCGTATTGACGGTCACTCGACTCGCCCAGGCGGCAAAAAGCCGAGGCTCGCGAAGGGTGTGGAGTTTGCGAAAGATCTTCAGCCATGCCCGCTGGATGACATCGTCGAGGTCGGCGCCGGTGACGATGGAATAAGCCGTGCCCCGAAGGCGACTTCGGTGGCGCACCACCAGTACTTCGAAGGCGCATTCGTCTCCCTCTTTCGCTTTTTCAACAAGGACGGCGTCGTCGAGCTCAACAAGCGGAGATTTTGAGCAAGGGGGACGGAGTTGATCGAGGGCAGCAACAGTCATCGTATTCTCCAGGTTGGGTGCGTCCGGCGGAATTGATTCCGCAGGGCCTTACAAGGATGTAGTTCGTCGCCAGCTCCTTTTGTTACACTCAGTCCGAGTTTTTCTGGCCCCAATATCTGGTCAGTTGATCGACTGAGAACTAAATTTTCAGCTCTTCAATCTGCGCCTGTTCCGCGACTACCGGGGGGCGGTGTCGATTTTATGAAACCTGCCGGGCGTCGGCGTCATCTAAGCGTTGATGGGTGGCTGCTCACTGACGGTGCCATTTCGGGTTGCATTACCATGGAACAAAGAGCCTCTAAAATGCATTGCTATACGGCGCCGGCCGGCACTTGCGCGGGTCTGATGGGCGTGGCAACGTGGGCCGACGCCGTACCAAATAGACCCCCCACCTTGACGAGACAACCTATCGACCGCTTATTTCTCATAGCCATGACGGCGGCGCCGAAATTCGGTGAGACCTTCATCGATTGGTTGCGGAATGGAGATGAAGAGGCATTCGCCTCGCTTCTCGATACCTATCACGGTCCGCTGTACCGACTCGCCGTATCCCTCGGCGCCTCTGGGGCGTCGGCCGAAGAGGTCGTGCAAGAGACCTGGATTGCCGTCATCGACGGGATAGACGACTTCGAGGGGCGCTCCACGCTGAAGACCTGGATTTTTTCGATCCTCACCAACCAGGCTCGTCGCCGGGCGGTACGCGATAAACGAATGCCTCCGGTATCGTCAGTTTTTTCTGAAGAGGCGATCCGCGACGCTGTGGAAAATATCGAAAACCCCTGTCCTCGCAGCGCGCCGACGCGCAGTTTTTCATGGAGTATCAATCCCACGGATCGCGCCGACCAGCAGGCGTTGTTGGAGGTCATTCAACAGGCGGTCGACGAGCTTCCGGCCAATCAGCGCACGGTGTTGATTCTCCGCGATTTTGAAGGACTTAGCCCGGAGCAAGTCTGCGCGATCCTGGAGGTCAGTGACGGAAATCATCGCGTCTTATTGCATCGGGCCCGGATTGCATTGCGCGAGGCCTGCGATGCCTACTTCGAGACCATCGAAGAAGAGGGGGCATCATGATTAGCTGTGACGAATTCGTCGCCCAGGTCAGCGATTATCTCGACGGTCGCGTCCCCTTCGGAGAGCGTATCGGGGTGTGTATGCACCGTTTGATGTGTGTGCGCTGCCGCAATTTTTATCGGCAACTAAAGGAGATCGTGGAGTTCGTCGAAGTCAACGCCGATCCTCCCGATACCGGCCCCTCTGAAGAGGTACGCAGCGACCTGATGAACCAGTATCGCGAGCGATACGGAAGTTGACGAAACGGCGTCTGCCTTCGGGGCAGTTAGTCTTGTGGTCTACAGGCCATCCGTGGCCTGGCTGTTGAAAGGACGGAAAGCCAGGGCAGTAAGTCTTGTGGTCTACAGGCCATCCGTGGCCTGGCTGTTGAAAGGACGGAAAGCCAGGGCAGGGATGCCCTGAGGACCAGATCGGGAGTGGCAGGGCAGTAAGTCTTGTGGTCTACAGGCCATCCGT
>SKQC01000020.1 GCA_007119175.1 Myxococcales bacterium | reverse complement strand
TTTCGACGATGGAACCCCTTTATCATTACGTCCAGATATTCTGGTCGAAGACGATGAGATGTATGCAGATGCGCTACGTACCTCGGTCGGGTTTGGCGTCCGGTGGTTCAGTCCCATCGGACCGCTGCGATTTGAATGGGGCTTTCCCCTTCAGCGGCTGCCCGGAGAACGGCCAGTCGTATTCGATTTCAGCATCACCAATTCGTTTTGATGTAAATCCCCAACGAACTCGTTTTGCTCTGGAAACCTACAAGAGGAGAATTCATGTTGCGTTCAACAGCGAAAAATCACCGTTCACGACCCCTTCGCCTGCTCTGCGCGGCGGCCGTCGCCGTCGGGCTACTCTTCGGCGGCGTCGCCACGGCGGCGGCGGACGACGTCAAGATTGGCTACGTCGACCTGCAGAAGGCCCTGGAGCAAAGCGAGGAGGGCCAGCAGCTAAAGAGCGAGCTGGAGCAAGAATTTAATCAGCGCCAGCAGCAACTCGATACCAAACAGCAAGAGGTGATGCAGAAGCGCCAGGAGCTGGAACAACAGGCGATGATGCTCTCCGAGGAGCGTCAACAGCAGATGGCCATGGAATTGCAGCAGGAAATGCAACAATTACAGGAGACCTATCTGACGCTGCAGCAGGAGTTGGCCGAGCAGGAGGCGCGAAAGACCACCGAATTATTCGATAAGATGCGCTCAACGATTGAGGCCGTCGGCGAGGAGAAGGGATTTACGATGGTCATCGAGCGCACGGAAACGTCGGTATTATATGCCGTCGACGGGCTGGATCTGACTGATGAGGTCATTGAACGCTTTGACGCCAGGCAGTAATCTCGCCGGTGACTTCGGAAGCGGCCGCCCCGGGGCGGCCGCTTTTTTTTGAGCCTTGAGCCGGGAACGGGAATGATTCGTCGATACTGGAAAGCCGCCCTCGCCGTGATATTGGTGGCGGCCGTGGGCTGCGATTGCGAAGATCGGGCGCGCTCGCTGATATATGGAAGTAGCGACGATACACCGGTGACGCCCCTGGGAGATCAAGACGAAGAGAGGGAGGAGCTTCGGGAGGTAGAGCCAAATGACAGCCGCGATCAGGCGATGCCGATCTCATTGAGCAGTGATACGCGGCCGGTGCATGCCGCGATCGATCCGGCCGACGATGTGGACTGGTTTGTGCTTGAGGTCGATGATGACGAGACGTGGATGGTGGAGCTGACGGTGGAGCCGAAGGACTCCGAGTTAGATCTGGCAATTTATCTCGATGTGCGCGGAGATAGCGACCATGCCCCACTGATGTACGACGTGGCCGGTGCCGGGGAGGCGGAGACGATTCCCATGCTCGGCGTCACCAACACGGAGTCGCGGCCCTTTTTCGTCACCGGTGCCGATGACTCCACTACCGGGGAGTACCGCGTCGACGTGCGGCGGCGTCTGTCGGCGGCCACGGTGGCCATGGCGCCCAATGATTATCCCCATCTGGCGATGACCCTGCCTGTGCCCGGTGAAGTGCAGGGGTTTTACGACCGACCTCACGACCGCGATGTATTTTATGTGCCTGCCGAGGCGCTGCAGGCCGGGGTGTATACCCTGGAGGTCAGTGCCATCGCCGGGCTGACGCAGAATCTTCGAATCTACGGCGATAAAGAACTCGACTCGCCGCTGATGGAGATCCCGGTCACGGATCGCGAACCGGCGGTGATTCCCAATCTGTCGCTGAGTGCCGAGCGCGGCGAGGGGCTTTATTTTGTGCTCAGCGCCGGCGAGGATTTTAATCGCGAGCAGGGCTATCGGCTCCGGGTTATCGAGCATCCGGAGTCCGATGACTACGTGTTGGAACGGGAACCCAACGATACGGAAGGGACAGCGCAGGTGGTGGACTTTGACGAGCCACTTCGGGGCTATCTGCACTCTCCAGGCGACGTGGACCGGTTTCGCTTTGTCATCGACGATAGCGATGGCGAGGACGAGGAAGACGACGACGCGCAGGACGAACGCGAAACGTCAGAGGTATTCGACCCCACCATAGAGGACGACGAGGAGGACGAGGAGAGCGAATTTGACGATCCCTGGGAGGCGGTTGCCGACAAAGAGCGACCGGAGTACGTGGTTCAGGCTCATCTGAGGCCACTGGGCGATGCCCATCGGCTGGCGATGCGGTGGCTGCCGGGAGAGGATTCAGGACAGGAGGAGCGAGAGTTGCGCGCCGATGGCAACGAGGAAGAGATTACGGTGTGCAATAAAGTTCTAGGCCCCGGCGAATACGACCTGGAGGTGCGCTCGGTGGAGACCGATGAGGGATTTCGACCGCGGGGCTATGATTACGAATTGGAGATCGTCAACGTCGCCGGGCTGGAAGGTCTCGAAATCGAGCCCAATGACTCTCCGGAAAACGCCGATCGGCTGCCGATGGGTACGGAGCGCAGCGGATTTATCGCCACCGAAGGGGATACCGATATCTTTGCATTTATCGTCGGTCCCGATGAGCCGCGCGCGCTCGAGGAGGAGACTGGAGACGAGGCCGATGACGAAGAAGGCGAAAGTCCCACGCTATCAGCGGGGTGGGAGGCGCCGGAGTCGGAGAAGGTGCGCATCTCGCTGGACGGAAATCACCTCAATTTGGGCTTTCAATTACTCGATGACGAGGGCGGCCGAGTAGCTCGGGTCAATGAGAGCGGTCCCGGGGGTGATGAGGAACTCAATATTGACTTGCCCCACGGGCTTTATTATGTCGCGGTCAGTGCTTCTGCGGGCTCATTGTGTGAGCCGTATACGATTCGTGTCGATGAGCGCTGATTATTTGTAAGAAGTGCTGGTAATGTCCTTGAACGGCCGTCGGTGACGGTTCGTTGCAGTCAATGGATTCATACAAGGTGTGCAGTGATGAAAGGTCCCATTCTAGTCGGCATTGCCGGTGGTACCGGGTCGGGAAAGACAACGGTAGCACGTCGTATTCTGGGGGCCTTTGACGAGGAAGTCATTTGTCTGGACATGGATTCGTATTATTGCGATCTGAGCCACCTGTCCAAAGAAGATCGGCGTAAAGTCAACTTCGATCATCCCGATGCATTCGATACCGAATTATTTACCGAACATCTCCAGAGATTAGGCCGCGGGGAAGGGATCGAAAAGCCGGTGTATAGCTTTTCGCGATCTGTGCGCACCGGAGAGACGATCTCCGTGTCGCCGGCGCCGATTATATTGGTGGAGGGGATTTTGGTGCTCGCCGATCCGGCGGTGCGGCAGTTATTGGATGCCAAAATCTTTGTCGACGCCGACGACGATATCCGCTTTATCCGTCGATTGCAGCGAGATGTGGCCGAACGGGCGCGGTCACTCGACTCGGTGATCAATCAATATAAGAGCACCGTTCGCCCCATGCATTATAGTTTCGTCGAGCCCAGCAAGCGCTATGCGGACGTGATCATTCCCCGGGGCGGCAAAAACGATATCGCCATCTCCATGGTGGTCGCCGATATCGAGTCGCGACTGATTCAGATCAACGGTCGATAAATCTAAAATCCGGTGGTTGCCACCAGGATAAAGACAATTACGACGACAGCCAGGAGGGCCATGGCAATCGCGATCTTTTGAGGGCGCTGATTTGAGGGGTCGAGGTCAGTGAGGATCTGTGATCCCGAGGCATCGGCGGCCGTGAGGTCGTCGTCCCATCCCCACTCCTGAGAGTCTGATGAGGTGTTGGTTTCAGCCGCTGGCGTTGGGCGTTGGGAATGCGATTGGTCCGTCGACGGGGTAGGAGATTTTTTTTCGGTCAGTACGATGACGTCATCGTCGCCTGGCTCGTCGAGTACGGTGATGATCGATGAGGTTACGGAGGCGGCTTCGCGGGAAAACCCCTGGGGCGGCGGCACGGAGCGTTTATTGCCGGAGCCGGGCAGGGCCTCGAAAGGGATCTGATCGGAGGGCGGCTGCTCAAGATTGTCGCCAAGCGGTGATTTCATCTCTTCGTGGGGAGTGGGCCGGGCCGACGCCGACCCCGGTGTGCCGTGACGGGCGCGGGGAAACGAGTCGCCCGAGGAATTCGCCGATGTCAGCGAGACGAAGCCCAGGCTCGGCGAGCCCAGATCGGGGCTGGAGAGGGCATCGAGAAATTCTGCGGCTTCGGTAAAGCGATCTTCCGGTTCTTTGGCGAGAGCCTTGCGGACCACCGATTCAAATCCCGTATTGCGTAGATCTTCATTGGGAAAGGTGGGCACCGGATCAAAGAGATGGGCCCGCATAGTCCGGGCTGGACGATCTCGCTCAAAGGGCGTCTGACCGTTGACCATCTCGTAGAGGATCACACCCAGGGAGTAGAGATCGGAGGAGGCGTCGACTTCTTCGCCGGCAGCCTGCTCCGGTGACATATAGGATGGCGTGCCGACCGTATTTCCCTGAACGGTAAGGCTTCGTCCACCGCTATCGACAACCTCGGGATGATGGGTGGCGAGTTTTGCGATTCCAAAATCGAGGACTTTGACGAATTGAGCGTTATCGCCCATACGGGTCAAAAAGATATTTTCCGGTTTCAGATCGCGATGAATAATGCCCAATTTATGGGCTTCACCGAGGCTCTGAAGGGTCTGTCGGGCGATATGAAGCGTTTCTTCAAGGGAGACCGGCTGTTTGTCGTGGAGTCGATCGGCGAGATCCTGGCCCCGGAGATACTCCATGACGATAAAGAAAAGATCGTCATGCTGGCCGTAATCATGAATGGTGATGGTATTGGGATGATGCAACCGGCTGGCCAGACGGGCCTCCCGGCGAAATCGCTCCACCATATTATGCAGTGCCGAAAACTTCGGTGGCAGGACCTTTATAGCCACGTCGCGCTCGATATTGATCTGGTGGCCGCGATAAATCTTACCAAAGCTTCCCTCGCCGATCTCCGCGTCTAATCGGTAGCGATCGACAAGAATCATCCCACTTTCGAGTATGGCTTCCTCGGTCATGATTCGCTTCGAAAAGGGAATGGCAATATGAACGGCATCAACAAGGCCAAGTACCCTGGCGTGGCACGGTCAAATTGTAATTGGAAAACGAGTCCACGAAGAGAATAGAGAAAAAAGGGCGCAGTAAGCAAGTGGTGGACTCGTACACCGAATCATTGGCGAGGGATAAGTTGGCCCTTGAATCGTCGCTTAGCCGGGGTAGGTCTGGTCTGGATCGAGCTCACCGACGGAGTCGATGCCTTTCCAGGAGGCGCCACGGATCAAAGGACCCAGCGATCCGTGCCTGGTTAGCAGAGGCGGATGGTATTGGCGACATCGCCGATGTCGGCTTGAGTACAATGCCTTGTCGTCGAATTTCTGTATTAAATGTAGCGGTCGTTCGATGGTGCTCATTATAGACCTCGGTCGTCAGTATGGCGGCCGGATAATCCGTGCCGCCTTAGCCATAATTCGCACGCCACAGTCTTCCAGATAGCCCAGGAGCCGCGGTACGTGGTGGCGCAGTCTGTCGGGGGCCGTCGGTATTCCTCGTAAGCCCGCAAGAATTCGCCGGTGTCGAAGGAGCTCCATCGCCGGAGGTGTGGACGAGAAAAATAGGCGTAAACCTGTCGCGGCGCTCGTTTTGCGAGGCCGCGCTCGACCACCGAATCAAATCCCCCGACCTTTGGTCTCTCATAACATCGCGCGGGCAGGAGTTCGGAGACGGCGTGTCGCAAAATTGCCTTCTGCCGACCTCCCTGTACGAGGTCCGTCGGACGCAGTGATAAACATAATTCCCAGAATTCAGCATCAAGAAATGGAGTGCGAATCGCTCGCCGGCTGCGACGGGCCTCGTAGGCCAGAGAGCGCATGACTCGTTCCCATCGCCAGGTATGAAGTCGCCACAGACGCAATAAATAAAGGCGCTCCTCGGGCCGGTCTGCCCGAGGCGGAGTGTCGCACCGCGCGGCGCTGGAAAGCCAGGTCGACGGCTGCTGCCAGGGGGCGAGCTCTGTTGGCCACTCGGGCAGAAAACTGCGAAGATCGCGCAGTGCCAGTGCGTCGACGGCCGCACTCAGGCCGGGACGCAGCCAGCGCGACAAAGGCAGGTGGCGGTATGCCGCCGACAGCGCACTCCAGTCGCCGTGGTGCCATCGGCTCTGCAGCCACAGATAGGGCGGAAACCAGAGGGCTTCGTCGGCTCCGTTTCCGTAGATAACCGGCATCGTGGGGCGCCGCCGTCGCAGCCACCGGTGAAAGGGGATCTTCCAGGCAAAGTCGGGGTGGGCCGGTGGACCCCAGCCGACGGGAAAGCGGTGGTCGTCGGGCCGGGAAAGCGGCCAGTGCTCGCTGATTCGAAAGGCCTTCCAGGAAAGGCGAAGGTGGTCGGCCACGTCGGCCGCCCAGGGCCCCTCATTGCGCGGCGAGCCGGGATCGGTAAATGTCAGCGCCTCGTGGGACGGGTGCCAGCGCGAGATCACGGCGGCAAGTGTTGCCGAGTCGAGTCCGGCGCTGAGTGCGATGACGTGTGGGCTACGGCCGTATAATTCGCCGATTTCCTGGAGCAACGAGGTCATCCGAGGGACAGGATCGGTGACCTGTTGACGCTCGGGATTCCACCATCGGCGGCGTTCGTGAATCTCATGATCGCGAAAGATGATGGCTTCTGAGGGGCGGATTCTGAAGACATCCAAAAATACGTCCTCCTCGGCGGTACTCGGCGAATTGTGGATAAAGCCGGCGATATTTGACCATCGCGGCTCGCCGTGGCTCAATCGCTCCACGAGTTCGGGGCAGGTGGTCACAGCCCATCCCTGAGAGAGTCGAATCATCTGCAGTGGGTGGCGCCCGAATCGGTCTCGCCAGATGGTGACCTGTCGACCGGCGTCCTGAATAAAGACTCCGGCGGTTGGGCCGAGGTGGATATTGAGGCCGTCGGCGCCGAGTTTGTGGAGGTCCTGAAGCAGTCGCAGGGCCAGGGGATCGGCGGGGGGAAAGTGGCGATTTCCCCGCTCGCCGCGGCCGTGGCCCACAAAGATCAGCTCGTCATTAGACTGCCGGCACTGTCCGAGCTCAGTCCACGGTTTTCGGCGAATCCCGACGAGCCCCGATTCCGACCAGCTCCATCGGCGACGGATCGCCTCGGGCACCGCAAGCGGTGACAACCAGGCCACAAAATCGCTCATCTTCTCCCCTGTGATAAATCTCGTATTTTTCTCCTCAGTCAAAGATAAACGCGCAGGCAGCGACAATCAGTTTCAATATCGAGCACGGCGCATCGTCGACCCACCCAGCCTGCCCGCTATGCCCTCAGTTTTGGTGACTTTTAATGCTGGAATTGCTACGGGTGGATAGTTCGAGGTCAACGGTAGCAAACGAGGAGACGACTCATGAGATCGTGGCGCGAATCGACGAAATGGCTTCTGGCATTGATCTGTGTGGTCTTAATTGTGCTCTCCGGATGTACTGATGACGAAGAATCACAGACGCCGGTAAACGAGGGTGATTCTGACGTCGGAGTGGACGCCGCAGTCGATGCCGCAGTGGATGTGGGCGACGTCGAGGATGATGTCAGTGAAGAATGCGAGTCGGACATCGAATGTCCCTCCGGCTCCCATGGTCAACCTCGGTGTATCGATCAGATGTGTACGGTGGAGTGCGACGTGGGCGCCAGGCTGTGCGACGACAATTGTGTCCTGTGTCCCGATGGCGCGGGCATTGTCGAGACCACCTGCAGCGCCGGCGAATGCGTGCCTGCGGAGTGTGATGACGGCTTCGAGTTATGCGGCGGTGAGTGTGCACAGTGTCCCGGTGATGGAGCAGGGAGCGAATCCTTTGGTTGTTCCGGGGACCAATGCGTGATTTCTGACTGTGAAGACGGCTACCGCTACTGCGACGGTGACTGTGCCGAGTGCCCCGACGATGACCCCAACGGAGCGCCTCAATGCGACGGCGCCGAATGTGTATTGACCTGTAACGCTGATTTTCACGAATGCAGCGGCGAATGCGTGCCCAGCGACAGTCCCGATAGCTGTGGCGGAAGTTGCCAGCCCTGTCCCTCCGATGATGCCGGAGAAGCGATCTGTACAGATAGCCTGGAATGTTCCCTGGAGTGCTTCAGCGGCTATCAGTTATGCGACGAGAGCTGCGCTGAGTGCCCCGACGGCTCGGAGGTGTTGTCCACAACTTGCGACGGCGCACAGTGTATCGCCGATGCCTGTGACTCCCCGTACTGGGAATGTGAGGGCGCCTGTTGTCGCCATCCCGATAGTGAGAGAATTCACAACCACGCGTCGGTGGAGACCGAGGTGGACATTGTCGTCGACGACGAGATGCGACCGCATATCGCTTTCGGTATCGGAAACGCGATGATCGTACAATCCTGGGATGGTCAGCAGTGGATTGAGCGTCAGGTCGACGACGGCTCAGAGATGGCCGATGCGTCGATCGATATCGACGATGACGGAACGCTACACGTCGTCTATCGCCATGTCGATGACAGCAGCCTCAAATATGGCCGAGAAACTGACACCGGATGGGTCCGTACCACCGTGGATCCGGCCATATCCTTTGGAAGCTACGCTTCAATTGAGGTCGACTCCGATGGCAACCCGCATATCGCCTATCGAGACGTTTCCGAGGAAGACGTCAAATACGCTTTCTACGACGGGGACGACTGGACGGTCGAGACGGTTCATGAATCGATCTTCGACGGGGGACGTAAGACGTCCTTGGCGCTGGATCACGAGGGGAAACCGCATATCACCTACTACGATATCAACGAAAACGCTATGCGCCACGCCTTAAGCGATGACGGAAGCTGGTCGAATCAGGTGATCGCCTCTGCTGGGAGTTCTGACACCGAAATGACGGCCGATGATGACGGCGAGCTTCACCTGGCCTACCGAGGCAGCGACTGGACCCAGAATTATGCCCATTTTGATGGCGAAGAATGGTCGACGAGCCTGGTCTCGTCGCACGAGATGTTTCGGACTTCCATCGCTCTCGACGGCGATGGTAATCCCGAGATCTTCTTCACCCGCTACATTGATTCCGACCCCGCTGCCAATCACCTTCGCTATGATGGTTCGGAGTGGATTGAGACTGAGGATGTGCTCGAGTTGGGCACTTCGTCGAGCGGAAATCCCAATCGTTATCTTGCGTTTACCATCGATGACGACGGAGTGCGCCACCTGGGCTATCTGAGGGGAAATTCGGATGACTCGTCGACTCGCGGAACCTACTACTATAACGAGTGACTAGTCGATGCCCGGCAGGCAGTCCGGCCTTTGATTGATCGTTTTCGGGCGCGGCGGTAGGTTGTTTGGCCGCCTGTCAGAGCTGAGGTATCAGCTCGGCATTTCTTGATGCCGTACTTGAAGTATGTGGCATATATGAGACTGCGCACCGTGGAGATAGTGGGGTTCAAGTCGTTTCGAGACCACGTCGAGGTCGAGATCGGCGACGGGATGACCTGTATCGTCGGCCCCAATGGCTGCGGAAAGAGCAATGTCGTCGACGCCATCAAATGGGCCATGGGGGATATGTCGCCGAAGAGTCTGCGCGGCAGCTCGATGAGCGATGTCATCTTTGCGGGGACCGAAAAGATCAAACCGGCAGGGATGGCGGAGGTGACGCTGACGTTCGAGAATACAGCGGTGACCCGGGCTGACGAGGAGGGAACTCAGACCGAATTGGACGAGATCATGTCCGAGGAGGTCGGCGAAGAGGCAATGCCGTCCGGCGAGCCCGGAGATGGAGACTGGGAGTTTGGCGACAGCATTCCCCGAGAATTTCGAAATCTCGCCGAAATCGCCATCACCAGGCGATTGCACCGCTCCGGTGAGAGCGAATACCTGATCAATAAGGCGAGCTGTCGACTGCGGGATATCCGAATGCTGCTGGCCGGCACGGGCCTTGGAAAGCAGGGGTATTCGATCATCGAGCAGGGCCAGATCGGGTTTATCGTCAACGCCCGTCCCTCGGAGCGACGATTGATCATCGAGGAGGCCAGCGGCATTACCCGCTACAAAGATCAGCGCAAAAGAGCGGAGCGAAAATTAAAGCGGACTGAGCAAAATCTGCAGCGAATCCGTGATATCCTCGACGAAATCGAAGATCGCCTGCAATCGCTTGAGGTTCAGGCGGAGCGGGCCCGCGAGCATAAACGCATCAGCGGTGAGCTAAGGAGTTTGGAGATCGCCTTATTGCTCGATCGTCGGAGCGCGGCGGCGAAAAAGTCGGAGAAGTTAAAACGCCAACTGAAGGTGGCGAAAAAAGAGGTGGAGAAAGGGCAGATTAGCCTTAAGAAGTCGGAGAAATCGCTGAAAAAAGCCCGCACCGCTGCCGAGGATGCCGACAAGCGCCACGCCGATGTCACGGAGAATTTTTATAAGGTGGAGACGCGGCTCAACCTGGCGCGTTCGAATCGCGATCATGCTCTGGATGCGCGACGACAGGCGTCGGAGCGCCGTGAGAATTTGATCAAAGACCGCATTCGCCAGCAGCAACGTCGAACTGATGTTGCCGAGGAATTGAAGAGAGTTCGGCGGAAATTGGAAAATGTCGATGAGAAGCCGGAAGAAGCCGTGGCTGCCGTCGGCGATCTCGAGGAGGTGCTTCAGGAACTTCGCGAGCGCCGCCGTCAGGCCACGAGCCAGCGCGACGCGGCACGTGCGGAGCTGGCGAACCAGCGCGGTGAAATAAAGCGAATTGAAGAACGGATCCAGTGGATCGACGGCCAGTTGGGCGAACTCGATGAGCGCGAGCAGGCGGCCCGACAGGAGCGCGAAGGCGTTGTGGAGGAGCGCGACGATCTGCAGCGCAGTATCTCCAGGATTCGCATCGACCACGACCGGACGCGCGAAGAGATCGAAAAGCGCCGCGCCGAGGTCGACAAAGAAGAGACCAAACTCGCCGATTTGCGCGAGGATCTGGAGGCTGCCGTCCGCCGAGAGGAAGAGTTGGTGCGAAAGCGGCTAAAGCTGCAGGCCAGCATTGATAGTCTGGAGGAGCTGCGACGGCAGGGCGAGGGATACGCCGACGGCGTTCGACGCGTGCTCGAATGGGCGCGCGACGAGGAGCGAGACGATATTCTTGGGCCGCTCGGCGACTTTCTGGACGTGCCCGGTGGAGACGAGTCGGCATATGCCGCTTTTTTTGGCGATCGACTCGGCGATATCGTGGTGCGCGACCGCCAGGCGGCGCTGGATGCACTAAAACTTCTGGTCGATGAGGAGGGCGGGCGCGTCGGGTGTTTTCCACTCCCACAGGGGGTTGACGAGCCGGAAGAGCTCGCTGGCCCATGGCTTGAGAGATTGGAGATCATCGACGAGCTGGCAGATGCGCCCGATTCGGTGAGAAATGAGCAAGGTGAGGGACCGGAGGCCTGGGCGACGCGGGACGGAGAAGTCGTCTTCGCCGATGGCCGCGTCGTCGGTGGTGGCACCGCAGAGAGCGGGGAGACGGCCCTTCGACAAGCTCGTCAATTAGAAGAACTGCGCGAGGAGCTGGGGCAGGTTGTCGACGCACATGGTGAGGCCGACGAGGTATTGGAGCTCGCCCGCGAGGAGGTCGTGGCAGGACAGGCGATGCTCGAAGAGGCGCGCGAGAAATTGCAGTCGACGATTCACAAAGCGAGAGGCCTTAAGCAGGAACTCGACGGCGAAGAGCGCGAAGAGGAGCGGGCCAGAGTGCGCGTAGAGCGGCTCGCCTCACAGATCGATGAGGTCGCAAAGACCGGCCATCGTCTGCAGGAGGAGCGAGAAACCCTGGCGGATCGCTCCGACGAAATCGTCGACGCCATGCCCGATCGGGAAGAGGCGTTAGCTGCGGCCGAGGGTGAAGTAGAGGCGCTGGACGAACAGATCGACGAGGTCAGCGAGGAGTTGACTCGGCATAAGGTCAAGGTCGCCAAAGCCGGTGAGCGTCGACGGCATCTCGAGGAGAGCGCCCAGCGCTCACAGGACGAAATCAAGCGGGCCAGTGAGCAAATCGAGCGCTTCGCCACAGAGATCGAAGAACAAGAGGTGCGGGCGAAGGAAGCCCAGATGCGTGCGGAGACGCTCGCCGGTGAGGTCGAGCGATTGGCGTCGGATCACAAGGAGCTGGGCGCCGAAGTCGAGGAGGCAAAGCAAAATGTCAAAACCCTCGGCGAGAAGGTCAAATCTCTTGAGCTCGTCGTCCTCGCAAATCGCCAGGACCTCGGCGAGGCTCAGGAGAGCGTACAGGAATTCGAGATGGCCTATCGGGAGGCTCAACTTCAGATTGAGCACGTCACCGAGCAGTTGGCGGAGCGTTTCGAGCTCGAGTTGCCGGAGGCGCGGCGCGAGGCGATGGGATGCGATGTGCCCGCAGAAAAGCGCGAGGAGCTGGCCGATAAATTAAAGCGGCGACTAAGGCGTATCGGCGAGGTCAATGCGCTGGCCATCGAGGAATTCGAAGAGACCCGGGAGCGGCACGCCTTTCAGATTGAGCAGCGCGCCGATCTCGAGGAGTCTATCGCCGATTTGAGAGAAGCCATCGAGCGGATGGATTGGGAGAGTCGAAAACGCTTTCGAGAGACCTTCGATGCAGTGACGGAAAAATTCGAGACCGTTTTCCCGCGGCTATTTCAGGGAGGTCAGGCGCGTCTGGTATTGACCGAACCGGAGGACCTTTTAACGACGGGCGTCGATATCGAAGTGCAGCCCCCCGGAAAGAAACTGCAGAACGTCAATCTCTTGTCGGGCGGCGAGAAGGCGCTTACAGCGGTGAGTCTGATCTTTTCGATATTTTTGCTCAAGCCCAGTCCCTTTGCGGTGCTCGACGAGGTCGACGCCCCGCTCGACGACGCCAATGTGGGTCGCTTTGCCGATATGGTCCAGGAGCTCAGCGAGATAAGCCAGATGCTGGTTATCACTCACAATCGACGGACCATGGAAGCCCCGGAAAAGCTCTACGGGGTGACGATGCAGGAGGCCGGTATCTCCAAGGTCGTCTCCGTGACACTGTCGGAACTCGACGACCGACTCGCTTCGTGAGGTCGTGATTCGCAGCGAGTCATCGATGGAGCCGATGGCGTCCTTCCATCGCAGAACACCACAAACTCGAGTGGAGGGGGCATGGACTCGTTGATCGCCGTTGCAAAATAGGTGACGGAGTTGACGTGGCCCCCCGAGGCAAGGCAAAACGTGCCGAGAAATTTCATAAGCGGATCAACTCATTGATACGGACGGACTTATGGTGGAATTCAACAGCGTCGCGTGGTCGGCGGCCTCGCAGTATTTGACGATTGCCCAGGCTCCCGAGGCGGAGGGAGTGTTGACGACACCCACCGTGCTCATTCTGGTAGCGCTGTTGCTATTCGTGGTGGTCGCTGTCGTGCTGTTACGAGGACGGGCGAAAGGAAAGGATTCCGAGCCGCGCGCGGAGCGCCGCGAAGTCGATGACAGTGTCATTCCCACGAAGGACGTGCTCGGAGACCGCCCTGAGGTCGAGGAGGCCGTCGAAGACTATGAGGGGATGTCGCTGGCGGAGATAAAAAAGGCGAAGCGGGCAAAGGTCGTCGGGAAAAAGAAAAAACGCCGAGAAACTGCCGAGGAAGCGACGAAGCGAGCCGAGGCGGAGATCAGCGCTTCCGAGGAGCCTGAGGAAGCACCGGAAGAGACGGAAGCAGAAGGAGATGTCGCGGTTGCAGAAGCGCCGGCGAAGGTCGAGGAAGAAGAAGAAGCGGAAGAAGCGCCCGCGGAGGTCGAGGAAGAAGAGGAAGAAAAAGAAGCGCCGGCGGAGGTCGAGGAAGAAGAAGAAGCGGAAGAAGCGCCGGCGGAGGTCGAGGAAGAAGAAGAAGCGGAAGAAGAGGGCGAAGAAGAAGAGTCGGGCCTGCCAGATATCAAGAAGGGAAAGTCGGGACTCGGCGAAGACTCGTCGATTGTTCTTCCGAAGCCCGGGAAAAAAGCGAAGAAGAAGAAAAAGAAGTCATTTTCACTCCCGCGGCCGGGCAAAAAGAAGAAAGAACCGGAGGTCGAAGAAGAGCCGGAGGTCGAAGAAGAAGCGGAGGTCGAAGAAGAGCCGGAGGTCGAAGAAGAGCCGGAGGTCGAAGAAGAGCCGGAGGTCGAGGAAGAGCCGGAGGTCGAAGAAGAGCCGGAGGTCGAAGAAGAACCGGAGGTCGAGGAAGAACCGGAGGTCGAGGAAGAACCGGAGGTCGAAGAAGAACCGGAGGTCGAAGAAGAGCCAAAATCACTTCGCGCTGGTCTCGAGAAAACCCGCACGGGATTCATCGACCGGCTGGGGACGCTATTTAAAGGCTCGGAGCTCGATGACGAGATGGTCGAGGAGGTCGAAGAGATCCTCTTTACCGCCGATATCGGGACCAAGATCGCCCAGCATCTGCTGGAGACGGTAGAAGAGCATCTGTCGGATAGCCAGAAGCAAGATCCGGCAGAAGTCTGGGCGTTTATTCGCTCTTATTGCGAGGAGATCCTGGAGCAACACGAGGGCGGCATCGATTACGATGCGGCGAAGCCGTTTGTGCTCCTGGTCATCGGGGTCAATGGAGTTGGTAAGACGACGACGATCGGTAAGATTGCCAGCATGCTCAAGCGCCAGGACAAATCTGTGATGCTGGTCGCCGGAGATACGTTTCGGGCGGGGGCAGTCGACCAGCTTGAGATCTGGGCGCAGCGAACAGCGATTCCAATGCATCGCGGTGAACAGGGCGCAGATCCATCGTCGGTGATCTACTCGGGCATCGAAAAGGGGACAGCCGACGGGGCAGACGTCATTATCTGCGATACGGCGGGGCGCCTTCACACAGATACGAATCTGCTCGATGAATTGGGCAAGATGGAACGAGTAGCAGGAAAGGCAATGGAGGGCGCGCCCCACGAGACGCTGTTGGTACTCGATGCCAATACCGGACAAAACGCCATCGCTCAGGCAAAGCTCTTTGACGAAGCCCTCGATATCTCGGGAGTGGTACTGACGAAACTGGACGGCACCGCCAAGGGCGGGGTTATACTCGGTATTTGCGATGAATTGGAGGTGCCGGTTCACTATATCGGTATCGGAGAGGGATTGCGCGATTTGCGTCCCTTCGACGCTGCGGAATTCGTGGAAGCGCTATTTATGTGAGGGTCGAACGGAGATGGATTGCGGTTAGTCAATACCCCCGTCGACCATGTTTCGTAACATGGTGATGACTTGCCGGAGGAAAAAGGGGTGTGATATACGATGGATCGCAAACTCAACGGAGACAGTTCGACGTCGGGAGGAGTTCGCTCCTCGCAATCTATTTACAAATTGGTCCGTTATGACCAGCCAGCGGATCAAGCCAGATCGAATTGGACGAGTCATGGGAGACAGGCATCATTTTCTTCGGTTGTTGACCGCCGCTTTAGTGGTGATCGGATCGGCCCTCGTGGTCGCTCCGGCTGCTGCTGACGATACCCCCGGGGATTATGGGGATACGGTACATGTCATCCAGCCAAAGCCGGTGTTGCAGCAGGGGAGATTTAACCTGACGCCGCGCTTTGGGATGACGATCAACGACGCGCTGTATCGCAATTTTAAATTTTCCACCAATGCCAGTTTCCACATCAGCGAGAG